>NZ_JBSWYJ010000005.1:0-221500 GCF_056161045.1 Flammeovirga sp. AWQ4_249
AACTCAGCACTCTCTTTTTGTGATTGCTTTGCCATAATTTTCAATATATAAAATTTAAAAATTACGGACAGCGTTTATTTTATACTCTCCATTCTTCATCATAATCATATAGATTATTAAATATATCTCTTACTTTATCTTGTAAATAATACTGCTCTGTTATTTGAGTTGAAGCATGTCCTAATAATTTAGAAGTAGTCAATAATCCAAATTTGTCTAATGAATTATAGGCAAATGTATGTCTCAAATTATGAAGACTTATTGTATATACCTCTCCTTCTTTCTCTATTTCTTTTAAATTATTAGTTTTCAAAAAATCTGAAAAATATTTTGACAAACTACTTATTGCGGTAGATCTATAATTTAATAATTTATCATTTTCTAAAAGGTGATGCCCTGAAATATAATCTTTTAAAAAGCTTACTAGCTCTGGTGGTATAGGAAAATATTCTCTATTGTTCTTCCCTTTTAACCAAACTGCCATTTTTTTTGTTACAAAATTTATATCCTTTACTGACAGATTAAGCATTGAACTTCCCCTTAAACCCATTTTTAAACCCAGATGAAGAATTAGTTTCTGTTTGTCATTTGAATTTTCATATAGAGATTGAATATCTTTTTTACCTAACCCTATCCTATTTACCGTTTGAATAGAATCCTCAAACTTTTTCAAAGTCTGGATTTCTTGTGAAATAGAATGCCTATTAGGATGATCTGAACTTAATTCAAAAAATGATGCAAACCTTTTTATTGCTTTCAAATATAGATTTAAAGTTGAAATTTTTAAATGAGCTTGTTCCCTTAGATATACATTAACGGATAAAGCTGATATTTCATTATAGTCTGACTTCTTTAACCATCTGAGGTACATTCCAACAATATTTGATATTACTTTACTATAATCTGTATTTCGAGTTAATTTTGATTGTAGTTTTAACCAATCCTCAAAGTCTTTAGACCAATTTTTAGCTAATACTTTATCTTTATTAGATGAAACAATCCTATAAGCATTCTTATGAAGCCAAACTAAATATCCCTCCTTGCCATTTGATAAGTTAATACGCCTAGCATACATTCTCCTAAGAGCTTTTTGAGAAGAGGATATTTCTTCATTATCAACTAATTGCTGTAGGTAATTTGAATAATGAATAAAAGTCTGAAGAGATAAATGACCTTCTCGAAAAGAAATTGAATATTCAAGAAACTTCTTAAACTGAGATTGTGCTTTAAATACCGTATTTTCTTCAGATTTTTCTTCAATTCCTTTAAGCAAATAAGATTTATACCCTTCTAATAAAAATTTAATTGAATAAGAATTAACTACACTTATTTCATTTTTATTATTTTTTTTTAATCTAATACTATTCAAATGTTTAATAATTAATTGTCTATATATCTGTTATAGCAAATGTTAATATTTATGGAAATTTAAATAAATATATGATGTAAATATAATATACAGATGGATATTTACTTCAATTTATAAAAAATATTTTCTATGATAAGATTATTTTAAGATCTTCTTATTAATATTTTATTAAATTATAAAAATTTCAAGTATATGTTTAATTTCAACCAAAATAGATAGAACATAAAAAAAGGAAGTCATTTCTGACTTCCTTAATCATGATATATATTATTTACGTAACCTTATACTAAAGTTTCGTAAGTAAATTCATCCATAAAACCTGTGTTAAAGTCACCTGATTGGTAAACTTTGTTATCCATAAGTCTTAAGTGGAAAGGAATTGTTGTTTTAATTCCTTCAATAACGAACTCTTGTAAAGCTCTCTTCATTCTTTTAATAGCTTCTTCTCTTGTTTCCGCAGTAACAATTAATTTAGCAATCATTGAATCGTAGTTTGGAGGAATAGCATAACCTGAGTAAACATGAGTATCTACTCTTACACCTGGACCACCTGGTACGTGAAGATTTGTGATTTTACCTGGAGAAGGTCTAAAATCCATTGCAGGATCTTCAGCGTTAATTCTACATTCAATTGAATGAGCTTGAGGAGTATAGTTTTTTCCTGAAATTTTCTCGCCTGCAGCTACTTTAATTTGCTCTCTGATTAAGTCAAAACCAGTTACTTGTTCAGTTACTGGGTGCTCAACTTGAATACGAGTGTTCATTTCCATGAAATAGAAATCACCATATTTATCAACAAGGAATTCTACAGTACCCGCACCTTCGTAGCTAATTTTCTTAGCACCTGCAATTGCAGCTTGTCCCATCTTCTCTCTTAATTCAGGAGATAAAGCTGGTGAAGGAACTTCTTCTGTTAATTTTTGGTGACGTCTTTGAATCGAGCAGTCTCTTTCTGATAAGTGACATGCATTACCATGACTATCGCCAATAATTTGAATCTCAACGTGACGAGGTTCTACTACGAACTTCTCAAGATACATACCATCGTTACCGAAAGCAGCAGCTGATTCTTGACGTGCTGAATCCCAAGCTTTATGGAATTCATCTGGTCCGTTAACGATACGCATACCACGACCGCCACCACCTGCAGTTGCTTTTAAGATAACTGGGTATTTAATTTTTTCAGCAATTTCCAAACCTTGCTCTACTGAGTCTAAAAGACCTTCAGAACCAGGAATAGTTGGAACACCTGCATCTTTCATTGTTGCTTTTGCTGTCGCCTTATCACCCATTTTGTTGATCATGTCGGCAGAAGCACCAATAAATTTAATGTTGTTTTCAGCACAAATTGCTGAGAATTGAGCGTTTTCTGATAAGAAACCGTAACCAGGGTGGATAGCATCACAATTAGTGATTTCAGCTGCCGCCATGATATTTGGAATACTTAAATAAGAATCAGTAGATGGAGCTGGTCCGATACATACTGCTTCATCAGCAAAACGAACATGTAAACTGTCTTTATCTGCAGTAGAGTAAACCGCTACAGTTTTGATCCCCATCTCATTACAAGTACGGATCACACGTAGAGCGATTTCTCCTCTATTTGCAATTAATATTTTTTTAAACACGATACGTCCTTAGTTATAGTTGGAAATTAATTTAATAGTTGATCTAACTATAAATTAAGATGGATCTACTAAGAATAATGGTTGATCGTATTCAACTGGAGACATGTTATCTACTAAGATTTTAACGATTTTACCTGATACTTCAGATTCGATTTCGTTAAATAACTTCATAGCTTCAATGATACAAACTACGTCACCTTTCTTCACTGAATCGCCAACATTAACGAACATGTCAGAATCAGGATTAGGTGCTGTATAGAATGTTCCAATCATTGGAGACTTGATTTCGATATAGTTTGCAGTATCTGCTGCTGAAGCCGGAGCTGCTGCAGGTGCTGCTTCAGCTACTGGAGCTGGAGTTGAAGCTGGTAATTCTGCTGCTGGAGCTGCTGCTAATGGAGCAACTGGAGCTGCCGCTAAAACTGGTGCTGCTGGAGCAACCGCTTGTACTGATGCAGAAGCGTCAACATTGCGTTTAATGTGAAGTTTGATTTCTGCAGTTTCTACATTTACTTCTTGCAAGCCTGAACCTGCAATAAAGCTAATCAGATCTTTTACCTCTGGTGCTTTCATAATGTGATAGTGTGTGTGTCTGAGGAACAATGGAAGTCTACACTCCCCAAACCTATTCGATTAAATACTAATTTTTATTTTTTAACTCGTTCTGAATAAGAACGGTCTTGTGTATTCACTTTGATTACATCGCCAGTGTTTACAAATAAAGGAACCATAATTTGAGCACCTGTCTCAACTGTAGCTGGTTTCAATGTATTTGTAGCTGTATCTCCTTTAATACCTGGTTCTGTATAAGTAACTTCTAACTCTACGAATTGAGCTAATTCACAACCTACTACTTCTTCAACTTCTGCATGGAAAAGAATATCAACATTCATTCCGTCTTGCAATAAGTCGTTGTTAGGTACCTGTTCACCTGGTAAGGCAACTTCTTCCCAAGTTGAAGTATCCATAAAGTGGAAACCCAAATCATCTTCGTAAGAATACTGGTGTTGTCTTCTTTCGATACGAGCAGTTGTAACTTTGTGACCTGCTGTGAAAGTATTATCAATTACTTTACCTGTACGAATACTTTTTAATTTCGTACGTACAAAAGCAGGACCTTTACCTGGTTTTACATGTTGGAATTCGATAATTTGAAAAATATCATTATTGAATTCAATACATAAACCGTTTTTAAAATCAGCTGTAGATGCCATTATATATACTTTAAATTTTCTACTACTTAACGTATTAATTCGTTGAATTGGTAAAATCCGAACGCAAAAATACAAATTATTCTTAGTAAGACCACTTAATAAATGCCGATCCCCAAGTAAAACCGCCTCCAAAGGCCGCTAGAACAAGATTATCGCCTTTTTTTAACTTATTTTCATAATCTAAAAGACATAATGGGATGGTTGCAGCAGTAGTATTACCGTATTTATTGATGTTCATCATGACTTTATCATCCCCAACGTTCATACGATGAGCCGTAGCATCAATGATTCTTTTGTTTGCTTGGTGTGGAACTAAATAAGCGATATCATCTCCTGTTAACTTGTTACGTTCCATAATTTCTGCAGCTACATCAGCCATGGAAACAACAGCATATTTAAATACATGCATTCCTGCTTGGAAGATATAGTGTAATTTATTGTCTATTGTTTCATGAGAAGCTGGCATTCTTGATCCACCTGCTTTCATGTTTAGATATTCCTCTCCTACACCGTCTGTTTTTAATACAAAATCCATCACACCATTATCTTCTTCTGTTGGTTCTAATAATACTGCTCCAGCACCATCACCAAAAAGAACACATGTTGTACGATCAGTATAGTCTACAATACTAGACATTTTATCAGCACCAACAACGACAACTTTTTTATATTTTCCAGTTTCTATAAACTGCGACCCTGTACTTAAAGCATATAAAAATCCGGAACATGCAGCTCCTAAATCATAACTAAATGAATTATCTGCTCCTACGCCTTTTGCAATAATATTTGCTGTAGCTGGAAAGAACATATCCGGAGTTACAGTTGCACATATAATCAAGTCAACATCTTTCGGGTCTGTGTTAGTTTTTTCTAATAACTGTTTTACAGCTTGAATGCCCATATAGGAAGTACCCATATTTTCACCCTTAAGAATACGCCTTTCTGATATCCCTGTCCTTTCTAGAATCCATTGATCATTTGTGTCAACCATTGTCTCTAGTTCTTTATTTGTAAGAACATAATCAGGAACGTATCCTCCAACTCCTTTAATTGCTGCTTTTATTGCCATAGTAATATCGGTAATTCTTTGCTTTTTTTGAGATCAACTATTTGTCAAAATCAAATTTCAAAAGGCAAAGATAATGAACTCTTTGAAAATCCATATAAAGTATAAAAAAAAGCCAACCCTATTTTTAGGATTGGCTTGATTCTGTGCAGTTTAAAACTACTCAGCAGTTTCGTCTACATCTACAGAGTTATCGATAACCACTTGGCCACGATAATACATTTTACCGTCAGACCAGAAAGCACGGTGTCTTACGTGTGCTTCACCAGTTGATTGGCAAAAAGAGATTGTAGGTTTATCCATCTTAAGGTGCGTTCTACGCTTACCTCTCGAAGCTTTCGAAATTCTCGACTTAGGATGTGCCATTTTTAATTCTTAAATATATATCATTTGAGTTTTTTCAAAATATCCCAACGAGGGTCAGTCGATTTCTCTTCTTCTTCCTCATTGTTGTCCTCCTCAATTTCGTCTACATCTTCTTCTTCGTATGATGAGTAATAAAACTCATCATCTTCATCCTCCTCTGGATGTAAACGTTTAGAAGGTAATGATACTGCTATTAAATCATAAATAATTTGAGCAAAATCTAAATCTGATTCGTTAAAAGGTATTTTGAATAAATCATCTTCTAACATTTCAAACTTATCAGAAAATTTAAAATATACCTTTTGAGTTTCCTCTAATGTATAATCAAATTCTTTTAAGCTCCTATCACTTAACAACACTACCTTTGCATTTAGTGAAAGATCTACATCGATCTGTGTTTCACTTTTAACAAGTTGCAATATCGCCTTTCCAGATATATTTTCCATCAATTCAGATTCAAATAAATCTAAAAGTTCTTTATTCAACTCGATTTCAAATTGATGTTTACCATTACCTAGGCCACCAATTGTTATAGTATATGCGTTTTTCTTCTTCACCTTCAATGTGATTTGGCTTGCAAAATTACAAAATCAAACAATACTAAGAAAGTATTTTAGATAAATAATCAAGAAAAATAAGAAATAAAGCGAAATCTGATGTATTTTTGCAATTATTTAGAAGAATAAAGACTGAAAAATATAATTATGAGACTTTTTTACCACCAAGAAATCACTCCAAACCAGGAGTATGTAACATTATCATCAGAAGATTCTAAACATATAGTTAAGGTATTAAGGATGAAAAATGATGATGAATTACATATTATGGATGGAAAAGGTCATCGTTATTTATGTGCAATTAAAGATGCCCATCAAAAAAAATGTATAGTTACGATTAAAGAAATCGAACAGATGCATCAAAATTCTCCTCATGTACATATTGGTATTGCACCCACCAAAAATATGGATAGGATAGAATTCTTTTTAGAAAAAGCCATAGAGATAGGTGTATCTTCTATTACATTCTTTTATTCTAAACACTCAGAAAGAAAACAATTAAAACTAGATAGACTAGAAAGAATTGCAATTTCTGCAATGAAGCAATCACGAAAATTTTGGATGCCAAAGCTGACAATAATCCCAAAATTTGAAGACTTTTTGGAAGTACAATTTGATCAAAAGTTCATTGCCTACGTTCCAACTGAAACTACTGAAAACTTATTCCAGAAAATACATATTAGAAAAGATATACTCGTACTCATTGGGCCTGAGGGTGGTTTTTCTGAGGAAGAAGCAAATAAAGCAAAAGAAAAAGGATTTGATTGGGTTAGTTTAGGTAAAGAAAGATTAAGAACAGAAACAGCAGGAATTGTCTCTGCACAAATATTAAACATGGTCGACTTAAAATAATTTAATGACTGTAATTATGCTTTTTTGACATAATTTTAGTATATTAAGATAGTCTAGGTTCACTTTTTAAAACCTTATTTTATTATCGATATAGCTTTACAAATGAAGAAATATATAACTATACTCCTATTATTTTTAGTACCTATTATATCTAATGCTCAAAATAACAATAGATATTCCTTAAAAATAGCCAAAGTTAAATATACAGGTGGAGGTGATTGGTATGCTAACAAAACTGCTTTACCTAATTTAGCAGAATATTGTAACGATCATTTAGGCACTAGTATTGATGTAGATGATGAAATTGTAGAAATTGGTAGTGCTGAACTTTTTGATTATAGTTATATCTATCTTACTGGACACGGAAATGTAGTCTTTTCAGATTCTGATGTAGAAAACCTCAGAAATTATTTAGTAAGTGGAGGTTTTTTACATATTGACGACAACTACGGGCTTGATAAATTTATTCGATTAGAAATGAAAAAGGTATTTCCTGAATTAGATTTTGTTGAGATTCCTCACGATCACCCTATTTATCATCAAACTTACAGCTTCCCAAATGGACTACCGAAAATTCATGAACATGATGGCAAACCAGCTCAAGGGTTTGGTATATTTTATGAAGGTAGGTTAATTTGTTTTTATAGTTACGAATCTGATTTAGGTAACGGTTGGGAAGACTCTTCAATACATAATGATCCTGAAGAGGTCCGAATGAAGGCATTACAGATGGGTGCAAACATTATTTCTTTCGCTTTAACGGACTTTTAAAACAATTTTCTTGTAAACTCACATTATTCCTACTTTTTTTGCACTGTTTTTAGATTAACAGAGGAAAAATGAAGTTGCAAGAAAGAATAAATGCTTTTGTAGCATTGGGAGATAAACTAAGAACTTTAGACAATGACACTAAAGCTTCTCTAACTCGTAGAGCAAATGATGACAACGGTTGGTTCGATGAGTTATCGGTAAACAACGCACTTACTGGTATCGAGAAAATGTTATCTGAAGAGGTCTTAAATGAGTGGACAAGCTCATATGAAACTTCAGAAGAAGAAACTCCAAAGAAGGTTTTAGTTGTTATGGCTGGTAATATTCCTGCTGTTGGTTTTCATGATGCTTTAAGCATTTTGATTTCAGGCCACATATTAATGGCTAAACTTAGTTCACAAGATACTTTCTTGATGACTATCCTGTTTAATTGGTTAAAAGAAATTGAACCAAAATTTAATGATTTCATAGAGATTTTAGATGCTCCTGTTAAGGATATAGATAAAGTAATTGCTACTGGTTCTGATAATAGCACTAGATATTTCGTGAAATATTTTAATAAATACCCTAATATTATTCGTCATAATAGATCTTCGATTGCAGTAATCAGAGGTGATGAATCAGAAGAAACTTTATCAAAATTAGCAGATGACATCTTCTTATATTATGGTTTAGGATGTAGAAATATTTCTAAAGTATATGCTCCTAAAGGTTATGATTTTAAAGTTTTAATGAAAGCTTTGGAAAATCGTGCTAAAGAAACAATCATTAATCATAAATATGCCAACAATTACGATTATAATAAATCAATTTATTTAGTAAATAAAGTTGAGCACTTAGATAATGGTGGATTAATTTTAGCGGAATCTGAGGAAATGGTTTCTCCTATTTCAGTGTTATTCTATGAAACATATGAAAATGGAAAAGATCTTAAATTAAAATTAGCTGCTGCTGAGGATAAAATACAGTGTATTGTTACTGATGGACAATGGTTAGCAGATTCTGAAGATTTTGGACAAGCTCAATTCCCTTCAGTTTCAACTTATGCAGATAATGTGGATACTATGGCATTTTTATCACCATTAGTAAAATAATTATAATCAATGGAAAAAATCATCTTAGCTTCAGTTCTTAAACCCGTTAATGATACTAGGGTTTATGAGAAGTTTGGAAGATCCATTGCAAAACTATCAAATGTTGAGGTTGTCATCTTTGGAAGTCAATCTAATTTGAAGTCAAATGATATTCTTGAGTCTAATATTAGATTTAAGCCATATAAAAAAGAGTCTACTCGCTTAAATGTGAGTAGACTCTTTTATCATTTACTTTTAGTAGAAAAACCAGATAAAATAATTATTCATACCATTGAATTATTACCTATTATTTTACTCTATAAATGGAAAAATAGAAGTGTAAAATTATATTATGATATTTTAGAAAATTACCCTTTAAATTTCATTGCTCAATATTACTATTCACCTTATAAGAAATACCTTCTGTCAATTGTGGCTAAAATGATTGAAAATCTATCATACCCTTTTTTGAATCATATATTTTTAGCAGAAAAAACCTATTTAAATGAAAAAAGACTACCTAAGTATAAATCAACTGTTCTTGAAAATAAGTATGCACCCCTATTAAAACAGACTTCAAGGAAAACAGATCAGGAAATCATAATTACCTTTTGTGGAACATTGACAAAAAGCTTTGGTGTAATCAATTTTATAAATTTTATTTCAGATTTAAATAGTTGCAAGAATAAACTAAACATTAAATTTTTAATTATTGGTAAAGCTTATGAAGATGATGTCCTTCAAAAGCTAAATGTTATTTCTGATTCTTCAAATGTTGAATTAATTGGGATTAATGAATTTGTCCCCCACTTAGAAATAATAAAAGCAATGCAAAACTCAACATGTATTGCATTGCCTTATCCGTTAAATGATTCAACTAAAAACTGTATTCCAACTAAAATGTATGAATGCCTAGCAATGGGTATTCCAATGCTTATTCAGCATAATTCAAAATGGGAAAATTTCTTACAATCCTACTCCAATAATATGTTCATAGATTTTAATAATTTTTCAGTTCCAAAATTATATGACTATCTAGAAAAGATAGAAAAATCTAAAAGAAATATAGTTCCTTCAGCTTTTTGGAGTACAGAAGAAGAAAAATTGCTTAACATTTTAAGCCGTAAAGATTAACGCCATTAAAAATGTAACACCAAAGATTCCTAATGCCCAAAAAGCAAATAATTCAATTCTACTTGTCATCTTATATGTCTCCAAAGAAGATTCAAATTTCCTTTTTTGCTCATTAGTTCCCTGTTTAAATTTCATAGGTTTTCCGGCTTTCGTTAAATAGTCTTTAGATGGAAAACGTCCTGTTTGAACTTGCTTAATTTCACGTCTATTGTTTTCTAAAACTTTTACTGCACTTGAATCAAATCCCATAATTTGTATATTAAATAGTTTGCTAATATTAGTAAATACGTGTATCTGGAACACTTGTTTGTTATTTTATAAAGTTTTAAGATAAAATCTTCTCTTTAAAAATTATGATTTTCCCACCTTAACTATTTACTTGCAAATCGCAGAAATAATAATATATAGCACACATATAATGTTTAGTCATTCCGAAGAAAACTATTTAAAAACTATATATCACTTATCTGAAAAAGATACTCCAGTAAATACAAATGCTATTGCTGAAAAATTAAGCACGAAAGCTGCTTCAGTGACAGATATGATAAAGAAGCTCAACAATAAAGGGGTAATTCATTATCAAAAATATAAAGGGACATCTTTAACAGAAGAAGGAAAAAAAGCCGCATTATTAGTCATCAGAAAACATCGACTTTGGGAAGTTTTCTTATTAGAGAAACTTAATTTCAATTGGGACGAAGTTCATGAAGTGGCTGAACAACTCGAACATATTCAATCTCTTAGAATGATTGAGCGACTTGACAAGTTCTTAGGCTACCCTAAATATGATCCTCATGGTGATCCAATTCCTGACAAAAATGGTGAATTTAGTAATTTAGAAGCTACATCTCTTTGTGATTTACCTGTAAGTCAAAAGGCTACAGTTGTCGCAGTAAAAGATGGAAATAGTAGTTTATTACAATACCTTGATAAAGTAGGTATTGGTATTGGAACAGAAATAGAAGTTTCAGATAAAATAGAATTTGATAAATCATTAGAAATAATCATCAATAGCAGAGAACAAAAAATTGTTTCTGCTTTGGTATCAGAAAATATATTAGTACAAATATGAGTTTAGAAAGAATAGATCTCCCATTATTAAAAAATATCAGTGAAACAGCAGGAGCTCCTGGTTTTGAGAAGAAAGTAAGACATTTATTAATTGACACTTTAAAAGATATTGTTGATGAATATTATGTTGACAATATGGGAAACCTCATTACCATAAAGAAATCTTCCAAAGAAAATGCTAAGAAATTTATGTTAGCAGCTCACATGGATGAGATTGGTTTTATGGTGAAGCACATAGACGACAATGGCTATATACGTTTTCAAACTTTAGGAGGTTTTGACCCAAAAACTTTAACTTCTTTAAGAGTTAAAGTACATGGTAAAAAAGATTTATTGGGAGTTATGGGGTGTAAACCTATTCACTCAATGAGTGCTGCAGAAAGAACTAAAGTCGTAACTAACGAAGAGTATTTTATAGATTGCGGTTTATCTAAAGAAGAAATTGAAAAGCATGTGAAAATTGGCGATTCAATTACAAGATGGCAAGAAATGGATACGGTTGGTGATCTTATTAATGGTAAATCATTAGACGACAGAGTTTGTGTTTATGCATTGGTAGAGATTATGAAAACTCTTCAAAATCAAGATACTCCCGTTGATGTGTACGGTGTATTTACAGTTCAAGAAGAAGTTGGCTTAAGAGGTGCTCAAGTTGCTGGTCATGGTGTTTCACCTGATTTTGGTATTGCATTAGATGTTACTGTTGCTAATGATATACCTGGATTAGCACCAAAAGATTATGTAACTTCTATGGGTAAAGGTGCTGGTATTAAGCATTTTGATGGCGGTACAATATGTGATCGCAGAATGGTAGAGCATCTAGAAAAAGTTGCTGAGCAAAAGGAAATTCCAGCTCAACCTGAGGTTCTTCCATTTGGTGGAACGGACACTGCTAACATTCAACGAATGCCTAAAAATGGTTCTATTGCAGGAGCTTTAAGTGTACCTATGAGATATTTACATCAAACTACCGAAATGGCACACCCGGTAGATGTAGTTGCAATGATAGACTTAGTTGTTCATGCAATTCTTGAAATTGAAAAAGGCGATTGGTCCTATTAGATAAATAAAAAGGATAGAATTCTCGAGTTCTATCCTTTTTATTTATTATTCCAACCAAAACTCGTAGTAATGACGAAATCTAAATCTTTTCCTATTTCGGCTGGTTTATTATCATAATCGAGACTGAACCCTACTTTAATATAAAAATTGAGTGGTAAATCATACTTTAAACTAGCATCCAAATCTTCCCTCCAACGTCCATCAATGTTTAAACTTTTGTAAGTTATTAGTGAGATATCTAAATCAATATCTCCCATATCAAAAATATCCAAATCAATACCAACGAAGGCCTCTGCTGATTCCTGAACATCAAGTTCATTCATAAATTTCTCATTCAAGTAGTTCATACCCAATGAAGTACCAAGATTAAATTTATTTGTATGGAAGAAATATTTACCCACACCCGCTTCAAGTGTATATCGAAGATCAATTGACTGTTCTGAATTATTTAAGAAGTCATTATTAAGAAGAAAGTAATAATCTTTTTTTAGAAGATATTGAAAATTAACAGAGGCTTCATTTCTTTTAATATCATCAGCACTATCTTGTTTTGAAAATAGATTATTGATTTTTAATTGAGATATATAAAAGTTATTGGTGTATTTTAAATCAGCTGAGGAAGTTAATTGACTGTAGTTATTAGCTTTTGTATAACTAAAGCCCATATCAAAACTTCCTTGCAATTTTTTTGACAAATCTTTTCCTTGTTCTTGTAAGTAGACTAAATCATCATAACTCACCACCTTATGATTATTCTTATTATAAATAATTAAGCTGTCTCTACTATAATTTTCAAGTCTACCAAAATAATGACGCCCTCCTTCTACAGTTACAAGGAAATGTGTGCCAGAGTTTACCTTATCAACTTCCAACCATTCTACCTTAAAATCTGATTTACTGTAATCAGTTTTAATTGTAAAAACACCTTTGGAAAAGGATTTTATTTCTCCAATCATCTTATCACCATTTTTGAAAGTCAGTGTATCTAAATTAGATTGTCCAAATGATGATAGAGAAAGAAAAATAATGACATGTAGGATTATATATTTCAAATAATCTGTGATAACCATAAATATTTTAAAGAGATTATATTCATGATTAAACGTTCATTAGCTTCCTAAAACTTATAAAAACCAATTATATGGATATAAAAACCGACTATCACAAAAAAAAGCACAATAGATATTAGACCTATTGTGCTTAATATATTTAAAATTGTAACCTTATTAATCTTTCAATTGGTTTACAATTTCGTCTGCAGTTAACATTTGCTGCTCTCCTGTATTCATATTTTTTAATGAATATTTTCCCTGAGCCATTTCATCTTCCCAGGCAAGAACTACATAAGCGATACCTTTTCTATTTGCGAAGTTCATTTGTTTTTTCATTTTCGCATTATCTGGGTACAATTCTGCACTAATACCTGCGATACGTAATTTCTGAAGTAAAGGTAAAGAGTAATCTCTTCCTTGATTATCAAAATTAGTCAACATTACTTTTGTTGTTTCAACTGCAGATGAAGGGTATAAATCTAATTCTTCTAATACATCATAGATTCTATCCACTCCAAAAGAAAAACCTACGCCAGACATTCCTTCAAGACCGAAAACTCCAGTTAAGTTATCATATCGACCTCCTCCACTGATGGATCCCATTTTTGCGTTATTAACTTTCACTTCAAAAATTGCACCTGTGTAATAGGAAAGTCCTCTTGCTAGTGTTACATCAAACTCAACTTTATCAGTACCCACACCCATTTTTTGAGTATAGTTAAAGACTTCTTCTAATTCTTGAAGTCCTTTTAAACCTACTTCAGAAGAAGATAAGAATGCTTTCATTTTGGCAATTCTCTCTTCAGTTGAGCCACTTATTTCATAAATTGGTGTCAGTTGATCAACTGCTTCTTGTGTGAAACCTCTTTGTTCAACTAATTCAAGGTTAACCTTTTCAACACCAATTTTATCTAATTTATCAATGGCCACACATAATTCAGACTCCTTACCATTTTCACCAATTGCTTCTGCAATACCTGTTAAAACTTTTCGGTTATTAAGCTTAATGGTGTGATCCGTAATTTGTAAATTATTTAATGCTTCACCCATCATTGCAAGAATTTCAGCTTCACACAATAATGAATCTGTTCCTACAACATCAGCATCACATTGATAAAATTCTCTATATCTACCTCTTTGAGGTCTATCTGCTCTCCATACAGGTTGAACCTGATATCTTTTGAATGGAAAACTTAAAGTACCTTGATTCATTACTACATATCTAGCAAAAGGTACAGTTAAGTCGTATCTAAGTCCTTTATCAGAGATTTTTGGCAACATATGCTTTGCTCCTTTTTCAAGATCTTCAGCATTTACTTTCTTTAAATAATCCCCTGAATTGACGATTTTAAATAAAAGCTGATCACCTTCGTCTCCATATTTACCTGTTAAAACGGATAAATTTTCCATTGTTGGAGTCTCCAGGTTTTGAAAGCCATATTTTTTATAAACATCTTTGATTGTTTCTAAAATATATGTCCTCTTGGCCATTTGTTCTGGTCCAAAATCTCTAGTACCTTTTGGTACACTAGGTTTTTGCTTTGCCATTTATTTTTTAATTATTCTGTTTCTTTAAAGAAGCGCAATTACATCATTTTTCAAAGAAAATGAAAATAGAATTACAAAGATGACATATATTAAAAAAGGAACAAGTCTTAATAATTGAAGTCTTGTTCCTTTTCATTTTAATAACTATCTCATTCTTTGCCTTTTGAGCATATAAGGTATAATCACTTGATCAATATCTTTTTTACTATCTACTTCAACATAATCAATTTTATACTGTCCGCATTTGACATTTAAATCATGATATAGTTCTTGAATAGTATTCTGATATTGTTCCCTGACTTGAGAAGGTCTTAATTTTTCTTTTTGACCTGATTCTACATCAACAAATACCATAGGTCGTTCAGGAAATTCCAGTTGCAATTCCGTACTATGATCGGCAACATGGAACAATAAAACTTCATGGTTATTGTGTTTTAGATGTTGTAATGCTGCAAACATTTCATCTCTATTTCCCATCTGCCCCATCATATCAGAGAAAATAATCACTAAAGACCTTTTATGAATTGTTTCTGCTACTTGGTGAAGTACTTTTGCAATATGTGTTCCCTTTTGTGGTGGAGGTTTTTCCAACATTTGTTGAAGTTTCACAAATATCTGATGAAGATGTGTTCTGGTCGACTTTACTTGCGTCATTTCTTCTAAATCATCAGAAAAAGTACATAAACCAACAGCATCTCTTTGTTTTTGCAACATATACCCCAACGAAGCTGCAGCCATTGTACTAAAGGCCATCTTATCAAATGTCTTATCAGGATAATACATAGAAGGAGAACGATCTAAGACAATCATTGCTCTAAGGTTGGTTTCCTCTTCATATCTTTTTGTGAAAAGTTTATCAGTTCGCGCATAAACTTTCCAATCAATATGCCGTGTACTTTCACCTGGGTTATATAAATTATGTTCGGCAAATTCTACTGAAAAACCATGATATGGCGATTTATGTAGACCTGTAATAAAACCTTCAACCATTTGCTTTGCTAAAAGTTCAATATTACCGTATTGACGAATTGTATCAAAAGAGATTTCTTGCAACATCAGTTCTTTGAGTGAAATTGTAAAGTAGTTAGATCTATGAAAGTGATCTTTGATTAATAACCTTTATAAGTTACAAATGCTTTTTGACAAAGGCACCCTTATATCCTTTAGATTTTGCTTTTTTTACTATTTTTTTTGCTTGAGTCTCAGAATAATCACCATATAACAAGCGATAAATAGGTTTACTATTATGATATCCAGCTTGAATGTAAATTTCTATCAATCCTTTTTTATTGGCTTTTTTTCCGGCTTCTTTTGCTTTAGATAAATCTGAATAAGAAGCTAATTGGACTCCAAATCCATTTTTAATCGTTTTTGGCGTTCCCCAAATACTGTAAGTTCCAGGAGCTCCATATGTTCCCACTTTTGCATTTGATGTAGTTGTTGATGATTTAGAAGAAGAATTTTTAGACTTTTTCTTTTCTTTTTTTACATCTTTAGAACTTATTGCATCGTTTGAACTTCCTGATGTTCCTTCTTTTATTTTAGTTCCCTGGCCATTTGTAGCTAAAATTTCAATTTCAACATTTGCAATTCCATCTTCAATCATATCAATCTTCACAGCCGCAGCTTTTGATAAATCAAGAATACGATTTGATTTGAATGGTCCTCTATCATTCACTCTTACTACCACCCATTTACCATTTTTCAAATTTGTTACTTTTAAATAAGTATCAAAAGGTAATTTTCTATGTGCACAAGTATAGGCATACATATTAAACCTCTCACCATTTGCTGTTTTTCTACCATGAAATTTATTAGCATAGTAAGAAGACTGACCTTTCTTTTTGTCACCAACTTTTGTTTGTCCGTAGAGAGTATTAATTGTTATTAGACTTAAGAATAATAACAAAATCTTTTTTAGGTTCATTATAAAAAATCAATTATTTGTTTAGGTGTTTTCTAATAAAGCATACATCACACCCATTATTTTTAAATAGTTGCAACAATGGTGCTGCTTTTTCTTTATCGTTGAAGTTGCCTATCAGAAGACGAAATACTTTTTGGTCATTTGACCATCCAGTCTGAACAAAAATACCATTAATAAGATAATTTTCATTGATCAACTTACCTTCATTAAGAATATAATTTAGATCTGTTGAACTAGCAAGTTGTATTCCAAAACCTTGCATATGGACTACTTCTCCTTTTAATAGATATGTTCCAACTTGACTAAATTTAGAAGGGTAAATTTTAAGTGATTCAATTTCAACTTTAACCTTTTCTTTTTTATTTTTCTTTTTTTCCGCTAGTGTTTGCGGTGTATCTAAAAGTGTTACCTCAATATCGACATTCCCTTTACCTATAATATCAATCCTTTGTGCAGCAACATAGGTCATATCAAGGATTCTATTTTTAGTGTAAGGACGATCAACAATCTTAAGTTTAATTATTTTACCATTATCTACATTTCTAACTTTCACTATACTTCCAAAAGGAAAAAATTGATGAGCAGCATACAATGAATCTTTATTAAACTTATATCCTCCCTGCGTGATGATATTATTCCTATCATCTGGGTAATAGGATGCCTTTCCTATTTCTGAATAACCAATTTTTGTGATAGTTTGAGCATAAATACTATTAGGTAGAATTAAAAAAATTACAAATCCGATGGCAAAAAGTCTTTTTACTGACATTATTTTTTCTTTGAATGTTCTAAAAAATCATAGGTAAACTTACAATTATTTTCAGCTTTTCCTCAATTTTAGCAATAATCAGAGATAAAAATGCATTTTTTTTCAATTCTATTTGGATAATAGAAATGTTATATAAAAATTAGGATCAGAAATAAACTAAAAGATTAGGACTGTGGAAGAGAGAAGAGAAGAAATCTTTTCAAGGAAAGTTCGCGCTGGAAAGCGTACATACTTCTTTGATGTCAAAGCAACTCGTTCAAACGACTATTACTTAACCATAACGGAAAGTAAAAAACGTTTTAAAGATGATCAACCTGTATTCGAAAAGCACAAAATTTTCTTATACAAAGAGGATTTTGAAAAATTTGTAGACGCTTTAGGTGAGTGCGTTGATAAGGTGAAGAACGATCTTTTACCTGAACAAGAGTACAATCACGAAGAAAGCTACAGCAATGAATTCAAAAGTGAACCATTAGATAACGATTTATCTTACTAAGATCATTTTTTCAAAGCAAAAAAAGACTCTTACTTTACAATAAGTAGGAGTCTTTTTTATATTTTTAAGTTACGGAACAGATCTCAGCAATATTCATATATTGTAAGAGACATTTTTTGCAGTACAAAAACTTAATATGGAATCTGACAAGTTTAATAATTCATTAAAATCAATCGCCTCAGTAGCTAAATACTTTAGGTCTTTTACTAATTTATTTTTAGTAATAGCTATAGTAGCATGTTTAGGTTGGCTGTCAGTTCAATTACAGGATATAATTGCATACATTATTATATCTTTGATTATATCTTCTATACTTCAAACTCCAACAAACTATATTGCTAACCTCCATGCCTTTGGTTATAAATTCCCTAGAGCATTAGCCGTTTTCTGTTCATTTATCATACTTTTTTGCATCATTGGTCTTTTTGTATTTCTCTTTTATCCTCTGATTAAAAGTCAACTGGAGGTATTAACTCAAAAGAATACACAAGAACTTATAATGGTTGTTGAAGGTCCATTATATAGTATTGAAAATCTTATTCAAAAATATATACTTCCAGAAGCAGAAGATGGATTTTTAATTCAACAACTTACTGAACGAATATCTACAATGGTCGAAAGTGACCAAATTAGAACTTTTGTCAATGGATTAATCGCATTGACTGGTAATTTCTTTGTAGGTACAATGGCCGTACTTTTTATTACATTTTTCTTCCTGTATGACCCTTCACTATTAAGGAGACAACTAATTGTATTAATTCCTAATAAATATTTCGAAGTTTCAATTTCAGCTATTATTAAAACAGAAAAACTACTTTCAAGTTATTTATTAGGTTTATTCCTTCAGATGTTAAGTATTTTTTCAATTGCAACTATTGGTTTAAAGATAGCTAACATTGAATATGCTATTACCATCGCTGTATTTGCTGCTGTTGCCAATTTAATACCTTACCTAGGACCTTTTATTGGCGGATCATTTGGTGTACTTGTGGGAGTACTTACAGACCCCTCTTTACTTGACCTTTCTGATTATATATTCTTGATTATAAAAGTGCTTTCGGTATTTGGTATTGTACAATTGGTAGATAATGTCGTCGTTCAGCCAATTATTTTTTCTCGAAGTGTAAAAATGCACCCTCTTGCTATATTTCTTGCAGTATTTGTTGGTTCAGCTTTAGGAGGAGTTGTAGGAATGATATTCGCCATACCTACTTTAACAGTATTAAAAGTAGGCTCTGAAGAATTTTGGTATGGATACAAAAAATATCAAATTTTTAGAGATAAAGTTCCAAAGTTGAAAAAAGAGGATTAGTAGTCTTTTCTTTTGAAATTTAAATTAAATTTAAGCTGATATCCCCATATTAATACTAGAATAATTAAAGAATAAATATGGAATTTATATCCATATGAATATTCATGCTCATATTCATTTTCAGAAAAGTTTAATGCTGAAGCTCTACCCCAAGCAATAAAAGCATCTGCAATTGGTAAAATACCATCCAAGTACATTTTTTGATCTTCTGTTATAGTAGTAAAACCAAATGCATTTATTGTTTTGTATTGATTTAAAAATTTGTCATAATCACCATATGCTGCAAATGTACCTATACTTACAATTGTTGCTGCAGAACCAACACCAAAAAATACAGGGCCTGAATCAATATCTCCAAAAGCTGAAATACCTTTAGGAAACTCCCTTACTGAAGGTAGGCCAAAAGTAGTTTCAACAAAATTTTCTTTAAAAAGCTCATATTGTTCTTTCCCAAAGTAAGGATCAATATCAATAAGCATTCTTAAGATTAATGTTGTTGATGAACCTCTAGTCATAATTTCATAGGAAATACCTCCATCAGGATGAAATTCAGCAGCATGAGGAATCATCATTGTCTCGGGATCTAATTCACTTTTCACCTTCTCCATCCATTTTTTTATCACATGATTGTATTTGGAAGGGAACAATTTATCATAATTTGCCAATGAACCAATAGCAATAAAGTTATCAGCTGGCCATGTTTGCATGGCATATGATTCAAGATAGGTAACTCTAGAAGAGTCATAAGTATTTGCAATGTCTTGAGATTGCATTTTGTACTTTTCTATATACTGACCTGCATTTGTAAATGTAGTATCTAATAATAATATTTTAGACAAAAGATAATTTCTCCAACCGCTATAAAAAGCACCATGATCTGGTTTTAAAAAACTTGGGAAAATACTTTTCACTTTCTTTTGATCAATTGTATTATAAGCAAAAAGAGCTTCTTTAATTGCTTTATTCTTTAGAGAATCGTTTTCAGGATCACTCATTGCAAGTTCACACCATGATAATCCGTATAATACATTGGTAAAAACCTCTCCTTCTGGAAATAGATTTTGCATCTCCATTCCTAGGTTTTTATTATGTAATTGATCTTCGAGAAAATTTAATTGCAATAATATATCACTTTGCGTTTCCTGTTTTGAGGTATGTTCTGTATGTAAATTTATATTGAAATAAAAAAGTACAAGACTTAATAAAACACTAAGTAAAATGGAAAAATATCTCATAAGTTTGCTTGAAAGTAATAGTTGAATTTCTAAAATAAATAGTGGATTAGCAAAAAATAAAAAAAGGATAAAATCTAATTTCTATCCTTTTAATTTCTATAGCTTCTTTAGTTATTTCTTCCGAAAGACTAAAGAGACAATTACTTGAGTTAAAACAATTAATGGTAATGCTGCTACTTTTAAAACTATTAATAAAAGTACACTAACACCAATTAAAATAAATCTTGGTTCATTTCCTTTCCATCCAAAGTTCTTAAACTTTAAAGAAACAAGTGGTAGCTCTGCATTCATCAAATATGACATGACCAAAGTAATGCTTATTAGGAGGTATTTATTCAAAATAATTCCTTCAAATTCTGGATAATATTTCAGAATTAATGGAAGAGACCCAATAACTAATGCTGTAGCAGGTGTTGGAATTCCAATAAAACCATCTGATTGTCTTTCGTCTACATTGAAGTTTGCTAAACGAACTGCAGAAAATGCAGCAATTAAAAAAGCTATATATGGTAAATAGGTATAATGCGTATCTGCTTGCATTTCTACCTCTATCAAAAGTTGATATAAGATAACGGAAGGAAGAAACCCAAAAGTTACCATATCAGCTAATGAATCTAATTCAGCTCCAACAGGAGAAGATACTTTTAACATTCGCGCTGCAAAACCATCGAAGAAATCAAAGGTTGCTCCTACTAAAATCATTGCAGCACCTAAAACTAGATCTCCTTCAAAACAAAAAGTTACACCCAAACAACCACTTAATAAATTGCTACAAGTAATTGCATTTGGAATATGTTTTTTAATATTCATATTATCCTCTTACAAATGGATTAAATCTTTTTTCATGACCGATAGTCGTAGATGGACCATGACCTGGGTAAACTGTCGTTTCATCAGGTAATGAGTACATCACATTTTTAATATTTTCTAAAAGAGTTTGATGATCTCCACCCGGTAAATCTGTTCTACCGATTGATTCCTTAAACAATACATCTCCACCTAAAGCAATATTTTGATTTTCATTATAAAAAACTAAATGGCCTGGTGAATGACCTGGGGCGTATAAGATTTTTAGTTTTGAATCACCAAAAGATATTTCACCTCCACTTTCTAAAAGTTCATCATGAGTTGAAACTACAAAATTTGGAATACCGTATTTTGTTGCAGAGGCTAATCCTGATGCTAATACTTCAATTTCTCCTTTTGGTATATATAATTTCACACCAAATGTATCTTGGCAAAATTTATTTCCAAATACATGGTCTAAATGACAATGTGTATTGACAATCTTTACAACTTTTAAATTTTTCTCTTCCACGAATGTTTTTAATGCTTGTTCTTCATAGGCATCATAACAACCTGGATCTACAATGATTGCTTCATTTGTCTCATCCCATACTATATAAGTATTTTCTTGGAACGGACTAAATGTGAATGTATGTACTTTTATCATTATTCTTTCTATTCAATTTGTTCTGATTGAGAAACAGAACATAAAAATTTCATACAAAAATAAAGAAATTATACTTTATCTAGGTCATTCTACTGTTACTAAAAAATAATGAAATCCTTAATTGTTTGTATTACAGTATTTATCTAAATATTCTTTTGATTTAAGGTTACCTAATGAGTATGCTTTTTGAAGGTCCTGACACCCTTTCGTTTTTTCATTTAAGCGAAAATAACTCACTCCTCTAAGATGAATAGCATTATAATCTTCATTATCCTCTTTGATTACTTCAGTAAGAGCACTTATTGATTCAGTATAATTTTTTAAATAATAATGACTTACAGCCAAATTATAATAACAACTTAAAATATTTATGGGATACTCTTCACTTAGGTTATTTAGTGTGATATTATAATTTGAAATAGCTTTAGCATAATCTCTTTTTTTAAAATAAATATTCCCTGCCCTTAAATGATAATCAGGTTGTTTTGGTTCAAGTTCAATTGCTTTTAAAATATAAACTAGAGCACTATCATATTCATTAAACTCATAAAATGAAGTAGCTACTCCATATGCATAATCTGAATTATTATTATTGATAGCATATGCTTTTGAAAAAAAAGATAAAGAGGATTTATAATTTTTGATTTCGTAATCTGATTTTGCTTTAATGTAATAATTATCAGCCAAAATTAATTTTGTTTCATCTAAAACCTGTTCTTGGGCGTAAAGGCCAAAAGTGATGAAAAAATAAAGATTCAGAATAAGTAGTAAGCGCATGATTTATTAGTTTTAATTAAAAAATTAAATGAAAATAACTAAAAATTAAGAAAAGCCTATCAACTTTTATTAGAGATTTAGTTTTATGTAAATTATATTTTTTATAAATAGAATAAGATATTTGTAATTACTATTTTAATTTGAACGATTATATGCAAGAAAAGGTTGATTATTTAATTGTAGGGCAAGGTTTAGCTGGAACTGTAATTGCTGAGACGATAGCAGAAAGAGGCAATTCTTTTAAAATCATAGATAATGGTGTTACAAAAAATTCTTCTAGAGTAGCAGGTGGGCTTTACAATCCTATTACAGGAAGAAAAATGGTAAAGACATGGCTGTGTGATCTTTTGTTTAATAAAGTTGAAGAATTTTACCCTGCCTTTGATAAAAAATACAATGTTAAATCTTTTCAACCTATCCCCTTTTATTTTCCTTTCGATTCACAAGAAAAGCAAACAGATTGGATTGCGGCTAGTGCAGATCCAAAATATAATACTTATGTAAAAGGTTTTGTTAAAGATGGATTCTATAGTGAATATATTGATAATACATATGGTGGCATGGAAGTAGAACGCAGTGGATATGTAGATATTCCTATTTTACTTGACGCATTTAAAGCTCAAAATCAAAATAATATTATAGAAGAAGAATTTGTCTTTGAAGACTTAGAGGTCAAGAATGATCAAATCATTTACAAAAATATCGTTGCAAACCATATTATTTTTGCTGAAGGTAATAAAGTAGAAAATAATCCTTTCTTTACAGCGTTAGACTTTAGACCGGTGAAAGGTGAATTGTTATTGATAAAATTCAAAAATGCACGTTTCAAACATATCATTAATAGAAATGGTTTTATCCTTCCTATTGATGATGAAGGTACTTGCAAACTTGGAGCTACTTATGAAAGAGTGGAAGAAATGGAATCTCCTACAGCAAAAGGTAAACGACAATTATTAGAGAAAGTTGATCCTTTGGTTGATGACGAGTATGAAATTTTATCACATTGGTCTGGGATAAGGCCGGCTACATTTGATCGTAGACCTTTTATTGGCACTCATGAAAATCATAAAAATATTCATATATTTAATGGATTGGGTGCAAAAGGAGTATCATTAGGTCCTTATTTTTCTGAATTGCTATTAAATCATATTGAGAATGGAAGACCCCTTCCTTATGAGGTAAGACTTAACCGTCTTTCAAAGCAACAAAGAATAGAACAAAATTCGAAATAAATGAATACACAACTTAATACCATTTTTTCTAAAGTTCAGATGAAAGCAGTGATATTCTATCTACTGTCATTGTTTTTATTGTTGGGTGCTTGTGGTGCTAAGATTTACTTTGATGTAAAAGAACAAAAAGAACATCTTATTCAGGTTTTATTAAATTCTAAAGCATTAGATCATTATGCAACGGCTTCTAAAGAAATTGAAAAAGCCATTGATCAAGTAAAAAAAGATGGTATCGGTCTATATAAAATGACCATGTTAGATGTGTATTACTTAAATGATCATGGATCTGCATTGTATTGGATTACAGATGGAAGTGAAAAATCTATTTTAAATAGATCAGATGTAAATAGCATTCCAAATGAATTAAATGCTGATTTTAAAAAATTAAATTTTCATAGTAAACAAACTATTGGGAAGTGGTTTTTAATTCGATTAAAACCTAATAGTAAATTAGATAGATCAATTGTTTTATGTATTCCTGAGTTAAAACTTTGGATGAATATTGGTGTACAATCATTACCTTTAACAGTAGCAGGAATCGTTTTATTAACTATTTTCTTCTTTGTTCAAAGTTCTTCTATGTCTTACTGGATCAAAAAGCCTTTATCTAAATTTGTAAAACATTTAGAATATGAAAGTCAAGGTATTAGTAGTGAATTAGAAAGAGATGTCCCTGCCGCTTGGCAAGAGTTATTTATGGAATATAATTTATCTTTTGATAAAGAAATTATCCATGAGGGAACTGAGGCAGAAACAGAAGAACAAGCGACTCAACGTTATCATGCACAACTTCAAGAATTACGTTGGGCAAAAGAACAATTGGCAAAATATCAAAATCAAGAACATCATGAAGGTGAGGAAGAATCAAATTCTAATGAAAAATTACAAGGGTTCTTCAATACATTTGAACATGCTCAAGTTGGTGTAATGGTAGCTGATGCTGAAACTATTCCAATATATTTAAACCATAAAGCTAAAGATCTTTTAGGAAAAGGTACTTTACCAACTTCTGAAGAGGACTTATTAGATATTCGTAAAATATATATAGAAGATACTGATGTGGAAATTCCTCAGGATCAACATCCAATGATTCTTGCAAAGGAAACAAACCTTCCTCATACAGTTAAACATATTGAAGCATATAACCCTGATACTAGTGAAAGAAAGAAAATTCAGATTTTCGCTACACCAATCAGTGCATATACTTCCATGAATGAATATTACCTTATTTTAATAGCTGAGCAGTTATAATTTTATTATCTTTCTGCTTTATTTAATAAAAAAGACCAAGTTTTAGAATGCCAATATTTCAATTAGAAGAAGATAGCGTTCAATTCCCCCCTGCGAGATTAACAGATGAAAGTGGAATTTTAGCTGTAGGTGGTGATTTAACCCCTAAAAGAATAATAGAAGCCTACGCAAGCGGTGTTTTTCCTTGGTTCAATCCCGAAGACCCACTGCTATGGTGGTCTCCTGATCCTCGTTGTGTTTTATTCCCAGAAAATATAAAAGTTTCTAAAAGTATGAGACAATTACTGCGTAGAGAAACTTTCAAAGTTACATTTGATCAAAATTTTGCTGGTGTTATACAAGCATGTAAAGAAATATACAGACCTGATCAAGGTGGAACATGGATTACAGATGAGATGGAAGAAGCATATAATCAATTACATAAAATTGGTTTTATGCATTCAGTGGAAGTTTGGGAAGGTGAAGAATTAGTAGGTGGTTTATATGGCGGAGCAATGGGTAAAGCCTTTTTTGGGGAATCAATGTTTTCAAAAAAAAGCAATGCATCCAAATATGGATTTATTATGCTTTGCAAAAATCTCATTGAAATGGAATATGAAATTATTGATTGTCAAATGCATACTCCTCACCTTGAAAGCTTAGGTGCTGAAGAAATACCAAGAGATGCCTTTTTATTATATACAGACCGTAATCAACAAAGGCATTTTAATCGTATAAATTGGAATGAAATCTTTAGAACAGATTTCTTTACAAATAAATAAGAAATAGTATTTTTGAATTGAAATCGAAATTATAGTAAGAAAGAGACCCTTTCTTGACATACTAACATATATAAAACATGAACAACGAAGTAGCTCAGTTAAATCCCACACAGATATGGGAAAACTTTGAGAAATTAAATGCAGTTCCTAGAGGATCGAAAAAGGAAGAAAGAATTATTGCATTTACAAAGAAATTTGGAGAAGACTTAGGTTTGACCACTCTTGTTGATAAAACAGGGAATGTGATTATCAAAAAGCCAGCTACTCCAGGAATGGAAGATAGGAAAGGTATTGTTATCCAATCACACTTGGATATGGTTCATCAAAAGAACAACGATACTGTTTTTGATTTTGATCAAGATGGAATTCAATCATATATTGATGGACACTGGGTTAAAGCAAAAGGTACTACTTTAGGTGCAGACAATGGAATTGGCGCTGCCACTATGATGGGTATTCTTGCTTCAACTGATCTAGTTCATGGTCCTATCGAAGCATTATTTACGATAGATGAAGAAACAGGTATGACTGGTGCCTTCGGTTTAGAAGAAGGAATGTTAGATGGTGATATTCTATTAAACCTTGATACTGAAGATGAGCACGAATTATGTATTGGTTGTGCCGGTGGTATTGATACAAATGTCAACTATACATATGATGAAGTAGCTGCTGAAGGAACAGCCCTATCTATTGACCTTAAAGGATTAAAAGGCGGTCACTCAGGTTGTGAAATTCACCTTGGTAGAGGTAATGCAAACAAATTGATGAACCGTTTATTATGGAAATCAAATGCTAAGTTTGGTTTAGAGGTTGCTTCAATTGATGGTGGTAGTCTAAGAAACGCTATTCCTCGTGAATCTGTTGCTACAGTTGTCGTTGCTGATGACAAAGTTGAAGAGTTCAAGGCTTATGTTGCTTCTTTTGAGGAAACAGTTAAAGCTGAGTTACATGCTACTGAACCAAATCTTGTTATCAATGTTTCAGAGATTGCAACTCCTGAAAAAGTAATGGACGTTAAAGTGCAAGAAGCTTTATTCAGTGCTATCTATGCTGCCCCTTGTGGAGTTATTAGAATGTCAGATGATCTAGAAGGTTTAGTAGAAACATCAACATCCCTATCAAGAGTGCATGTTGAATCAGGTAAAGTAGTTGTACAGTTCTTAACAAGAAGTTCTGTTGATTCTGCTAAATATGATGTGACACATCAAATCGATGGAGCGTTTGCAATCACTGGAGGAAATGTTGAGCATGGCGGTGCTTACCCTGGATGGACTCCAAACGCTAACTCTGAGATTTTAGAAGAAATGAAGGAAATCCACCAAGAGTTATTTAATAAACCTGCTATCGTAAATGCAGTACATGCAGGATTAGAATGTGGTATCATTGGAAGCCACTACCCTAATTTAGATATGATATCTTTTGGTCCTACAATTAAAAATCCTCACTCACCAGATGAGATGTGTGAAATTAATACGGTTCGTAGATTCTGGGACTTTATTAAAATCACACTTGAAAGAGTGGCTAAGAAATAATCTATCAAAAAAGAGAATTAGGCTTATATGCTTAATTCTCTTTTTTGATTACTGATAACTTATCTATTTAGAAGAATAAGGAGATACATAATTTTTTTCCTTAAATGTTTCAAAAGGAATATTATCCATTGCTCCTTCTTCTATATATGATAAAACGAGGTGCATATTTTTCTTATCTTGATATCCTGGTAAAGGAAAAGGTTGTGCTTTTAGTACTTCTTTTTTATCAAGGACTAAAAATACAGTAGTTGGGAAACTCATTTTCCCATTTAATAAAGTAGCAGCCAATTCATGATAGCCCTTACCCCCATTTTTAATGTACTTAAAGGTGGTACCTTGAAAGGTAATATCTTGTTTCCCTTCTGCATCTAATTTAACTGCGTAATAATTTTCGTTTAAATATTTTACGACTGCTGGGTCTGAAAAAGTACTTTTATCCATCTTTTTGCACCAACCGCACCAATCAGTATAAACATCAATAAATATCTTACGAGGTTCTTTTTTGTTTTTAGCCATAGCTTCTTCAAAAGTAAGCCAATTTACTTTGTCTTGACCATAAATAGAAGTACTTAAAGAGGCTAAAATAACGAAGAATACTAAACTTATATTTTTATTTAAATCAATCATGAAAAGATTTTACAGTTTAATTACACTAAGCGTATTATTTTTCTGTGCTTTACAATTAAATGCACAAAATAAGACTTTAACATTGGAACAATCAATCGTTGAAAGATGGTCCACATTTTATCCAGAAAGAATAAGTGTTCAATGGCAACCTGATGCTAAAGGATATTATACTTCTATCGAAGATAATGCATTAATCGCAACTTTTGCTAAAAAAGGAACGAAGAAAACATTGATTACTTTAGAAGAAGTCAAAAAATCTAATCCTGACTTAGATGGTTTAAACCGCTTTCCAAGATATCAATGGACAACAAAAAAATCATTTATTTTCACGAATCAAAATGCTATCTATTCAACTGATGTATTGACAAAAAAATCAATAAAACTTAGCACTTGGAATGATAAGGGACAAAATACAGATTTCACCAAAGATTTCTCAAAAGTTGCTTATACAATTGAAAACAATCTTTTTTTAAATGTCAATGGAAATGAGATTCAAGTCACAAATGAAAAGAATAAAGAAATTGTGTATGGTCATGTAGTACATAGAAACGAGTTTGGTATTAATCAAGGTACTTTTTGGTCTCCAAATGGTAACGCAATCGCTTATTATAGAAATGATCAGACGATGGTTACTGACTACCCTCTAGTAAATCTTGAGACACGCCCTGCTTCAGCTGATCCAATCAAATACCCAATGGCGGGTATGAAAAGTGAAGAAGTAACTTTACATGTTTTCAACATTGAAACGAAAAAAAGTATTCAAGTCAAAACAGAAGGCCCAAAAGAACAATACCTTACAAATGTAGCTTGGTCTCCTGATGGACAGTTTGTATATATTGGCATATTAAATAGAGCTCAAAATCATTTAGCCTTAAATCAATATAATGCCTCAACTGGAGAATTTGTAAAAACTTTATTTGTAGAAAAAGACAATAAATATTTATCATTAACGCACCCAATGGAATTTCTTCCTAATAGTAATGATCAATTTTTATGGAGAACTGAAAAGGATGGTTTCGAGCATGTGTATTTATACAATACAGATGGTAAAGAATTAGCTCAATTGACTTCTGGTGACTGGGTAGTAATGGATGTTATCGGTTTTGATAAGAAGAAACAAAACTTGTTTGTTCTAGGAACTGATAACAATGGGTTAGATCGTCAAGTTTATAAAGCAAATTTAAAATCAAAGAAAGTTACTAAAATTACCTCAATGTCAGGAGTATACAGTCAAATACAGTATGATGCTTCAAGTAATTTGATTATAGCTGCATTTACTAATCTAGATACTCCAAATAAACAAATCATCATTGATGGTAATGGAAAATCAATTCAAACATTGGTAGAGGCTGAAGATCCTCTAAAAGATTATACTACTTCCCCTATCGAACTTTCAACAATCAAAGCTGCTGATGGAAATACTATCTTAAATACAAGAATGATTAAACCAGCAAATTTTGATGAAAATAAAAAATATCCTGTTATTGTTTATGTATACGCTGGTCCTGGAGTTCAATTAATTACGAATAGATGGCAAGCAGGCGCTGCATTATGGATGCAGAAAGCAGCACAAGATGGTTATATTATTTATACTGTCGACAGTAGAGGAACTGAAAACAGAGGAAAAGATTTTGAGCAAGCTACTCACCTAAATCTTGGTACAGAAGAAGTAAAAGATCAAATGCTTGGTGTTGATTATTTAAAGTCACTTCCATATGTGGATCCTGAAAGAATGGCAATTCATGGATGGAGTTTTGGTGGTTTTATGACTACTTCATTAATGACAAAAGAAGCTGGAACATTCAAAGTAGGTGTTGCAGGAGGTCCAGTAATGGATTGGGGATTATATGAAGTGATGTATACAGAAAGATACATGTCTACTCCAGCATTAAACCCTGAAGGTTTTGCAACAGCAAAATTATTAGACAAGACTACTTTATTAAAAAATAAACTATTAATTATTCATGGATTAATTGATGACGTAGTTGTACCACAGCATTCTTTCTTATTCTTACAGAATTGCGTAACTAATGGAGTTCAAGTTGACTTCTTTACTTACCCTGGGCATCCACATAATGTTAGAGGAAAAGATAGAGTTCATTTAATGGAGAAAGTATTAATGTACATTGATGATGCATTAAATTAAAATATTCTAAGGTCCTACAATATTACTTTGTAGGACTTTTTTATATCTCTATTCTATAATAAATTATAAAAAAGGAGTATTTTTTCTAGTCCTGTCTTATCTTGTGGGGAGTTTTCATCAAATGAATTTAATGACTTCTCATAAGGTATCGGTCGATCAGATATTAATATGATGTATTTCAGAAGTTTACTCTTCATTTTTTAGATCGATAAACTTTACTTAAAACAAAACAGATCCTTTTTCAAAATAACAATAATGAAAAAACTTGCACTACATTGGAAAATAATCATCGGAATGGTGTTAGGCCTTCTTCTAGGATTATTTATCAGCTTTAATGGTTATGCTCAATTTTCTGATGATTGGATTAAACCCTTTGGTACAATCTTCATTCGTTTACTAAAGTTAATAGCAGTACCATTAGTATTGATCTCTTTGGTAAATGGTGTAGCATCTATGACCGATTTATCAAAATTATCTAAAATGGGTGGTAGAGCTGTTGTTATTTATTTAGCAACTACTGTTATAGCAATATCTATTGGTCTTGTTTTAGTCAATATATTTGAACCTGGGTCTGGAATTTCAGAAGAAACAAGAATGACTTTTATCGAAAAGTTTGCAGACACTACGACTTCTAAACTTGAAAGTGCAAGTAAAGTAAAAAACAATGGGCCTTTACAAGCTCTAGTAGATATGGTTCCTGGGAACATATTTAATGCTATGAGTAGTAATAGTAATATGCTTCAAGTGATATTCTTTGCTATCTTATTTGCTGTTTCTTTAGTTGCAATCCCTATAGAAGAAGGTAAACCTGTGAAGCGCTTCTTTGAAAGCTTGGATAAAATCATTCTGAAAATGGTTGATATCATCATGTTATTTGCTCCTTATGGTGTATTTGCATTAATCGCTTCTCTAATAACAGATTTTACAGGTGATGATCCATCTAGTGCTGCTGAGTTATTGTTAACCTTAGGTAAATACTCTTTAGTGGTGATTGCAGGCTTATTTACTATGATCTTAGTAGTTTATCCATTAATACTTATCGTATTTGGCAGAGTGAATGTAAAGAACTTCTTTGAAGGAATCTTCCCTGCACAAATGATGGCCTTTTCTACTAGTAGTAGTGCTGCAGCACTTCCGGTAACCATGAAACAGGTGGAAGAAGAATTAGGAGTATCTGAAGAAACAACTAGTTTTGTTTTACCATTAGGTGCTACGATCAACATGGATGGTACAAGTTTATATCAAGGTGTAGCTGCCGTTTTTATTGCACAAGTTTTTGGTATTGAACTTACATTAATGGATCAATTAGCAATTGTAGTTACTGCTACTTTAGCTTCAATTGGTGCTGCTGCAGTACCGGGCGCTGGTGTGATTATGTTGATTATCGTTCTTGAACAAGTTGGTTTACCTACAGAAGGAATTGCATTAATTCTTGCTCCTGATAGAATTCTTGATATGTTTCGAACTGTAGTAAATGTAACTGGAGATTCAACGGTTGCTATATTAGTAGATAAAGCTGTTGGCAATCATTCTAAAATTGAAGAACCGGAGTTATAATCTTTCGATTTAACGATATAGATATTTAAAAAAAAGCTGATTCAGTGACCTGGATCAGCTTTTTTTGTAAATAAAACATTCCATTTTCGTTTTCATTCAAAAAACAAAGTTATTTTTGCAGCATGAAGAAGTTTTTAGAACTATTAGCTCCCGCAAAGAATATTGAAATTGGTATGTCAGCCATAAATCATGGTGCTGATGCCGTGTATATTGGACCAAAAGCTTTTGGTGCAAGAGATGGTGTAGGTAATTCAATTCAAGAAATTGAGCAACTTACAAAGCATGCTCACCGATTTAATGCAAAGATTTTTGCTACAATGAACACTTTGTTATTTGATAATGAATTAGAGCAAGCACGTCAGCAAGCTTGGGATTTATATCATGCAGGTGTTGATTCTTTGATCATTCAAGATATGGGGCTTTTAGAAATGGACCTTCCTCCTATTCCTTTACATGCCTCTACACAAACGCATAACTATGATTTAGAGAAAGTTCAATTTCTTGAAAAAGTAGGTTTTGATCGTGTAGTATTAGCTAGGGAATTATCTATAAAGCAAATTCAAGATATTGGAGAAAAAACTAATGTTGAATTAGAAGCTTTTGTTGCTGGAGCTTTATGTGTGAGTTTAAGTGGTCAATGTTATATGAGTAATAACGTAGGTGATCGCTCTGCAAATCGTGGTGCTTGTGGACAACCTTGTCGTTTACCTTATGATTTAATTGATAATGCTGGTCAAAAACTCGCTAGCGAAAAACACCTTCTTTCTCTAAAAGACTTAAATCTTGAAGATTATATATTACCATTAGCAAGAGCTGGAGTTAATTCATTTAAGATTGAAGGTCGTCTTAAAGATGAGGCTTACGTTAAAAACATGGTCGGTAACTTCCGTAAGCGTATTGATTATGTATTGGATAAATATGGAGATGAGTTTGTAAGAGACTCTCAAGGTAAAGTTACTTTAGGTTTTGAACCAGCTCCTGAAAAGACGTATAATAGAGAATTTACAACTTACTTCTACGAGAAAAGAAAAGATACTATTGCTAATTTTGATACACCAAAAGCTATTGGTGATAAAATCGGTGTAGTAAAAGAAATAAAAGCCAATCAATATCTAATTGAAACGGATAAGAAACTTGTTCCTGGTGATGGATTATGTTTCTTGGATAAACATGAAAAGCTTCAGGGTATGAAAGTTGAGCATGTAGATGATAAAGGTTGGATCAAAACTTCCCTTGTAATGGGTGTACGTGTTGGTGCAGAAATTTATAGAAATTTTGACCAACAGTATAACAAAGAACTTAAAGGTGAGAAAACAGTTCGTAAAATCGATGCTGATATTACTTTAGATTGGCAACAAAATACTGTTGAACTTTCTATTGAAGATATTTACGGTAATAAAGTTTCTCATAAATATAAAGAACCATTCGAGGTAGCTTCAAACAAAGAAAAAGCTATTCAAAACTTAACGAAATCTCTTAAGAAATCTGGGAACACTATTTTTAGTATTGAAAATGTTCACTTACCTGAAGGTGAGATTCCATTTATCCCAGGAGGTAAAGTAAACCAATGGAGAAGAGATTTAATTGAGGCACTGGAAGAGTATAGAAATAAAAACTATAAGCAACCTAAACGCCTTAATACCGAGATTGATGATACATATCCTTACTACCAAAAGAAATTTGATCATCATGGAAATGTATTAAATCAAAAAGCTAGAGAATTTTACGAGCGACATGGTGTAGAAGAAATTGGTGAAGGCTTTGAAGGTCGTGAAGACAAGAGTAAATTACGTTTAATGACTACAAAACACTGTCTTCGTTATCAAATTGGTATGTGTGACGAACATGAAACCTTTGTTACTCCACCAGAAAATGTTCAATTCCCTTTATTCTTGAAATACAAGGATGTGAGATACAAATTGAAATTTAATTGTAAAGATTGTGTAATGCTTATTGATGACGCTCCTGAAGAAGTTGCAAAAGATTAAGCTAAATATACTAAAAAGCCTATCACCGAAATGATAGGCTTTTTTGATAAAATGTGATTCATATACTACTGAACTGAAAGAAATTCTTCTAAAGCTTCTTTATTTTTAGTGTAAGATAATTTCCCTACTACATTATGATATTTAGCTTTATCTGAAGTAAATTGATATGCCATTTTAGCAAAAGCTAATCTTTGACCGTCAAGGTTAAATACAGTCATAAATTCAATTACTTGGTCAACATTTATGCAGCCTTTTTCCAATAAGAACTCATTTGCCATCTCCACAGCTTTATTACTAACATTCATTTCTTTTTGAATGTCTTTTTTTAACTTAGAAAAATCAGCATAGCTTAAAGAACAATCTTCTTTCTTCTCATCCTTTTTTTCGTCTTCTTTTTCTTTAGCCTCCTTCGACTCAACATAATCAGTACTCTTGATTTCAATTGGAGCTATCGAAATGGTTTTTATATCAAGAATAGATAAAGCCTCAGCCCAGTCTACACTAACATCTTCCCCATTTGGTGTTATATTGATTGCAAATGTATATGATTTTCCAGCCTGTAAATAATCCCCTTTTTTTACTATTTCAGCTTTACCCCCATTGACTTTCACTTTAGATAAATCAATATGTCCCAATTGTTTTCCTGTACCGTTAAATGTACATTTGATTTCAGCAAAAATTCTATTTTCCTCTGAACGTACATTATATTCCATCACTTTTGTAGAAAAACCTTCTAATGATTGAGTTGCTTTTTCTTCTAATGGAAATTTGGCTACAGAAAGAGCTTTAACAGCTTTGGATGCATACTGAACACCATCTAGTTGTAGCTTAAAAGTTGAAGCATTTTTCTGTATAGGTGCTTTAATTCTAAATTGATTATATATTACCTTGTTCTTTGTTGGTAATAATACAGTCAATTGAGAGGTTGGTGTTACTTCTCCTTCATTTTGAAGAAGTTTAGTTTTTGTTCTATCAAGTAATAACACCCCATTTCCAGTGTTTTCCACTTTGTAATTAATATAATAACTTGTTGAGGCAACACTCACTTTTTGGAAAGTAATGTTTACATTCTCTAGATTTATACTTTTTGGAAGGTTGTACTTCTTGGTTTGAGCGAAAAGACCATAGAAGTTAATCACTAAAAATAGCAATGTGATTGTAGTTTTCATAAATAGAATTTTAGTGAAATTGAAATTTGTAGAATTATCGTACTATATATTCAAAGTAAACTTAGTGTAATTACCTTGTTTAAATAATTATTGTCACAACAACTATTTTTGTGGTTTAATTAATATTTAAGGAAATAATTTTTATTTAATAGCCAATTGCTCCACCATCTGGGCTTGAAGAATCTGAAGCTCCAATGTACACATTATCTCCTTCAGGAATTAATATTCCCATAAGTCTACCTAAATTCTCTCTTGCATTCATTTGATGTCCCATCTTCTCTAAGTTATCTTTAGTATCAGGAGAAAGTAAATCCTTTTCATAAGTAATTTGATCAGGAAACCATTGGTGATGAATTTTCATTGCTTCAATTGCTTTATCCAATGGCATGTTAAATTCCAAAACATTCAAAATCGTTTGAAAAACAGTATTAATAATTGTCCTTCCACCTGGGCTACCTATTACTAAATAGTTCTTCCCATTTTTTGTAATGATAGAGGGACTCATACTTGATAACATTCTTTTTTCTGGAGCAATTATATTAGGATCCGATCCAATCAACCAACCTGAATTAGTATAACCTGGTTGTGGATTAAAATCACCCATTTCATTGTTAAATATAAAACCAAGTTTTGGTGAACCCATTCTTGATCCATATGACTGTTCAATGGTATACGTTAGGGATACAGCATTACCATCTTTATCAATGACAGACAAATGCGTTGTATTTTTACCGTCATATAAACGCCCATATTTGGAGGAATCACTTACTGAAGCATTTTGAAAATCAATCGTATTGTAACGATTTTTAGCATATTCTTTTGAAGTTAATTTATCAACTGGCATCTCTGGATTAAAATCTGGATCACCTAGAAACTCTGCTCTATCCGCATATGTCCTACGCATTGTCTCCGCTAATAAATGTACATATGGTGTTGAATTGAAAGGAATTGTATCAAATTGAGCATTTTCTAAAATATTCATCATTTCCACGATTGCCACACCGCCTGAACTTGGTGGAGGCATTGATATGATTTCAAAACCTTTATAAGTTCCTCTAATTACATCTCTTTCAATAGCTTCATATTTTGCAAGATCTTCAGTAGTAATAATTCCACCATTTTCTTTCATATATCTAGCGATTTCTTCTGCTACTTCTCCTTTGTAAAATCCATTCTTACCTTTATCACGAATCAATTTTAATGTTTGTGCAAGTTCTTTTTGAACCCACACCTCTCCGGCTTTTGTTAACTCACCATTTTCATTATCATAATAGTGTTTTAAAAATTCAGGACCTTCATTATCTCTAATACTTTTTGCATGTTCTGCTAATGTCCATGATAAAATTACACCCTCTTTAGCTAGTTTATAAGCGGGATCAACTAACGTTTTCCAAGGGAGTTTACCATACTTTTCATGTGCAAGATATAATCCTGCAACTGTTCCGGGTACACCCACAGAGAGTAAACCTTCATGATTACTACCAGGGATGAGTTGACCATTTTTATCTAAAAACATATTAGGAGATGCTGCTAGAGGTGCTTTCTCTCTAAAGTCAATGCTTGTTGCATTTCCATTTGCATCATTATAAACGAGAAAACCTCCACCGCCAATGTTCCCTGCTTGAGGATGTGTAACAGCTAATGCAAATGCTGTAGCGATGGAAGCATCAATTGCATTTCCACCTTTTTTTAAAATATCATTACCTACTTGTGATGCTATGATATTGTCAGATACGACCATACCATTTCTACCATAAGTTTGCGCACTTAATTCATTCAGATTTAGAAAGATAGTGATTGATAAGAGGTAGATTAAAAGATAATTAATTCTCATGAAAGTGTGTTTATTATTTCAGATGTTTAAATAATTGAGTACACAAAAATAAGAGAATTGTTTATCTATTGAAGTTTTTTGGAAGTATATCTTACTTATTCATATCTTCAACAGTTTTAAAACTTGTTATAGATTCATTTAATGTAATATTAAACTCTCTTTCTATTCGTTTAACTGTTGCTTGGTCTTCCTTTAAGAAGAATTCTTGAAATTCATTATTATTTTCAATAGATAATCGATTATTGAAAAGCTTTTTAACTCCTAATTTGGTATGAAGACATGCTATTCTTGAATAGGTAAAATGTGAGTTGGGGTTAGAATAAGAATAATAATTGCCAAGAACTATATCACTTTGTACAATATAATTTCTATGAAAAGCATACAAAGACATCCATTTTCCTTTTTCTTTAATTTGTAAGGTTAACCCTAACTTTTCATCATTAAGGAATCGATACGTTTGTGATTCATTTTCTATTACTTCATTATAAATAATTGGTAAAGGTGTTTTAGAAGACCCTGCCCCAAAACCTACATCTACAATGTATTCCTTTCCTTCTATTTCTACTAAAGTAATTTGATGTGTTTTTCCAGATGGTTCTTCTTTCAATAAAACTCGAGCAAGCAAGGGTCTTACTTTAAAGCCTAATTGTTTTAATACAGCATGCATTAAGCCATTTACTTCAAAACAATAACCTCCTCTTTTCTTGTAAACCACTTTATTAAAAATTGATAGAATATCCACTTTTATTTCTCTACCAAGATTAATATCAAGGTTCTCAAATGGTATTGTAGTAATATGTGCATATACAATCTTTGATAAACTTTTATAAGTGGATGAAGTATCTTTATATGTTTCTTCTAATCCAATCCTTTTGAAATATAGTTTGAGGTTTAAGCTCTTCATAGTATTATGAATCTAATTATAATTATATTAGAAGTTTGTTTCAATAAATTAGAAAAATCATTGACATTTATATCTTCTGCCTCTTTTTAAATTAATATCTTCATATCCTTCAAACTTTATTGGAATCGCAATATCTCTTTCTTTCCTAACGACAAAATGCAAATGTGGTCCATTTGTATATCCAGTATTTCCAGAATATCCTATTTCTTGACCTCTTTCTACATGGTCACCAACATTGACAATTACACCCTTATATTTTAAATGAGCGTAAGTTCCGAGTGTACCATCTTCATGTAAGATGATAATTTTATTCGCTTTATGTACGTAGCTTTTATTTCCAGATTCTTTAAAATGATCAAGAATTTTTACAACTGTACCTTCTCTTGCAGCACAAACTGTTTCCCCTATGTCCATACGAAAATCTATAGCATATTCAGAAATTACACTTTGATGAGAAGTTTTACCATGAAAACCCTGACTTACTTCATACTTCTTTCTCTTTTTATAAGGCAATTGATATAAATAATCATAATCAGGATGAATTGTTGAAGAATCTCCAAAGAAGTTTTTAATTTCATATTTTGCATTAAAAGCTTCAGCAATTTGTGCTCTATCATCACCAACTAAATTCATAATTGTTGTATCTGAAGAAATTGGTAGAGAAAAATTCATCACAAGTTCATCAGTTGAATCAAGATATATGACTATTTCTTGTGGAGTTAATCTCAAATTTTTAATATATAATTTCCATTTATCATTTCCTGTCTCAACAAGATTTAAATCTAAATCTTTATTTTCTTGAGCAAATAGTGTAAATGAGAAAAATAGCAAAGGTATAAGTAATAATTTCATAGTTAGATTAAATTATTTTGAATAAAAATAGTTAGAAATTCAAGAAATAATGAGTAAATAGAAGATAAAAATAAAGCTATGAACAAACTTGCTTTGTGAAAGCTAATTTGTTTTTCCTTCATATTTAAAAGACTTTTTTCCAAGTTTATTGGGTTTGTTCTTACTATTCTAGTTTTTGCAATTAAATCACCAATTCTTCTTTTCTCTAATACAAGAAGAAGAACCTCTATTGGCCATATGATTATTGTACAGTTTCTTAGTACACACTGCTTTTTTGAGGCTATATTTTTTGAATTACGATCAATAATTTTGTATCCGTAATAGCATTTAGCAAAACTTTGCCCATTAAAAAAATCTTTATTAAGTAAAAAATAGAAGAAGGGAAAAAAGAAAAGTATTTTTAGAAAAGAATTGTATTTATGGTTATCTATTTGGCTTTCTAATAGGTATTGATTAGAAATAGTAATAATAATAAGTGTGAAATAAATTGGTAAAAAACAATAGAAAAATTGCATAAATATCACCTAATAAACATTTTATTCTATTTGAGAAAAATAAGCTATCAATCCTATTGAAAATTTGATTATTAAATCTTTTTTGTATGTATTTATAGGGATAATTCACAATAAAGCAACTTGTAATCTATAGTGTCTGAAGTTCATTCTCGTAATAAAAAGAAAACTCATCTTTCAATGAGTTTTCGTAATTCGCTTTTAGAAAACAAAGAAATCAAAAAAATTATTTATTGAAGATTAAACCTCAGCAATTTCTTTTTTCTCTAGTTTTTCTAAAATCTTTTTATAAAGATCTTTTGGTAACCCGCAAGCTACTAAATAATCTTTCATTAAATCTTCCTCTTCTTTTTCAATTTGTCCATCTGCTAAAAGAACAATACCTGCTTGACCAAGAATATTGATTAAAGCCTCTGATGATAATTCTAACCTTGCTTTTAGTAATAAATCAAAAACATAATTATCCTTGTTACCATCTTTCTTTACTTTTTCCATCACCTCTGTCAATTCTGCAGTCATATCTGGAAAATTACTTATCATATCAAGAATCTCTCTTTCTTCTTCTGCTGCGAAATCATCATCAATGATAGCCATATGTGTCATTGCAGCAATTACAGTTGTAGTAAATAACTTTTTCGCATCTTGTAACGCTTGTTCTTTGTCTACTTGATTTTGCTGAAGTATATTTTTAATACTTTCATTATAAGCATTTCCGCATTTATTACATTCATAAAAACGGTCGATTGTGTCTAATGGAATCACTGGTATAAAAAATAATGTGAGCCATCTACGGTAAAGTTTATTTACTAATGAGCCACTACAGTTAGGGCACGAATTAGTCAGAATAGGGTTTTCACTTACAGTGTGTTTTACCCCTCTTGTTCCAAAAATAATAAACATAGTTTGCTATATTATTGTAGTTAAAAAATAGATTGTTTTCTAAAAAATTGGTTTTTAATTAGTTTATAACAATTCAGTCAGAATATATTACTCAACTAATATATATAGAAAGGTGGCATAAAAAAAATGAAATAAAAAAAGCCCATATAAAATGGGCTATGATATCTTGATAAAAATCCGTTAAGGAAATTTTGGGAAAGTTGAGAAATCTCTTTTTCTTTTTTCTAAGAATGCATTTCTACCTTCCACGGCTTCATCAGTTCCGTAGGCTAAACGTGTAGCTTCTCCAGCATAAACTTGTTGACCAACTAAACCATCATCAATTAAGTTAAAACCAAATTTCAACATTTTAATTGCTGTAGGTGATTTCGTCATAATTTCTTGAGCCCAATCATACGCTGTTTGCTCTAAATCTTCATGAGGTACAACTTTATTCACCATACCCATTTCAAAAGCTTCTTGTGCTGAATACTCCGCTCCTAAGAAGAATATTTCTCTTGCTCGTTTTTGACCAACTTGACGAGCTAAGTAAGCAGAACCAAATCCTCCATCAAAACTTGCTACATCAGCATCAGTTTGTTTGAATTTAGCATGTTCCTTACTTGCAATTGTCATATCACAAACTACATGTAAGCTGTGTCCTCCACCTACAGCCCAACCTGGAACTACAGCGATAACCACTTTATTCATAAAACGAATTTGACGCTGAACATCTAAGATGTTGAAACGATTAATTCCATTTTCTCCTTTATACCCTGTAGTTGAACGTACTCTTTGATCACCACCAGAACAAAAAGCCCATCCACCATCTTTTTCTGAAGGACCTTCTCCTGTAATTAATACTACACCAATATCTTGACTTTCATGGCAAATAATCAACGCTTCCCATAATTCATCAACCGTTTTTGGCGTAAATGCATTTCTACATTCTGGTCTATTGAATGCGATTCTTGCTACACCATTTAAACTTTTAAAGGTGATTTCCTCGTATTCTTTTTCTGTTTTCCACTCAAGGTTTGCCATTACAATAATTTTGTGTTTTTAGTTGACACAAATTTAAAAACAATCATGTGAAAAGGAACATCTTTTCAATTTTAAATCTTTATAAGATTAAATATCTTTTTCTTCATGAAAAAATTGTCTTCTATTTCAATTAAAATGAAAAATAAAACGTGATCAAATTAATTACTAAAAGTGTTGGAGCCCCTAGAAAACATACTGATAGATTAAGACAAATACCAACAGAGGTGTAACTATTGATTATTGCTATTTCATTGAGATAGTTATTTAACCATAAAGAAAACTTTACAGAATAAATAATTGCAGTAATAAAGGTTAAAACTAAGATCAAGGTTTTCAATGGAAAACTAATCATGTCGGGAATAAACGGTAAATTCTCGAAAGCTACCAAAGCCCCTGAAAGTACAAAAGTTACAAGCACTATACTAAGCAGTATGAACATAGTCCATCCTGAGATAAAATATAGTAAATGAATCAGCCATTTAGGTCTTTCCAAAATTATTGAAAGTTTAAAAAAGTTAGAAGAAAATTATTTACTGAAGTAGTTTATTATCTAAAGTTTATTCACACGAAGAATTACTATTGGTAGTAATAAAATTGTATTAATTGAATAGCAATTCCTTTAAATTCATCATTTCAGTTAGTTTCGATATTGTTTTTAAAAGTAAAGCATTTGACGATATAACAATTCGATGCTTTAATATAATTAAAAAGTGATTATAGACAAATAAAACACAAAAAAACGCAATCAAATTAATGATTGCGTTTTCTAGTAAATTTATTTTAATTCCAATGCTACTACATTCTCAACATGATAAGTATGAGGGAACATATCGACTGGCATTACCTTAGTTACTTTATATTTTTCATCTAAAAGTGCTATATCTCTTGCTTGCGTAGCTGGATTACAGCTAATATAAACAATACGTTTTGGAGCAACTTTTAATATCTGTTCTACTACTTTTTCATCCATTCCTGCTCTTGGTGGGTCAGTAATAATTACATCAGGCTCACCGTGCTTTTTAATGAATGACGGAATAAGAATTTTCTTCATATCACCTGCAAAGAATTTACAATTTTCAATACCATTTAAATCTGTATTTACTTTTGCATCTTTGATAGCATCTTCTACATATTCGATACCAATTACTTCTTTTGCTTTCTTAGAAACAAATTGAGCAATTGTACCTGTTCCTGTATACAAGTCATATACCCTCTCTTCTCCTGTTAATTCAGCAAAATCTCTGGCAACTTTGTAAAGGTTATACGCTTGTTTTGAATTTGTCTGGTAGAAAGATTTTGGTCCCACTCTAAAACGCAAACCTTCCATTTCTTCTTCAATGTAAGGTAAACCATGATAGATATTTACATTCAAATCATGATAGCTATCATTCTTCTTACCGTTTATAACATATAGTAAAGAAGTGACTTGAGGGAACTTTTCTTTTATAAAATCTAGAAGTGCATTTCTTTTTTCAACATCATCTTTGAAGAAAAGCATCATGACCATGATATCTCCTGTTGATGAAGTTCTGATTACCATATTTCTTAAGAAACCATCTTCTTCTTTTTGATCATAAACAGAGTAATCATTTTCAATAATAAACTCATACACTGCCTTTCTGATTTCATCCGAAGGTTTGTTCTGAAGGTAACAGTTATTTAAGTGAAGAATTTTATTCCACATACCTGGCAAGTGAAGACCAACTCCTCTTTTTTCAATACCATCTGTATTAGAATCCATTTCTTCTTTTGTCAACCAACGATTTCCAGTGAAAGTGAATTCCATTTTATTACGGTATTCAAACGTTTCCTCTGATGCGAAGATTGGTGTTATCTCAGGTAAATCAATTTTACCAATTCTTTCTAATTGATCTTCAACTTGTTTTTGTTTATAAAACAATTGCCATTTGTAATCTAGCATTTGCCATTTACAACCACCACAAGTTCCAAAGTGCTCACAAAAAGCTTCCGTTCTTTGATCAGAATATTCATGGAATTGAATAGGTCTAGCTTCCATATATGATTTTCTCTTCTTTGTAACTTGAAGATCACATACATCACCTGTAACAGCACCTGTCACAAAAACAGTCATATTATCTTCTGTTTTTGCAATTGCTTTACCTTCACTTCCTACGTCAATAATTTTAACGTTCTCTAATACGATATTTTTTTTTCTTCTTCCCATTAAAGTATTTCCTATTCTAAAAGACGAATCTATTTTAATAACAGCTTTTTTACTGTAAGCGGATCTTTACATTGCAAAAGTAAATCACTTAAAGTTTGATTTAAAATTGGATGGACAAACTTTGGTAATATTTCTGTTAATGGTTCTAATGTAAATCTTCTTTCCTGTATAAAAGGATGTGGGACATTTAAATTTTTCAGAGAAATTACCTCACTATCGATAAACAAAATATCTATATCAATAATTCGTGCTCCCCATTTTTCTTTTCGAACTCTACCTAATTTGTTTTCAATACTTTGTGTGATAAGAATTAACTCTTCAGGACTATAAGTTGAAAAACATTCTAAGACTTGATTATAATAGCTAGGTTGATCTTCTTTACCCCATGCGGCAGTTTCATATATATGTGATAATGAAATAATTTGACCTATTTCATTTTCAATTTCCTTTACGGCTTGTTGAAGTGTATGCAACTTATCACCAAGATTTGCACCCAATAACAACACAACTTTAGTTTGCGACATTTTATAAATTTAATATTCGCACAAAAATAAGGATTATTAGAAAGGATATCCTATACCAATATTAAATTCTGTTGTACCTTTTCCTAAAAAGTCATATCCTGCAACAAATCGATCTCCTTCTCTCCTTGCAGGATCATATATTTTTGTACCAACATCAAGGCGAATTAATAAAAATGAAAAATCAATTCTTGCTCCTAGTCCCGCACCAATACCGAATTCTCTCCAGAAACGAGAAAACTCAAAGTTACCTCCGGGTCTTGTTGCATCTTCTTCCAATAACCAAACATTTGTAGCGTCAATAAAAAATGCCCATTGGAACAAATTGGTGATTTTGTACCTCCATTCAGCATTTAATTCAATAATCATGTCGCCAGGCTGTTCATAACTATAGTCAAATGTACCATCCTCATTTTGTGGTGGTGTAAAAGATCCTGGTCCCAATCGTCTTGGTCTCCATGCTCTATTACTGTTTCCTCCACCTGAGAAGAAGTATTTTTCATAAGGTAAGGCATCTACTTCACCATATGGTTTTGCTACTCCAACATGTATTCTTGAGGCAAAGAAATGTTTTTTCTTCTCTCCAATTGGCGTTACTTTTCGATAATCATAATAGATTTTAAAGAATTTATAATAACGTAATCCATAGATTGATCCAGGTTCACTCCCTGTCCAATTATTTACTAAATCGAGCATATTACCACCCAATTCACCATAGATTTTCATGTAATTTGCCTTTGAAGAGCTAGTCATGTAATCTCCTCTCATTCTTGAAACACTCATATGCATACTTGATACAAAAGAGTTATCAAATGAATAATGTAAAGTATTTCCTTGCTCCGCTAATTGCTGCAATCTTATTCTAAAATCATTACTTAAAAATGGAGTTCTTACAACGTTTAAATCGGCTACAGATAATTCAAATAAATCCTCTTTCCTATTTCGCCAGTCATAACCAAATAAACCTTTAAAGTTCAAACGAGTATATTCAGGTCTACTAACATATGAAATATCACTAATAATTTTTGTTTTAGCATTTCTTATATAATAGGACTCATTTAATTTATTGACAAAAGGAATTAAAGGTCTCGGTACATTTAGGATTGTACTAAAACCATATTCTGCACCATTATAAATATCATCACTTGACTCAGCAATACTCGCTTGCGCTTCCAGTGAAAAACGACCTCTGAATTCAAGAGATTCAGCACCTCTAAATATATTTCTTGATTTTAATGACAAACTAGCAAATGGTCCTGGAAGGGAACGGCTAACATTTAGACCTGTTTCAAAAGCATATTGATATTTATCGAAAGAACTTGGATAGATAAATACATTTAAAGAATCATTTCCTGTTTTGATGTATTCAATATTAACGAATTTAAAGGCATCCATTTGCGTAAGGAAACGTCTTGTATCATTCGTTAAAAGCTCATTATAAGGAGCACTTTCTTTCAGTGCTATTTTTCCATCAAGAATTTTTGGTTTGTATTTTTTCTTATGTTCGATATAGGTAAGATCTTCATATTCGGTAGTGTCTGCTACTACTTTGTCATTTGGATCGGTTTCCAATGTAATATCATTGATATAATATTTAATATGTCGATCTCCAGTCTTAGGTGGATCAACAGTCACCAAAATATCTACTTTCCCATGAACCTTATTTGTATCTACTTCAAAATGAATATAATTTGAAGAGAAATCATAATATCCACTATTTTTGAAAACTTTAGTCAATCTGTTTCTTTCGGATTGAAGTCTCTCTTCTGAATACGGTCCTTTTTCTTTTATTTTACTTTTTCTATTATTTCTCAGGATTTCATTATAAATCGTCTTACTGGGTGTATCATATTTTATACGATTTATTCTCCACCTTTTTCCTTCATCAACAACATATTTTTCTTTTACCAAAGTATAATTTTCATCAAAAGTAGTATCAACTTCTAATTCTACTTTAGCATTTAAAAAACCTTTAGCTTTTAGCGTTCTTTCTAAAATTGCTTGATTATTTTGTGATTCTTCTAAATCAAAATATGCGGGAGGTTCACCAGCAGAAGTCATCCACCAGTTTCCATTTTCAACTCTTTCGGCTATTTTCTCAGTTTTGGTTATAGATTTAGATTTGACCTTACGAAGTTTTCTCAAACCTCTGAGAGAATCTCTTGACGCTTGTTTTTCCGCTTTTCTTAATTCATGATAAACTAAATAGACATCTTTTTGATATAAACTGTCTAAATATTCTCGGTTATCATAAACTTCTTCTTTCCACTCATCTTCTAATACTTTAATTACCTCTTCATAGTATTCCGTCATATCAGCAAACTTCACACTATCTTTTTGATAATTTTTTTTGTAATACTTCTCACCTCGCATATAAAAATAAAGAGGTATACGTATGTCTGTTCTTAGAAAAGAACGGTTTGGTTTTACCCTGAGATAAGAATCCAACGTTGATTTATCGAAAAATTTAACCCCCTCAATTTTCTGTTCCACCAATAAGCTTTTCTCCTGATCAAGACTCTTATAGGAGATACAACTTGTAAGGACAATCAAAAAAAATGAGATGAATTTATATTTAAATAATCTTGTATTCAAGAGTAGTTGTTCAATCAGTAAAAAAATGAAAACTAATAAAGGTTATTCCCCCACTATTAGTTGAAAAGTATAGACACATTTATAGACCTATTTTGTATAAAAGATAAGTCATAAAAAATAATAAAATTTGTAAGAAGTATATTTTTTCTAACAATTTTACAATTGTAATATTAATTTCTACTATATTAGAAATATAACTTAAAGTAAAGGGTCTATTTCAAAGACAAATATACCTATTTAGTTTTTAAGATCACATCTTAAAATATTTCAAATAGAAAGAATATTAAAAGATGGTTTAAAATGCTATAACTAAATAAAATAACGATAAACACTATGGCTTCTACAGCGGTTAAAATTCACAAAAAAAAATTCCCTAAAATTCACCCAAGTGTATGGGAACATCCTGCAGATAAATTAGCATTATCTACTCTTAAAAAAATGACAGGGTTTGATACACTTTTAAAATTTGTCATCAGTAAGACAACAGAAAAATCATTGAGATTGATGACGTTATCTTCTTCTGTAAGAGTTACAAAAACACAATTCCCTAGAGTTCACGAATTATTATTAGAAGCTTGTGAAATCTTTGATGTAGATCATATTCCTGAAATTTATGTTTCTCAAAGTCCAATTTTAAATGCTGGTGCAATTGGTGTAGATGATCCTTTTATTGTTTTAAATTCAAGTATCGTTGAAACATTAAATGATGAGGAATTATTATCTGTTATTGCTCATGAATTAGGACATATCCTAAGTGGTCATGTTTTATACCACACTCTACTTCAAGTTCTGTTAAAAATATCAGTTGTTGAATTTGGTATTCCATTAGGAAAAGCTGCTATTTATGGTATAATCATCGCTTTAAAAGAATGGGAAAGAAAAAGTGAGCTATCTGCTGATAGAGCAGGTTTATTAGCGGTTCAAAATCCTGAAACAAGTATTCATTTACTTATGAAATTAGCTGGCGGAGGGAATTTAGAACAAATGGACCTTGGTGAGTTTTTAAGACAAGCTCGTGAATATGAAGATCAAAAAGGAATTTTAAATACTGCTCATAAATTTCTAAATACAATTTTTAAATCTCACCCTTTCCCCGTTACAAGGATTAATGAAATTATGAATTGGGTACAAAGTGGAGAGTATGATGAAATTGTTCGTGGTGATTATAAAGTTGTTGATGATCTTGGGAAGTTTGCTACTTCTGCTGGAAAAAGTTATCAAGAAGAATTTAAAGATTTTACAGATCCTATTGCAGATAAGGCTAAGGACGCAAAAGATTTTGTAAAAGGGTTATTTGATTAAGTTATAGCAACCATTTACAATGGTGAGAAAATAAAAAATCCCTCTATTTCATTCAATAGAGGGATTTTTTATATGAAAATAAATACTACAAAAGTATTAAGTCATTAATACTGCTTTATAATTATCTAAATTCTTCAAGGCTTGACCAGTACCACGAACTACAGCTCTTAAAGGATCATCAGCAACGTGAACAGGTAATTTAGTCTTAATAGATAAACGTTTATCTAAACCTCTTAATAAAGCACCACCACCAGTTAAGTGAATACCTCGATCATAGATATCCGCTGATAATTCTGGAGGAGCAGTTTCTAGAGCTCTTAAAACAGCTTCTTCAATTTTTGAAATTGATTTATCAATTGCATAAGCAACTTCAGAATAAGTAACTGTTATAACTTTAGGGATACCTGTCATTAAGTCTCTACCTCTAACTTCAAATGGTTCTAATTCGTCATCCAATTCAGTTAAAGCAGATCCTACTTCACATTTAATTTTTTCTGCTGATCTCTCACCGATCAATAAGTTGTGCTGACGTCTCATGTAATCTAGGATATCACGAGTAAATACATCCCCAGCAGTTCTGATTGATTGATCACCAACGATACCCGAAAGTGCAATAACTGCAATCTCTGTAGTACCACCTCCAATATCTACAATCATAGATCCAACAGGTTGTTCAATATCTATACCGATACCAATAGCAGCTGCAATTGGCTCAGGAATCATATATACTTCTTTTGCTCCTGCATGCTCAGCTGAGTCACGAACGGCACGTTTTTCTACTTCAGTAATCCCTGAAGGAATACAAATTACCATTCTATGAGAAGGAGTAAAAAATCTTTTCCCTTCATTAATCATACGTATCATACCACGTATCATTTGCTCTGCAGCATGGAAATCAGCAATTACGCCATCTCTAAGTGGACGAATAGTTCTAATATTTTCATGAGTTTTCTCATGCATCTGCATTGCTTTAGTTCCTACAGCAATGACTTTTCCGTTTTGTCGGTCTAATGCAATTATTGAAGGCTCATCAACAACCACTTTATCTTTCTGTATAACTAATGTATTGGCTGTACCTAAGTCAATCGCCAAATCACTAGAAAAGAAATCAAACAATCCCATATATTATTAATTCTGTATTTTTGTCAATGTTGGTCCAATAAAAAAGATCACAATCACCCCATTTTTAATGAAGTTTTGCACAGTTTTAAGGTCAGTTTATTTTTTAACTTTGCAAATCTGCAAAAACTAGTTCTAAATAGAAAGTAAGAGTACAAATTACATTACTTTTTTTACATCTGTTTTGTATTTTAACTATGTATTTTCATCCTAAGTCCTTATTATTGGAAGTATTTCAGCAAGAAACTTAAAATTCATCAGAATGCACATAGAAGAAATCTATCAATTAGAAAAAAACGACCGTCTAGATTTAGAAGCTCATAATATTACTCCAGAATCCAGCGATTTTATTTTTTCTATCAATGAATTTGAATTCTTTAAATCAATTTATGATAAAAATGAGAGTTTTAATCGCTCTTTATTCCCTGTATTTTCATCTAATGATTCCACAAAAGTAAAGGAAATTTTAGATAAAATTGACTTTACTCAAAAGAATAGAACTCCTATTTACCAAGAGTTTGAAAAATCTTTATCAGACCCCATTCAAAAAGACTTTTTGAAAAAACTATCTAAAAAATTAGATGAAGTTGAAACTGATTGGGAATATGAAGATGAAAATCGTTGGGAATTAATTGAATCTCTGAAGAACATCAGCGTTCTTTTTATGATGAACGAGATTGAAAGAGAATTCGGAGATAGCGATTTAAGTCTTGCAACGACACTAACTGATGAAGAATTTGAATTTCTAAGTATCATCCATGAAGATGAGACAAAAAATAAGAAAGAAGTTCAAGTAGGTAATCTAACATTTAATCTAGAACAATTAGATTATGTTCGTGAAATTATTACAACTTTAGAATATCCTGATCACACTCCATTAACTGTTGACCAAGAGCAATTTATCTTAAATATTCTAGAAAAATGTTCACATCTAAATGATGAAGAACCTGATGAATTTCACACATTTAGTATTCAAGAACTGTTTGAGATAGAATCTTCAAGTAATCAGTCTAATGATGAAAATTCTCTTTTTGCAGATAATAATTTCTCAAAAGCTGAATTAAAATTATTAGAAGCTGTTTTTAATGAAAAAGACAGTATCAAAATTGGTGATTCTAGATACAATAAAAAACAATTAAGAAGCCTTAAAGAGGCCTTTTCTGAAGAAATCGAATGGGATAGTATTAAAAAGTATTTCTCTGAGAGCCAACAAGAGCTGATTACTCATATACTTATGGTTTATGAAAATCAATTTTTAATAGAAGAGGATGAAGATATTGAAGAAGGTAAAATTGACATTGAAGTTTTCTATTTAATGGATCAAATTGAGAGAAACGAAATGGATAACATTGGTTCTTCAATTGGAGAATTAATATTCACCGAACCTCAATACAATCTATTAGATGCTATATATAAAAATAAACCTTCATTCTCTGATAAATTATTAAAGATTAATTTAAAAAGAGAAGATCTTGACAAAGTCGCTAAGATATTTGAGCAATTACCTGCCTATCAATCGGGTAAAATGGTGATTTCTCTTCCAAAAAATGCAAAGTTTTTTGTAGATGATTTAATTAATACAGCGATTGTCAATGATCCAAAAATTTAGATAAAAAGAAAGGAGAGTAAAATTACTCCCCTTTTTTATTCTTCTAAAATATGCATGTGTATTGGTAGTTTAATAACTTCTTTGAAGTCTTCTCCAGATTCTTGCATATCTTCATCATCTTCTTCATAATACCAATTTACTTCGACATCATGCCCACTAGCTTTTAGAAATTCTAATTTTCTAAATACTTCAACTAGACATTTTGATGAACTTGTATTAAAATACTCTAAACGTACATCAAATTGAGTTTTTGCCTGAGGCTTAGTATTATATTCATCTAACCATTCAAATAATGGTCTGTAAAATTCTATAGAGTTTTCAGGAATTGACCTTCCTGATATCAAAAAATAACCACTCTCATATTCCATTTGTATGAGAGGAGTCTTCGGTGTATCTTTTTTAAGAAAATCTTTCATCTTATAATGCGATTTATAAGGGTACACTTACTTTAATTGTAAAAAATGAGTTTCTATTGTTGTTTGTTACGAAATCATAGTCAAGTTTTTGACCTGATTTTCTAGCAATGTCAATAATACCAAGACCAGCACCTCCTTGTTCAGAGAAGTCACCGTTACTTAATACTTTGCGGTATCGCTTTTTTAGTTCATCGACAGATAATCCATTGATTGAGTCTATCTTCTCTTTTAGAAACTCTGCTGTTTCCATAGGAACGTAATTACCTGCTATAATATAGTAGGCGTCTTTTCCTTTAGATAGCAAGAACATAACGATATTTTGTGAAGAATCACTGACCGTTGTGGAATCAACACCTTCAAAATGATGAAAGATATTTTGAAGAATTTCGACAGCTATCACATTAATTCTTCGTTGAAGTTTCATTAGTGATTCGTGTTCGCTTAGTGTATCCTCCACTCTACTCAGGATTTCTCCTAATATATCGTCATTCATAATGCCTTTAAACGCAAAAAGCTCTTCGCCATTTGCTCCTCGCATTTTTTGATATAGTGTATCTACTTCTGAATGCACTTTCAATAGAGTGTTATCCAATTTTAACTATGTACTCAAATTTCATAACAAATTACAATGTTATAATTATACAATTACTTCATCTTAATTTGATATTCAAAATGTTTCTTTAAAAATAATTACAAAATTTAAATATTTATCAATTTTGTACCTTCTTTTGTAAATTCAACAACGCCAATTTTGTATAAATAACCCAAAATTTGTTTGAATTGTTTTTTACTCATTTGGAATTCTCTCTCTATATCTTTGGGATGGCTTTTATCATTGAAGGGCATTTGACCACCTTTCTTTCTCATTAAGAGAATTAGTTCTTTTCCTTTACGGTCAATATCATTGGCATGGTAACCTGGCTTGGATAGTGTTAGATCTAGCTTCCCGTCTGGACGAATAGATGAAATAAATCCTTTTACTTTACTGCCTTCTTTCAAAGGTTTAAACACTTTGTCTTTGTAAAGTAGTCCTCTCCACTTTTTATTAACGATACATTCGTAGCCTAATTCAACTTGATGTGCTATATATAAAAACACCTCTTGTCCTTCGTAAAATGAAGAAGTTTCTTTAGAGAGATACTTGAATAACTTTGTAGAAGCAAAAACCCTTCCTGTTTTTCTATCTAGATCAATATATACTGTATAAAATTTCTTTTTTCTTAAAGGCTCTTCTTGCTCTGAAAATGGAACAAACAAATCTTTCGAAATGCCCCAATCTAAAAAAGCACCCATTTTGTTCGTATCCTTACAAGGTAAAGTCACAAAATCTCCAACAACACCTTTAGGTTTTTCATGAGTAGCCACCCATCTTCTATCTTGATCAGTAAAGATAAATGCATCCGTTATTTCACCGACTTTCAGTTCACCTTTTGCTAATCTTTTAGGCATAAAAACATCCCCGTCATCAGTTGAAAAGAAATAACCAAAATCAGTTACTCTAGCGACTTCTAATTCATTATAAACGCCTACATTAACTTTACTCATAATTTATATTTATTTTTTTTAATATCTCTCTAAAATCTTCTGGCAATGTTGCTTTGATACTTATTCTATTTCCTGTAACTGGATGAATAAAAGTATAATTCTCAGCATGTAACCACAATCTATCTAAACCAAATTTTTCGAGCATCATATTATTATGACGATGATCTCCATATCTTCTATCGCCAATTATTGGATGGTTTTCACCTCTTAAATGCAATCTAATCTGATGTGTTTTTCCTGTATATGGCCTAGCTTTAACTAAAGAATACCTTGATGTTTCATACTTACCAACAGGAATAGACAATTCAACATTTTTTATTGGTTCTACATATGTTTTAGCAGATTTATATACTTTGTCATATCTATTTTTAATATCTTTTGTTAGCATCTTATTTTCTAAAAGATGACCTCTAACCAAAGTAATATATTCTTTTAAAACATCTCCAGATTCATTATTTATGTTTTGGAATGCTTGACACATTTCAGCACTTAATGCAAAAATTAAAACACCTGATGTAGCTCTATCCAATCGATGACAAGGATAGACATATTTATCAATTTGATCTCTTAGTTGATGCATCGCAAACTCGCCTTCTCTCCCCGTTAATTCTGAAGGGTGAACCATAAGTCCTGATGGCTTATTTATAGCGACAAAATGTTCATCTTGAAATAAGATTTCCAACATTTATTAATTAAAGCTAAAGAATTCTCAATTTTTAAACCTGTACACTTTGCTATACGTTATAATAAAGTGACTATATTTGCAGGACAACAAATATAAGCGTTAAGTCTTCAATATTTTTATTATTAAAGATTTAATACATAATCATTACGAAATAAATTACACTACATTAAATATAGATATGTTAATTAAGATTTTAATTGTTATTGCCGCCTTTGCTTTTCTTTTTAAAAGATATTCAAAAGTGATCATCAGATTTCTCATGAATATTTTAAGTAAAAGATTAATGAAAATGCAGCAACAACAAACTCAAAATAATCCTTACTTCCAACAACAGCAACAGCAGACGAATAATTCATATGAGAACAATTTCGAAAAGGCTATTAAAGTTGATGACGAGATGACGATTTTCATTCCAAAGAAGAAAAAATAAAAAAAGCCAATCTGAAAATTAATTCAGATTGGCTTTTTATTTTATACTAATTGACTTTTCTCAAAAATAGATTATGCTAGCATTAATATTCCTACTTGAATTAATCCTATCAAAAAACCTAAAATTGCTCCCATGATTTCTATAAATGTTAACTCTGATTTGATTACTGACATTAATAAATCTTCAAATTTTTCATCTGAAAAATCCATCACTTTCTCATAGACTACTTCTTCAATGCTAATATCAGTGATATTGGAGCCAATATCTTCTAGTACTTTTGGCACCATTTCGTCAACAGATTTTTCCATTCCAGTTCGTATTTGATCAATTATTGCATCACCGCCGAACATCTGTAACATAGGCCCGAATTGAGTAGCTTTTTCATCTACAAATTCATTTACTCGAACCATAATGGCTTCATAGAGTTTTTTCTTATTTTCTTCTGTTTTTAGTTTATCAACAATCATTTCAGGAGTAAATAAATCTTTCTCAACTATCACCCCTAGCCTTCTTGCTAACGTCTTTTTTCGTCTTGGGAACACTCCATGAAAAGTAAAAAATAATACTTTAATAGGTTTCCTTGGATGAAACAGCATCTTAATCGCTACGTAATTAGTAACCCATCCTATTCCTGCAGAAATTACAGGAAACAACCACATCAAATATGAGTTCATTTCAATTATGAATTAATAAACTTAGATAATTTCTTGTATAATTTTTCTGTAGGCAGTCCCATTACTGTGAAATAACTACCTTCTATTTTTTCAATCATTGTCATACCAATCCATTCTTGTATACCATAAGACCCCGCTTTGTCAAATGGTTTCTTTTGATTGATATAATAATCAATTACGTCATCAGACATTTCTGAAAAATATACTTTAGTAGCGTCTGTAAATGAGACTATCAAAGAATTAGACTTTAAAACTACTGCAGAATATACGAAGTGAGATTTCCCAGACATCTCTTTTAGCATTCTGAAAGCCTCATCATAATCTTTAGGTTTCCCAAGTACTTTATTTTCATTGACTACCACGGTATCTGAAAAAATAGCAATTTGATTTTCATTTAAATTATCAAATGCTAAAGCTTTTTTATGAGCGATATATTCTGCGACATCATTCGAGGATAAATCTTCAGGATAAGACTCATCTACTTCACGTACTTCAATATCAAAATCTAAATCCATCTCTTTTAATAAAGAGGCTCTTCTTGGACTTTTTGACGCTAAAATTAATTTCTTATTATTTAAATTAAGCATTTATGGTTTGCTTTATAAATGAATTTAGATTCAAAAATACAAAGAATTAAATATCTTGAAAAAACTTAATGACATCATTCAAGCTTTCATCCAATATTTCATCTTTATTGACAGATGAATAGGTAGATTGAAACAAAATAGTCCCGTTTGATACAATTTTTAAGGTCAAAATTATTTCATTGTTTTTGAAATGATAACGTCCTTTTAATTTATATACATCTTGACCTTTTGCATTTGGTGAAAATGTAATTGAACTACGACCACTATTAAAACCTTCCGAAAGTTGAAATAATTTTTGGTCAAATAGAGATGATAAATTAAGACCATCTACCCATGTACTATCATCTTCAATTTGCGAGGAAGAAACTCTTGATAAATCAGAAGAGATTATAATTTTATTTTTAATTTCAGGTGTCAATCGCCCTATATCAAAGCTATCACCACCTTGAGGAATTCGCATTTCCGGCTGTTGATAAGCACCAAAGCGCTCTGCTAATCTTGGCACCTCATCCACCGCATTACTAAACATCATTTGAACGTCAATAAATTCGCCATTTCTCAAGGCCCCTCTTTTCATATAATCTAAAATCGAATAAGTAAGTAACCCTTGACCATATAAACTAGATTCATAACTTACTTTATCAGCGGCTGACCCTGCCAACAAAAACATTCCGGATCGAGATCTTACTCTTTCTAATGCTCTAAGACGAATAGATTCGTCATCTAAATTACGCATAGCCACAATCGTTTCTGCAAATTTACCTGCATTACAGGCATCCATCACAAAAACTTGTTTAGTTATTGGAATTTCTTTCATCCACTCTAGCCATTCTTTTCCAGAAATTGTGTAATTCTTCTTTAATGTTTGATCAGTAAGATCTGCAGAAAGCATATCTTTCGTTAAAAAGTAAAAATCTTCGTCTCCATCTATTGTTTTTTCAGACATTCCATGACCTGCGAGAAAGACAAATAAGATATCTGAAGGTTGAGCAACTTTTCCTATTTCTTTAAAGCTGTTTTCAATATTTGCTTTGGTTGGTTGAAAATTTTGTTCATTATTTGATGAAAAAAGGTCTACTCTCACATGATCTTCACCAAAAAGATAACTTGCAGATTGTTGTATAGATGAAGCTATTTTATCAGCATCAGAAGCCGCATATTTTAAATCTAAATTAATACCTCTATAATCAGAAACTCCTACTACAATTCCATAAAATGAAGGTATAACCTTATCAATAGCATTTGATTTATGGCGAATAGTTAGACCTCTACCTGATAAAGAACCATTTTCATTTTCCAATACCACAGTGATATCATTTAAACTTTCATTCACTTGGAACAAATGACTTAAACTATCCAGTGGGACAACATATCTTGAAATTTTCTTTTTCTGGTTTAATAAATTGAGGTGAGTAACTGACAGAGATTGTTTATAGGGTCTAATATCTTCAAGAACCTCTTTTCCATTTACAAGAATTGAAATTTTACCGATACCTCCACCTCTTTCATTCACGTCAACAAAAAGCTTATTATTCTTCTTGGACAACTCTGCTTCAGGGAAAAGATTTAAAGTATTTAACTGAGGTACTTCTCTCAATTTTTCACCTGTAAAAAGTTTTGTTCCTAGTCCAGGCTCCCAATACATATTTTGCAATTGGCTCAAATCAATTGTTTCTTGATCTACAACATAATATAGATTCCGCATATTAGCTTTAGAAGCATCAAATAGTCCTGAATAATGTTCTACAACCCAGCCAACATCTCCATCAGATAACACAGCTCCAAATTTATAGGGAGATTTCAAATCCCAAATTCCAACTTCAAAATCAGATGATAGACTAATAAAAACATCTTTACCTGGAAAGTCCTTTAAATCAACTATATTACCTTTACTTTGTTGATACGAAAAAAGTTTCTTTTTTAAATCATTTGAATATTGAATAAGTTCTCCGTTATCTTCAGCGATTAAAATTGATTTATCGTCATAAGTAAATGCAAGAGAGTGAATAGCTTTATTAATAGGCAAATCAATATCAATTTTACGCTTTTTCATATTAAATAGTGACAAATGATTCTTACCACCAATTAATAGTATATCTGAAGCATGATTGAATGTAACCTTATTTACATAGATATCTGTTGTGATGAAAGTTGTATCTAAAGCAAAATTATTCTGAACATCGAGTATTTTCACAGATCTATCATTCATTGCCAATGCAATATATTCTCCACTAGAAGATACTGAGAAGTCATTTATTTGGGTGAAAGATGAATAGATTACTTGGGATGAATCATTGTTAATTAGCTCTTGTTTTATTAAATCACCTCTATCATTTATCATATATAATGATGACTTTGTAGATGATAAATGTGCTTTATGGATTGGGAAATCATACTTCCGAATTTCATCAAGTCCAGTAGATAAATTCCATTGTTTTAAAGTACTATCAATACCTGTTGATAAAATTGATCCATCTTCTAAATAGTTTAATGAAGTAACCTTACCATCATGCACTTTTTCTTTTATTAAAGGCTCTCTAGTTCCTGACTTCCATAGCCTTATAAATCCTTTTTTAGAAGACACAGCCATCAAGCCATGATTTAAAGCAACACCTACTTCTGTTGCGTTATCAAGGATAGGTTTCCAAGATGTCTTCACTCTTTTATCTTTACTATCCCAAATAGCAATTTCTCCATTTTCATAGGAAAAAACACCTATTTCACCTTTTTTGTTAAATGATATGTTATTTATTTTTTTTTCATCAAATTTCTCCTCATAAACTAAAATATTATTCTGGATTGAATAAAGATAAGCATTCTTTTTTGTTGTTGTTATTAAAACTTTATCTAGTGAATTTATATAATGAATAGTATGCACTGATTGCTTTTCAGGAAGAGAAAATAAAGGAGAATTAATTGATCCGCTTTCATTAAAAACTTTTAAAGAACCATCCCAACTACCGGATACAAATACATTTTTTGATTTAATATAAACAATATCAGAAACCCAATCTTTGTGTGTATTATTAGAAAAAGACTGTTTGATTTGTCCTCCTTCCCATACTTCTATTACTCCATCATATTTACCAATAACAAACCAAGTTTGTGACTTAGGAGGAATATAGATAGCAGATACATTTGTAGTATTTATTTCATTCCAATTTATTAATGACATGTCATCCTTCCAGTTCCATTCTTTAATTAATCCTTGAGCATCAATGTAGACAATATTGTCTTTGATAAATTCTACCTTAACTACAGCTTCTGGTAAGCGATTAAGTTCTGAAAGAAGTTGTCCATTGGTTAAGTCCCACACTCTTATAGAATGATCTTGACCTGCTGAAACAAAATATTGATTTGAATTTGAAATACTTAAATCATTGATACCAATATTATGAGCATCTAAAGTTCTTAAAAGTCTTTTTTTAGCAATATCCCAAATTTTAATTTTTAGATCTTGACCAGCAGATATTACAATTGATGCATCTTTACTAATTTCAAGTGCATCAATTTCTCCAAAATGTCCTTGTGAAAAGGTTAATTCAAGATTTGAATTTTGAGAATAAGAGTATGTTGAAATATAAAAAAGAAGGCTTAACAAAATGTAAAACCTTCTTTTCAATATATTTTTGACAGTGAACATAGTACATTGTTTAGTTTCAATGTAAATATAGTTAACTGTTAGATTTAAAACTTATTTTGTGAATTTTTCCCATGCCCTTTCATGGAAATAATAAAGAGCCATTTTTGAAAAAACTTCAAATGATCCAATAGACAATGCCATTGTCACTTCACCAGTAACAATATATGAAATAACCATTGTATCAATAGTTCCGACAATTCTCCATGAAATAGATTTTGCTATACTAATCCATTTAGGCTGTCTATTGCTTTTATCTTTAATAGCATAGTCAGTTTGTTTAATCTTTTTTTCTAATACTTTATCTACTAGCATTAATCTTATGTTTTATCAGAAATGTATAATCTAGTGATTTACTAGGCAATTATATGGATATCTTTACAGAAGTCAAAAAAAAATCTATTGAATTATGTAATATTAAAATTTTAATGAAATAAAGTTAGATAAAATTGTATAATTCATTGTATTTAGTTTAATTAACAGAATATTGGTTTAAAACCTTACGTGTTGCTATAAAGAATACTTAACAAACTAATGAGAAAAAGAAAGAACTATCCCGGTGAACAACGCGAAGTCGGAACTAAAGACTACAGTTTAATTTTAGGGAATCTGATGAATTACCGCAATCAGTTAATGCGAGAAAATGAGGAACAAAAAATGGGACTTATTTTTTCTAAAATTGCTGAAAAGTTAAAAGAGTTAGGTTGTACTCGAGCTTCAAATACTGTTAAAAATAGGCTTGGAAGACGTAAACTTGGTTTATATCAAGAAATTACACTCAAAAAGAAAGATGAAGTTATAGAGATAACCAATAAGTATTGGCATGAAGCAAAAGCAAGACACGAAGAGGCCAAAGCCAAACTAAAAGAAAAGACAAAAAAGAGCTCAGCTACTGTATCAATATAGAACATTTTTTTAATATCAATTCTCTCAATCTTCCGTCATGCTTGTCAAACTACAATTAAAGAACTCTCCAAATCAAGTGATCATAGATGATCACGTTTATGAATTTTTACGAGACAACCCCTACTACAAAAGTTTAGATTTTATCTATAATTTACGAGAACATTCTTCTGGTAGAGCTGTATTTCAGAAATCATGGAAACAAAGTGATGGAAAATACAAAACAGAGACAATCTATCTTCATAAACTCATTGCTGAAAAATATTTAGATGAAAGTACTAAAGGTGAATACACTTTGATTCGTATCATTAATGGTAACAAATTAGATTGCAGGATCAAAAACCTTACGTATTCAAATCGTTCAATTATTAAAAGAAATACACCATCCAAGCATAACAAAACAGGATACATTGGTGTAGTTAAAGATAAATACAGTTATCGTGCTGTAATTTATAAAGACAGAAAGCCTATTTCTCTAGGAACTTATAAAACACCACAAGAAGCAGCTTTAGCTTACAATAAAAAGTCAATAGAGCTTTTTGGGAAAACAAGAAATTTAAATAAGATCAAGGACATTGAAGAAATTACACCTGATGCTCCTGACAATTTAGATAATTAAAAAAAATGGTTATTGTTTCGTAAACAATAACCATTTCTTATTTAACAAGTAAAACCAATAATCATAACATCATCCACTTGTTCTTCATCTTGCTTCCAACTATCAAATTGGGTTTTCAAAAATTGCTTCTGATCTTTTAATGGAAGTCTTGTTGTAGCTTCTAAAATTTTTCTAAAATTAGGGCTCTTTAATTTTTTACCTTTTGGTCCACCAAACTGATCAGCGTAACCATCAGAATAAATAAAGAACATATTTTTATTATCAAATGCAAAAGTATGTGTCTCTACAGATGAAAAAGAAGAAATACCTCCTACACCTCTAGAGGCACCTTTTATTATTTGATGTTTGAAATTACTAACTATAGTCATAGACATACCGGCTCCAGCATATTGTACTGTTTGTTTTTCTTTATCAATTAAACAAACTGATACATCCATACCGTCCATATTTCCTGAATTCTTTTGTCTTAAAATACTTGAGAGTCTCGAATGTAATTCTTCTAAAATCGAAGATGGGAAATATACTTTTTGAGAATCTACAATATATTCCAATGCTGTTTCTCCTACCATACTCATAAATCCACCTGGAACCCCATGTCCAGTACAGTCGGCAGCAATAAGAATTCCTCTATTTTCATCTATATTCTTAAACCAATAAAAATCTCCGGATACAATATCTCTAGGTTCAAATAACACAAAAGAGTTTGGTAAAAATTGTTTTACATTATTCCAGCTTGGTAATATTGCTTTTTGTATGCCTTTGGCATAATTAATACTATCCATTATGTCTTGCGACTTTGCTTGCAATAAATCGTTTATACGGTGAATTTCTTTTGATTGAATTTCAAGCTCAGACTTTTGTACATGAAGCGTATGGTTAATTAATTTTTTATTTTTATTTTCTCTGAAAAGGAAATAGACAAAAAGACTTAGTACAAAAATCAGAATGATAGCTCCAATTGTTATGATTGTATGTCTTTCAATAATGATTTCATTTATTTCTTTATCTTTTTTAAGTAGTTCATTCTCTTTTTCTCTTTGAGCTACGAGGTATCTCACATTAATCTCTGCAAGTTTTAACCTTATTTCTTCGTTAAAAATTGAATCTTTATAGTTTTCAATTAGGTCATCATATTCTAGTGCTTTTTTATATCTACCTTTTGCTCTTTCCAAAATTTTCAATTCTAGAAATGCATTTAAAGCCATATGTTTTGCTCTGATTTTAACAGATATATTAGCAGCCTTGGATGCATAATCAGTTGCTCTATTGTAATTGTTCATTTTACGATATATTCTTGCCATATCGATCAATGTCCCTACCATTGTATCTGCATCTTCATGATTTTTTTCATTAAGCTCAATTGATAACTTCAGGTATTTTAAAGCTTCCTTATAATTTTCTGTCTCAGCATAGACCATACCCATATCAGAATAGGTTACAATTTGTCCATACAAATCATCATTCCTTGTTCTTAAAGTTAATGCTTCATTAAAACTATCTACTGCTTTCTTAAATAGGCCTGTTCCGAAATAAACTCTTCCATAATTTGTTAAAACATACCCTAACATTCTATCATCTTGTAATTGTTTGGCAATTACTTCCCCTAATTCAAGATGTATGATTGCTTCATTAAAATTTCTTTGATACGTATTTACACTTGCAATATTGATATGAGAATACCCTTCATCTTCTTTAAGATTATGTGTAATTGCCTTATCTAAAGCATCCATAAAGGCTTTCATCGCATTTTGGTACTCTCCTCTATTTCTTAAGGCAATTCCGCCGAAACTTATAGCTCGAATTTCAAAATGATGATAATTATTCGCTTTACTAAGGTCCTCAGCTATTTTTGCATATAAATATGCATTGTCAGGTGATATATTTCTATTCAACCATGCCAAATCTAAAGCAGTATTAATTCGTACTGAATCAGAACTAGACTCACTTTCAAAAACAGTTAATAGACTATCAAGTTTAGGAATTCTATCGGCTGTATGTATTGAAGATGGATAAGAGTAAGTATTTAAGGTAACGAATAATAAAAAAAGAGTTGTAAGGATCGTTTTCATTAAAAAATAATAGAGTTGCCTTAGAAGTATTTGATTAATTAGTCAGATATTCTTCTTTTTATAAATATCTATAGTTGTATAAATGTAATTAAAATTAGATAAGCAAAAAAAAAAGTTCAACATTACCTTAGTAATATTGAACTTTTTTCTTAGATATAATCAGTGATTAACCCTTTCTTTCAATTGCTTTCTTAGCGGCAGCAACTACATCATTCGAAGTTAAACCGTATTTTTCCATTAATTGAGCAGGTGTACCAGACTCACCAAATGTATCATTAACTGCAACAAATTCTTGTGGAGCTAATAAGTTCTGAGTTAGGCAAGCTGAAACGCTTTCTCCTAATCCACCCGCTACTTGATGCTCTTCAGCAGTAACAACACAACCTGTTTTTTTAACAGAAGTAAGAATAGCTTCTTCGTCAAGTGGTTTAATTGTATGAATATTGATGATTTCAGCAGAAATACCTTCTTCAGCTAATTTTTCGCCTGCTTGGATCGCTTCCCAAACTAAGTGACCTGTTGCTACGATAGTAACGTCAGTTCCTTCGTTTAACATTACAGCTTTACCAATTTCAAACTCACCTTCTGGCATGAATACAGGAATTGAAGGGCGACCAAAACGTAAGTAAACTGGACCATCATGCTTTGCTGCAGCGATAGTAGCAGCTTTAGTTTGGTTGTAATCACAAGTATTGATTACAGTCATATTTGGTAACATTTTCATCATACCAATATCCTCCAATACTTGGTGTGTAGCTCCATCTTCGCCTAAAGTTAGACCGGAGTGAGATGCTGCTATCTTAACATTTTTACCAGAATATGCGATAGATTGACGAATTTGATCGTAAACACGGCTTGTAGAGAAGTTTGCAAAAGTACCCGTAAAAGGAATTTTCCCACCAACTGTCATACCTGCTGCTACGTTCATCATGTTTGCCTCAGCGATACCCATTTGAAAGAATCTCTCAGGGAAGTCGTTTTTAAAAGCATCCATTTTAAGAGAACCTGTTAAGTCTGCACATAATGCAACTACGTTCTCATTCATTTTACCTAACTCGTGTAAACCCGCACCAAATCCTGAGCGTGTATCTTTTTTTTCTGTGTATGTAAATTTCTTCATTATAATCTTTGAAGCGATTTATGATTCTTTCAAATAAATTCGACTACAAAACTAAGGTTTGTCTTTTATCAGACAAAATTATTTTGTTTACAAAACCGTATATTGTCAAAATGTTACATAATGAGACCTTCAGAACACCTATAAACCCTCTTTTTTATGAGGAAAAAATAAATTTTAATACAAAAATTTTTAGCATTGGTTCTTGCTTTGCTCAGAATATTGGAGAAAAACTTAAAGAAAATAGATTTGATATTACTTTAAACCCTTTCGGAATCCTATATAATCCTCTAAGTATTTTTAAAAATCTGGAGAACGCTATAATACATCCTGAAAAAGTTGATGAAAGTTATATTGTAGAAAATGAGAAAATTTATAAACATTTTAATTTTCATTCTGATATATCTTCAGCTCACTTAGATAAATTAAAAAACGATATAATCTCTATTCAAAAAGATGTAAAAGATAAGCTCAAAAATGTTGATGTTTTGGTTATTACTTTAGGTACATCATTTGTTTTCCGTCATAACTTAATAAACGATTACGTTGGCAATTGTCATAAACTACCCTCAAAAGAATTTTCTCAAGAACTTTTAACAATGGAAATTATGCTCGATTCATTTCGATCATTCTATACATTATTACCAGAAGATTGTACTATTTATTTTACTGTATCTCCTATTCGACATTTCAGAAACGGACTCGTTGACAACAACTTAAGTAAATCTATCCTAAGATATTTCACTCACCTTGTTTGTTCAGAATATTCAAATTGTCATTATTTCCCGTCTTTTGAAATAATGATTGATGAATTAAGAGATTACCGATTTTATAATGAGGACATGGTACATCCTACTCCTCAGGCATTAAATTATATCTGGTCTTATTTCGATGAAGCTCTAATTGACGAAAAGACTTTAGATACAAGAAAAAAATTAGATAAAATCATCAAGGGTTTAAAACATAGACCTTTTAACCCAAATAGTGTTCCTCATCAAAAGTTCTTGAACAAATTATTACAAATCGGGAAATCTATTAAAGAGGTAGAAATTCAAGATTTAATTGAAACTATTACGAGAAGAATAAATTAATATTAATTCACAATTGTTGACATTAATATAAATAAATTGTTTCCTAGTTTTAAATTTTAGGAGATCATCCGATTCTACATTAATAAATAAAATCAATAATTGATGAAGACAAGAAAATTACTCATTTCTGCCTTATTGGTCGTTGGAGGTATTGCTAATGCATATGCACAATTCACAAAAGACAAACCCAAGGCTATAGTAGGTATTATTGTTGACCAAATGAAATACGATTATTTATCAAGATACTGGAATAACTTTGGTGATGAAGGCTTTAAAAAGCTTATCAATGAAGGTTATGCAGTAAGAAATGGTCAATATAATTATGCCCCCACTGTAACAGGACCAGGTCATGCTTCTGTTTACTCTGGAACTTCCCCAGCTTACCACTCTATAGTCAACAATTATTTTTGGGATAGAGAAATGGATAAAACGGTTTATTGTGTAAATGATAGCCGTTATGAAACAATTGGTTCAGATAGTAAAAATGGTAAAAAATCTCCTTATCGATTAGCAGTTACAAACCTTTCTGATGAATTCAAATGGGCGAGTAATTTTAGATCAAGAGTCTTTGCGGTATCTATTAAAGACAGAAGTGCAATTCTTCCTGCAGGTCACAAAGCCGATGGTGCATATTGGTTAGACGAAAAAAATGGTAATTGGATTACTTCATCTTTCTATACAGATAAACTTCCAGAATGGGTTACAGCTTTAAATGAAAGCAAAAAGAGACCAATTGATCAATATATGAAATCGGATTGGACTTTATCTTTACCTTTAGATAAATATGTTGCTTCTACAGAAGATAATACACCATTTGAATCTTTATTCCCAGGAAAAGAAACACCTACATTTCCATATAGCATTAAGAAAGGTGTAGCTGCAGACCGAGTGAGAGCAAAATCAGGAAAAAAATACGACATTATTAAAGGCACACCATATGGAAACACAATTGTTACCGAAATGGCTATGCATATCATCGACAATGAAAATATTGGTCAAGATGAAATCACTGATTTATTAGCAGTAAGTTATTCTTCTACAGATTATGGTGGACACGCCTATGGACCTCAATCTATCGAAGTGGAAGATATGTACATCAAATTAGATCAGGAGATTGCTAATTTAATCAAACATTTAGATGAGAAAGTAGGTAAAGGACAATATGTTATTTTCCTTACTGCTGATCATGCAGGTGCACAAAATGCTGCTTTTATGAGAGATAGAATGAACTTTGAAGCAGTAAACATTGATAGTAAAGAAGATACAAAACATATTGAAGCGTATTTGACTGCTCGTTTTGGCGAAGGCAAATATGTTTCTTCTAACTATGCTGGTCAGTTATATCTAAATAGAACATTGATCAAAGAGAAAAAATTAGACTTAGAAGAAGTTCAAAAAGCCACTGCTGAAGCATTTATGGAAATGCCACAATATGCTGCTGCTATATTAGGGAAAGATTTAGAGCGAAACGAATATACAATTGGCTATAAAGGTTTAATTTATAATGGATTTAATCCTAGATTTTCACCTGATGTATATGGTGTTTTAAAATCACACAATATGGATTATGGGCAAGCAGGTACAACTCACTTCTCTCCTTATAAATATGATACACATGTACCAATTTTATTTTATGGTTGGAAAATTCCTCATGGAGAAACACATGCCCCTCATACGATTACAGAGATAGCGCCTACAATTTGTTCATTCTTAAATATGAACTATCCTTCAGGTTGTTATTCAGACCCTATCCTTATTCCTTTGAAAAAATAAGTTTAGGTTCTTTAAACGAAAAAGTCCTTTCAAAGAATGATTTGAAAGGACTTTTTTTATAAAAAAATAGCCACTGTTAAAACAGTGGCTGATGTTAATTGAAAGTTTGTCTTCTATAATTAGAATATTAATCTTAAAAAATGTTTGATTAGTATAGTCTAATTCTAATGTTTTATAATTAGTTGGAAATTTGCGTTTAGTCGTTTACTAAATTTATATCCATTCGATATCAGATTCTTGTGATAAGAAAAGTTTCCCTTTCGTTATGATACAAATTTAAGAAGAAAATTCATTAAATAATATTTCTTTATAAAAGTTATAAGAATAGTACTATTAAATTTCTGATTTGTAGTTTCTTTTGTCGAAAATTCATCAAATTGTTATACTTCATTTAAAAAGATTTTTGTAAGAAACATTTCAAACGACACACTTTTTTATAACTTTGTAGATAGAATTTTTAGAAACTGTAAAAGGATTTATGGATAATTTCGTTGTTTCGGCTCGTAAGTACCGTCCCAATACCTTCCAAACTGTTGTTGGTCAAGAACATATCACAAACACATTGAAAAATGCTGTCAAGACAAATCATCTTGCTCAGGCATTTTTATTTTGTGGTCCAAGAGGTGTTGGTAAAACTACGAACGCAAGAATTTTAGCGAAAACCATCAACTGTGATAATTTAACAGAAAGTGGAGATCCTTGTAATGAATGTGCTTCTTGTACAAGTTTCAATAATAATGCTTCATTAAATATTGTTGAACTAGATGCAGCTTCTAATAATTCTGTTGAAGATATTCGTAACCTTATCGAACAAGTGAGATACGCTCCTCAACCGGGGAAGAAAAAAGTGTATATCATTGATGAGGTGCATATGTTATCTACAGCTGCATTTAATGCTTTTCTTAAAACATTAGAAGAGCCTCCATCCTATGCAATTTTCATTTTAGCGACAACGGAAAAAAATAAGATCTTACCTACAATTCTTTCAAGATGTCAGATTTTCGATTTCAATAGAATTACAGTAAGTGAAATTGTTGGTCAATTAGCTAAAATCGCTGAAAAAGAAGGCATAAAAGCTGATAATGAAGCTTTACACCTTATTGCTCAAAAAGCAGATGGTGGTATGAGAGATGCTTTATCTATGTTTGATATGATTGTTACTTTCTCTAACGACAAAGTTTTAGATTATCAGACCACTGTAGATAACTTACACATTCTTGATTATGACTATTATTTCAAATTAACAGACTTCTTAAACAAAGGAGATGCTGCTCAAGCCTTAATGTTGTTTGACGAAATTTTAAGAAAAGGTTTCGATGGTCATAATTTTATAAACGGTCTTTCAGAACACTTTAGAAATATTTTAGTGTGTAAAGATGCTGTTACTCTTGAATTATTGGATGTCTCTGACACTGTTAAACAGCGTTACAGCCAACAAGCTTCAGAAGTACCAATGTCATTTATTATGACAGCATTAAACATAGGGAGTGAGTGTGACACAAAATTTAAGGAGAGTAAAAATCAACGTCTTCATGTTGAATTAGCCTTGATGAAAATGGCTCATATTAATAAAGCCATCCGTCTTGCACAAATTGAAATAAAAAAAAAAGACTAGCTGAACTTAAAGCGAAACAAAAAGCGCTTACTCCTAAAAAAGAGACGACAGAAAGAAAATCATTAGTGAGTGAATTGAATCAAGAATCAAATAAAATTCACATTCAGTCAACTACAAAAGTCTCTGGTAATTTAGAGCAATTAAAATCAGGTCTTTCTCAAAAAGCGAAAGCTATTAAAGCCGCAGAAGAAAAACCTGTTGCTACTATTCAGCACAAACAAGGTGCAGTACCGCCTCCACCTCCTTCTTTTGGTGGAAATAAACGCCCTGCCACAAAGAAAAAAACGCAGGTAGGACAATCATTTACATTAGATCAAGCCAAAAAAATATGGACCTCTTTTGCTGATCATTACAGAAGTAATGGCAAAAGTAAATTTGCAAGTATTCTTTTGGATGAAAATGAAATTTCATTAGACAGTCAGTTGAATATTATTGTAGAAATAACTAATTCTATTCAAAATGATCATCTTGAAATTGTACGACCAGAGTTATTAAGACAACTCCGTACTGAATTAAAAAATGAAACAATTGAAATTACCACTAAGCTAGTTCAAATAGAAGAAACAAATGAACCTAAAAGGCTCTATTCTCCTCAGGATAAATTACAATTCTTACAAAGTAAGTATCCAGCACTGAAAACATTACAACAAAAATTAGGGCTTGATTTTGAGTAAAATTTTTGCGTAATTATATATAACTTTTTTATCTCTATCTCTATTATCATCTTTGAAAAGATTCATTTCTTTAATCACTTGTTTACTACTTAGTCTAACAAGTTGTTTGTCTATTCTTGCACAAGAAGAAAAAAGTGCTTCCGATTCTATTGCAATGTCAATTGATCATGACACTACGTATTATAAATCATATAATAACGACCTTCACTTACGTTTATATTCTGTTTATAAATTTAATAGCTTAGTCATCAATGGTCATGATGAGTTGAACAGAAGACTTGTCTATTCACCAAACGGAAACTTAAACGTTGGTTTTGGTTTTAACTACAGGGGATTGGGTGTAAATATTGGTATCAACTTTCCTGCTATCAATAATGATAATGATCAATTTGGTGAAACTCAGAAATTAGACATGCGCTCCTATGTCTATGGGCGTAAAGTTGCCATTGATCTATGTCTACAATTTTATAATGGTTTTTACATTAGTAGATATGAAGATGAAAGTTATGTACCTCCCGGAGGCAACCCCGAATTAAGAGGAGATATGACTATTAATACAATGGGGATTTCTACCTTATTTATTCAGAATTATGATAAATTCTCCTTTAGAGCTGCATTTGCACAAACTGAAGTTCAGAAAAAAACAGCAGGCTCATGGATTTATGGCCCTTATCTTAATATGTTAAGTATAAAAGCTGATTCTTCATTAATTCCAGATCATATTCGAGATCAAAATAATTTATCTAATAATATTGTAAGTGGTTATTATGGTAGTTTAGGTGCAATGGGTGGTTATGCACAATCAGTAATCATGGGTAAAAGGTTTTTCGTGACTGGTGCATTAGCGTTGGGATATGGATTAACTTATGGTCGATCGAAGTACGAAACAGATTTAGGTGAAATGGAAGAAAGTGTATGGAGCACTGGTTTTAAATTAAACACAAGAATTGCTTTAGGATATAATACCAATCGTAATTACGTAGGTTTTTCCTATGTTTTAGAATCTTACAACATTGCTACTTCAAAAGATATTACCGAACTCTATTGGATGGGACAAATTAGATTTAATATTGTGCGGAGATTTAAATGGAAAGTAGGTCCATTTGATTGGATCATGGATAAACTTCCTATTTTGAAAAATTCAGGTAAAGATGAAGGTGATAATTTCTAATAAAAAAATGGCGGTCAATTGAATATATTGACTGCCATTTTTTTTAGAAAGGAGGATCATTTGATGGTGGTGGAGGATTATCTCTGTTTATTTTTGATGGTAAAGTCTGAAACTCTTGTTCATCATTTTGATCTCCACCAGTATCAAAGTCCATATCAGGAGGCATTGCATTCATTTGATCAAATGACACTTCCCCAGGCATTCCACCAACACCATTATCAGGAGGTAAACTTGAAGGAATAGCAGGTGCACCTGCAAAGCCACCACCATGGCCCATTCCTCCCATTAAATCATCATTTGACATGAAAGAACCCTCTTCCCAATCAGCAAATTTTGTGTATTGACCAATGAATTTAAGTCTAACATTTTCTAGACCACCACTACGGTTTTTAGAAATGATGACCTCACCCATTCCTTTTGTTGAATTTCCTTCTTCATCTTCATCCAATCCATAATATTCTGGACGATACAAGAACATTACCATATCAGCATCTTGCTCAATAGATCCAGATTCACGAAGGTCGGATAGTTGTGGTCTTTTATCACCACCCCTTGTTTCTACTGCACGACTCAATTGTGAAAGTGCAATAACAGGGACATTTAATTCTTTGGCTATTTGTTTTAATGATCTTGAAATAAAGGCAATTTCTTGTTCACGGTTACCTTTTGATTTACTATCTCCACCACTCATAAGTTGAAGATAATCAATCACGATCATTTGAATATCATGTTGAGCTTTTAGACGTCTACATTTTGCTCTTAGTTCTAGAACTGTAAGTGCTGGCGTATCATCAATATAAATTGGTGCAGAAGATAAACTCGAAGTCTTATCTACTAACCTTCTCCACTCTTCGTCTGTAAGATTACCCTTCTTTAATTTTTCACTTTCTAATTCAGCTTCAGCAGAAACCAAACGTTTTACTAACTGAGCTGCTGACATCTCTAGAGAGAAAATTGCAGTAGGCTTCCCAAATCCAACAGAGGCATTTCTACAAGCAGATAAAATAAAGGCTGTTTTACCCATTGCAGGACGAGCGGCTATAATAATTAAATCGGAAGGTTGCCATCCAGAAGTTACTCTATCAAGATTTGTAAACCCTGAAGGTACACCTGTAAAATCATTATCATTATCCCTTAACTCTTCTAGCTCATGAAAAACTTCTTTTACTACTTCATTCATACCCATGTAGTTTTTACGTACATTTTCTTCGGATACTTCAAAGAGTGATGTTTCCATTTTGTCTAAAAGATCAAAAACATCAGTGGTATCCTCGTACGCTTTTACTTGTATTTCATTGGATACACTAATTAGTTTTCTTTTAATAGAATATTCTTGAAGAATACGAGCATAATGTAAAACATTGGCTGATGAAGTGACACTCTGCGTTAAGCGTGCGATATAACTTACACCTCCTACTTTCTCTAATTCTCCAGACTTTCTTAATTCTGTTACAATAGTCATATGATCAACAGGTTCACTTCTGTTGAAAATACCAACAATTGCATTATATATATATTGATGAGCTTCTTTATCAAACGTATCTGTCTTTAGTACCTCAATGACTTCATTGAGTGCCTCTTTTTCTAGAATCAATGCTCCTAGTGTCACTCTTTCTAATTCGTGATCACAAGGCCTTTTTTTGGCATTCATTAACTCTAAACCAACATTATCAGGCTTATTTTGATTAAAAGCAGATTGAATTAAGCTGCTTTTACTACTAGACTTCTCCATAAATACAAAATTAATGAGATTTCTCCTAAATAGTAAGTTTTCGTCTATTTCAAATTAAAATAAGTGTAAGTATTTCGATTAAATCCTTGATCTTTAATGGACTTTTTTCAATTGAGTTACAATTCTTTGATAAATATTAATATAACGTGAATCTTAAATTTTGCTTATAAACTTATATTTAAATAAAAACCTATAATTGATTGGGTATATTTAGTAGGCAATTAGTCAAAATTTAATAGATTTGTACTCCAAAAGTAAGAGAAGGACTACTTTTTATTACTTTTTCGATTTGAAAAACACGAATATTTTATTCTACAATAGATATACATGAGAGTTCATTTTATTGCAATAGGTGGTAGCATTATGCACAACTTAGCAATCACATTACAGCAAAAAGGATATAATGTAACAGGATCAGATGATAACATCTATGAGCCTGCTTCATCTAACTTGAAAGAGTTTGATTTACTTCCTGCTGAAATGGGATGGCATCCTGAAAAAATTACTAAAGATATCAATGCAGTTATCTTAGGGATGCATGCGAAAAAAGACAATCCTGAGCTTGTAAAAGCAAAACAATTAGGACTAAAGATTTACTCCTTCCCAGAGTACGTTTACTCTCAAACAAAAAACAAACAAAGAATTGTAGTAGCAGGAAGTCATGGTAAAACAACTGTTTCATCAATGATTATTCATGTTCTTAATTATTGGAACATTGACTGTGACTATCTAGTAGGTGCTTCATTAAAAGGAATTGAGAGACCTGTAAAACTTACAGATAAGGCTCCTGTAGTCGTTTTAGAAGGTGACGAATACTTATCTTCTCCTCTAGATCCAAGACCAAAGTTCTTGAATTATCATCATCATATTGGAGTAATCACTGGTATTGCTTGGGATCATGTAAATGTATACCCTAAATATGAGGATTACGAAAAGCAATTTGAATTATTCCTTAAGCAATCTCCTAAAGCAGGGGTTATTATTTATTCTTCTGAAGATAAAGTGCTTAAGAAATTAGTAAAGAAAACTGAGATTTCAGGTGATGTTGATGTTATTCCTTACGATAAATTAAAGTCTAAAGTCAAAGACGGTAAAACAATCATTACAGCAGGTCATGAAAACACAGAAACTAAGGTTTTTGGTGATCATAACTTACAAAATATGTCTGCTGCGATGGAAGTTTGTAAGCGTTTTAGTATCAGTAAAGACGAATTTATTGAAGCAATTGCTTCTTTTGAGGGTGCTGCATTAAGAATGCAATTAGTAAAAGCGACTGAAGACACAAAAATATTCAGAGATTTTGCTCATGCTCCATCAAAAGTACAGGCTACAGTTCATGCTTTAGCAAAGCAATATTCTAAAGAAAAAGTTGTAGCTTGTCTAGAGTTACATACTTTTAGTAGTTTAACGGATTCTTTCTTATCAGAATACAGTAAAACACTTAAAGAAGCTGCTATTCCTTTGGTTTACTTTAACCCTAAAGTTGTCGAAAACAAAGGTCTATCAAAGATTACAAAAGAGGATATTTTTAATGCTTTCAATCAAAAAAATGTGGAAGTATTTACAGATGAAAAAGCTCTTTATAATAGATTATTAGAAATTGACTGGAAGAATAAGAACTTGCTACTTATGTCTTCAGGACAATTCAACAAAATGCCTATCGATGAATTAGTAGAAAAAATTACTAACTAATTATAAGATTACTCATCACATTAAGGCGTTTGGTTGATTTATTGATAAATTATTTAACCTAACGCCTTAATTTTTTTTAAGCCAATGCAAAAAAATATTTCACTTCTCCCTTATCATACATTCGGTGCTAAAGTAAGTGCTGATTATTTTTCGATCTTTTCATCTGTCGATGAGTTAAAAGTAATTTTAGAACAAAAAGATTCCACTAAACCATTTATGATTTTAGGTGGTGGTAGTAATCTTCTGTTTACCCAAGATTACCATGGCACAATCATTAAAAATGAAATAAAAGGTTTTGATGTTATTTCTGAAAATGACGAGGATGTAATTTTAAAAATTGGTGGAGGTGAAAATTGGCATGAAACCGTCATGAGAACGGCTGAGAAGGGCTGGCAAGGTATTGAAAATTTGGCTTTAATTCCTGGAACTGTTGGTGCAAGCCCAATTCAGAATATTGGTGCTTATGGAGTTGAAGTAAAAGATGTCATTCAAGAAGTTGAGTTTTACGACTTTGAATCTAAAGAGATTAAAGTTTTCAATACTCAAGAATGTCGATTTGGCTATAGAAATAGTATTTTTAAAAATGACTTGAAAGGAAAAATTGCCGTTTTATCTATCTCGATAAAATTATCTAAGCAATTTAAATTTAATACAAGTTATGGAGCTATTGAAGATGAAATCAAAGCTCAAAACATCACTGAATTGACACCTCTACTTTTAGCTAAAGTGATAATTAAAATTAGAGAATCAAAACTTCCGAATCCTGATGAAATAGGCAACTGTGGAAGTTTCTTTAAAAATCCTGTATTGCTAAAAGAAATAGCTCAAAAAACATTGGATAACTATCCGAATGCTCCTCATTATATTGTAGATGAAAACCATATTAAAATACCTGCTGGATGGTTAATTCAAACAGCTGGATGGAAAGGAAAATCTTTAGGTAATGTTGGAACCTATCCAAAACAAGCATTAGTATTAGTCAATAATGGAGGTGCAACTGGTGAAGAAGCTTGGAATTTAGCCTTACAAATTCAAAAAGATGTAAAGGAAACATTTGGGATTACTATAGAACCTGAAGTCAATATCATCTAAATGAGAGCATTAATTGCCAAAATATTACCAGCTTTTGGTGTAATTCTATTCATCATGTTTATGGGAACCATAGGATTTATGGTGACCTCTACGACTCCTGTTGGAATTGTAGATGCTTTTTACATGACAGCTATTACTATCACTACTATTGGTTATGGAGAAGTCATACCCCTGGATAACAATCCATTTGGGCGTTTCTTTGCCATTTTTATTGCCTTTAGTGGAATTGGTACTTTTACCTACATTGCCACCTCACTTTCCGCTTTCTTTTTAGAAGGACACATACAAGAGGAATTTATTAAAAGAAGAAACCTACGAATGATCAATAAACTAGACCAACATCTCATTATATGCGGACTTGGAAGAGTCGGTTTAAAAATCGCTGAAGAATTAGACAAAAGAGAAAAGAGTTTTGTCTTCATTGAAAGTGATAACGATAAGTACATCAAATATAGAAAAGCATTTAAAAACGCTTATGGAATAGTTGGTGATTGTACTGTTGATGAAATCTTGCAGTCTGCTGGCGTTGAAAATGCAAGTGGAGTTTTTGTCTGTACGGATGATGATAACCTTAATCTTGTAACAACATTATCTTCCAGACAATTAAATAAAAAAGCAAGAATTGTTTCCGCTAACAAATTCCCAGCTTTTAAAGAAAAATTGCTTAGTGTCGGTGCTGATGAAGTTGTTTCTCCACATTCAATTGGAGGTAGAAGAATGGCAATGGAAATGCTAAAACCTACAATTACTACCTTTATTGACGCTATCCGAAGAGAGAAAAATGATTTCTTCAAATTAGATGAATTTAAAATAACAGAGCAATTTGTTGGAAAAAAGCTTTCAAATTTAGAAATTCATAATTTACCTTCCACTTTAATTCTTGCAATTAGAGAAGAAGATAAATGGCAATTTAAGCCTGATATTGATACAGTTCTAACAAATGACGCTGTACTTGTGCTGATGACAAATACGGAAGAAAGGGCGTTAATACAGAATCGCTTATCATAAACTAATGACTAAATCTACAAAGCACTCTATCTTACTACTTTTCTTCATTATGATAAGTTTAATTTCTTTTGGTCAAAGTAAAGACCGAAGTGGAACGCTTGTCCATTCTGATGAAGATGACAATTTTTTATTTCAAACTTCAAAAAAACAAGTATTAACTGGGTTTGGATATGGATTGGGCTTTGCTTATCGTAATCAAAATTTAGGATTCACGAATAGTAATGTATTAATTGATGCTTTTGGAAATTTTTATACCGGTTATTTCTTAAGAGATGGGTTCATGGTTGGTGGTTTTATCCACGGTGGTTTTAGAACTATTTCATTTAATTATAATAATAAAAATGTAGAAACCCTTTTTGGAGGTGGTCCAAAGATCAGAAAATATCTAAAAAGTGGTATTTTTGGTGAACTGTCTTACGCTAGAAGTAAAACACGTATGACTTATACAATTCAAGATAATATTGCTAAATTTGATGGGTATGGCAATATTTATGGTGTAAGTATAGGGTTTGGAAACTTTTGGACACCCAAAGTATCTTTAGAAATAGTCTTAAATTATTTCTTTATAGAAACATATTACGATATCAATACAGAAGCGACCACATCTAGTAATTTTAGTATTACAGCGAGTATTAGTTTTGCTACTCGCAACAAAAAATAGAAATTCAATGAAGCCAACGTTTGGACTTTGTATATATAGCACTCTTGCTGTTAGAGGAAAAGCAGCACATTCTTCAGAAATGACTTCTCAATTATTATATGGTGAGTTATATAAAATAATTGAAGTAAGTGAGGATAAAGAGTGGATACTCATTAAAATGTTGAAAGATGGATATGAAGGTTGGATTACAATGGGACAACATCATGAGATTGCGCCAGAGTATGCCGATCGATATCAAAGAGTTGAACATCCTGTAATCACACGACCAATCTATCCTATTTTTGATAATCAAAAAACATTGCATCTTTCTGTTGGGTCAACCCTCCCTTTTCATTATGAAAAATGTGATGCCACTCAAATTAAGTATGCTCAACTACACAGTATTTTACCTTCTAAAAATGAAGGACATCCTAAAAATACTGCTGAAAAATATATGGGAGTTCCTTATTTATGGGGAGGTCGCTCTATTTTTGGTATTGATTGCTCAGGTTTAGCCCAAACTGTTATGGCTGCACATGGTATTAATCTTCCTAGAGATGCCTATCAACAAGCAGAAATTGGACAAAAAGTCTCTTTTGCTCACTCTAGGCCTGGAGACCTTGCGTTTTTCCATAATGATAAAGGTAGAATTACACATGTTGGTATCATTTCAGATAAAGGTAAAATTATCCATGCCTCACATTTTGTTCGTGAAGACCTTATTACCACTGATGGTATTTTTAGTAACAGAGAAGGAAAACAAACTCATGAATTAAGTCATATCATGAGAGTTTCAGATAAGTTCTTAAAATAATAAGAGCTTATTTTTTTTGCCCAAAATCATAAAAAAAACTACAAAGTTTATTATTAAGAATTGTTTAATATTGAATTTATTTTAGACCATTCTACTTTCAAATGTCCTATCCCCTCCATTGCATTATCCCCTACTTTTGTACCTGTAGAAAGTAATCAAGACTACAACAATAATTTATTAACCAAATAAAGATTGTAACAAACACATGTACAATTTTATATAAAGTAATACACTTAAGGTATTATATCCTTACAGTGTATTAATTTGAAATCAATCAATAAAATGAAATTTGAAATAAAGAAAAGTCGATTCAAATGGATTGGGCTATCGATCGCCTACACCCTTTTGTATACTATAGTTAATGTTTCTTATGGGCAAAATAACTTAGAAACATTATTAGAAATAGCTCAGGAAAATTATCCTTCAATCGCTCAAAAACAAGCGGAAGCGGAAGCCACAAAAGCGAATGTTACATTAGAAAAAAAGACTTTATTACCTTCTGTAGATGTGGGGTATGATATGAATTATGCCACTTACAATAACATCACAGGTATGAATTACCCTGGAAACTCCCTTCCTATTTCAGGACCTCCCTCTGATGATAATTATGGACCTACAGTAGGTTCGGGTGTAGGGTTAATGGTAAAATGGTCTCCTATTACTTTTGGACAACGTAAAAATGCCATTGAATACAATCAAAAAGTGTATGAAAAGCAGTTAGCTGAAGTTGAAAATGAAGTATTAAGAGTTCAATTCAAAGTCGTTTATCTATACTTAGAAATTGCTTCTACCAAAGAATTAATAAAGGCTTATGAAACCAATATTGAAAGAAGTGAATTTAACCTTACAAGTGTTGTCAAATTAGTGGAATCTGGATTACGCCCTGCCGTAGATAGTTTGAAGTTTAAGGGTGAACTATCAAAATCAAAATCAGAATTATATCAATTAGAAAATTTATTAACTGCACAGGAAGCTGAATTGACAGAATTTTTAGCAAGTGATGAGGTGAATTCAATTGCAACAAATGATTTCTTTTTTGAAGCACTACCTCAGTCTATTTATGCTTCTTCTGATACCAGCGTATCCATGAACCCAGTTTTAAAAATGGCTCAGCAAAATTTAGCGGCCAACAATGCTAAACTGACGGAAGTACAAAGAGGTTGGACACCTAAGTTAGAATTTTGGGGAACTACCTATGCTAGAGGTTCAGGAGTGGCATATGACGGTTCTGTAGATCATATGAATGGATTTGGCATGCAACGCTATAATTATGGTGTAGGTCTACAATTGGTTTTCCCAATCATGGATTTATCTTCTCAAAAAACAAAAAACCTTCAACAGAAAGCTATTGTTCGCTCATCAGAACAATACATGCAAACGGTACAACAAAATATTGACAAACAGGAAACAGTCGCAAAGAAAGACTTATCTACAGCCATTGCTATTGCCAAAGAAGTACCCATTGAATATGAAGCCAATGAATCGGCCTATCAAACGTTGATGACGAGATACGAACAAGGATTGATCAATTACAATGATTTGATTCAAGCACAATATGATGTATTGAATTCAGAAGCTAAGCTAAAGAATGCTTATGCACAGGCATGGAAATCTCTTTTACAGTGGGCAATTGTAAGAGGTGATATCAATCTTTTCCTAACACAAATTAATAACTAAGATGAAACTAATAGAAGGATCTTTAAATAAACCCATTACGGTTATTGTGGGTGTGATAGGGATTGCGATATTCTCTTTCCTTGCCATCCGTAATATGAAAATAGACATTTTCCCCACATTTGGTTCGCCTACAATTTATGTAGCCCAACCTTATGGTGGACTTTCTCCGGATCAAATGGAGTCGTTTGTGACAAACTATTATGAATACCATTTCTTGTATGTCACAGGTGTAAAAAAGGTAGAATCAAAATCCGTTCAAGGAAATGCTTTAATTAAAATTGAATTTCATGAAGGAACGGATATGAGTCAGGCAGCGGCTGAAGTGGTAGGTTATGTAAACCGATCGAGAGCATTTATGCCACCCGGAACCGTCCCTCCTTTTATCACTCGTTTTGATGCTGGTTCAGTACCCGTAGGTCAGTTGGTTTTCTCTTCTGACACAAGAACTTTGGGTGAAATTGCCGATTTAGCCCTTTTTAAAGTAAGACCGATGTTCTCTACTTTACCGGGTGTATCTGCACCTCCTCCATTTGGTGGTTCCTCTAAAACAGTGATTGTAAAAGTTGATCCAGAAAAAGTCAAAAGATACAATTATACGCCTGAAGAAATTGTCACAGCACTTGCACAATCAAATACCATCTCTCCTGCCGGAAATATTGGTGTGGGTGATGAAATGATGATTACTCCTCAAAACACCGTATTAGAAGACATAGATCAGTTTGGTAATATTCCTCTTTCATTTGGAGACAATGCGAATGTATATCTAAAAGACATTGCCAATGTATTTATTGGAGCTGATATTACCACAGGGTATGCTTTAGTCAATGGTCAAAGATCAGTATATATTCCAGTAACCAAACGTGCAGACGCTTCTACATGGGAAGTTGTTCAAAATGTAAAGAAAGCACTCCCTGAAATGCAAGCGGCGGTTCCTTCAGATATCAAAGTATCTTATGAATTTGACCAATCAGGATATGTCATTAACTCTTTGAAAAGTGTGATCTTTGAAGGTGGATTGGGAGCAATTTTAACCGGACTAATGGTAATGCTATTCCTTGGTGACCGTAGAGGTGCTTTGATTGTGGTATTAACGATTCCAATCGCCATCCTATCCAGTGTGATTTGTTTGAATATGATAGGTCAAACTATCAATATTATGACTTTAGGTGGATTGGCGTTATCAGTGGGAATGTTGGTAGATGAGGCCACAGTAACCATTGAAAATATACATCGACATCTAGAAATGGGTAAATCAAAAGCTCAAGCTGTTCTTGAAGGATGTAGAGAAATTGTCACTCCAAAATTATTGATCTTATTCAGTATTTTGGCTGTATTCGCCCCTGCCTTATTCATGTCAGGTATTCCAAAGGGAATGTTTATGCCAATGTCCCTTGCTGTAGGATTTTCAATGATAGCATCTTTCTTGTTGTCTATGACATTTGTACCTGTAATGGCCATATGGATAATGAAACAATTTGATCCAAGTGCTCATGAAAGTAAAAAGTTTGATGCATTCAAAGCTAAATACTTAAACCTAATTCAAACATTAAAGAAATATGCAACAGTCAATATCATTGCTTATTTCGTTATAGCCCTATCTATTGCCTCTATTGGATTCTATACAATAGGTTTAGATATTTTCCCTAAAGTAGATGCAGGACAAGCTCAAGTTAGAATAAGATTACAGACAGGTACTAGAATTGAAAGAACAGAAGATGCTACGAAAGAATTACTACAAATGTCTGAAGATATTGTAGGGAAAGGAAACATAGACATTACCTCTGCTTTCATTGGTACTCAACCTTCTAGTTTCCCTGTAAACCTAATTCACCTTTGGACTTCAGGACCTCATGAATCCGTTGTGAAAATCAACCTTTCAAAAGATGCTGATTATCCTATTGAAGAGTTTAAAGAAGAATTGAGAAAGAAATTCTTGGCTAAATATCCTGAAGATAAATTATCTTTTGAACCTGGTGATTTAGTAGATCAAGTTATGAACTTAGGATCCACCAACCCTATTGAAGTGGCCATTATGGGTAAGAATCTAAATGCTTCAATGAAGGTTGCTCAAGATCTAAAAGCACAAATGGATCAGGTGGACTATTATAGAGACGTTCAGATCACAACACCTTTGGATTACCCTGGAATTAAAATAGATATAGATAGAGTTAAAGCAGGTAAACTTGGTTTAACGGTGGAAGAAATTTCAAAATCGATGGTTACAGCTACCTCTTCCAGTCGTTTTACTCAACCTAATTACTGGAGAGACCCTAACTCAGGTGTTGCCTATCAAGTACAAGTAGAATATCCTCAATACGACATGAACAGTCCTGAAGATATTGAAATGGTGCCAATAGCGAATAAAAATGGGAAAAAGATTTTCCTTAGAGATGTCGCTACATGGAGAAATGTACAAACACCTGCTGAATATGATCGATTAAATCAACAAAGGTTTATCACCATCACCGCCAATATTCATGACCAAGATTTAGGAACAGCGATAAGTGATTTAGATAAATCAATCGCAGCCTTAGGTGACCTTCCTTCGGGAATCAAAATTATGAAAAGAGGACAATCCGACCTTCTTGATTTAACCTTAGGTGAACTCGAACTAGGATTAGGAATTGCTGTCGTAGTCATCTTCTTAATGCTTTCAGGAAGTTTCCAATCTTTCAAAATAGCAATGGCTACCCTATCCATTCTTCCTATGGTTGTGGGAGGATCAGTATTACTATTGATTCTTACTGGTCACAGTCTAAATATTCAATCTTACATGGGTATGATTATGTCAGTCGGTGTAGCCGTTTCCAATGCCGTATTATTTATTACAAATGCGGAAGACTACCGTAAACAAGGTGCTAAAGATGCCTATCGTCAAGCAGCCAACAACCGACTAAGGCCAATTCTTATGACAGGTTTAGCCATGATGGCAGGTATGTTCCCTATGGCACTAGGTATGGGTGAAGGTGGAGATCAAGTTGCCCCTTTGGGTGTTGCAGTAATTGGTGGATTGGCTGCCTCTATGGTAAGTATTCTTATCGTTTTACCACTCATCTATGATGCTTTTGTTGGAAAAAATGTATTCAACAGTGAATCATTAAACCCCGAAGATAAAGAGAGTAAATATTTTTCAGCTTCAAACTGATTAAATATCGCAAGTGTTAAGCCGATAGGCGTCACTTGTGATTCAAAATTGGAGAAGTCTCAGGACTTCGAAAATAGATATAACAATTTAGATTGGAAGTCAGGAGACTTCTTCAATATACAGTTCCAAGTGACGCTGTCGCTTAACACTTGAAACATAAGACAGAAAAGAAAAATGAAAAAATTAATATATATCACAATTGCACTTTCGCTACTACTAGGTGGTTGTTCTGAAGAAAAAAAACAAGATAAAGTTGTAGTCAAGGACATAAAAAAAGCATTTACATTAAAAAAAGAGGCCGTTAAAAAGACATTAGATCTTCCTGCAGAATTACTTCCTTATGAGAAAGCTACATTAAATGCAAAAGTGGAAGGTTATATACGAAAATTATATGTAGACATTGGAGATGATGTCAAAAAAGGTGATGTATTAGTCGTGTTAGACGCTCCAGAAGTTGCTGCTCGATATGCTGAAGCTAAAGCAAAATACAATGAAGCCAATGCAAAATATGAAGGAAGTTTAGATACTTATAACCGTATGGAAAAAGCATCTCAAACACCTGGAGTAATTGCCGAGTCAGAACTAATTAACACAAAAAATAGAATGATGGCAGATAAGTCTTCTTTGACATCTGCTGAAGCCACTGTTAAGGCGTACCGTCAATTACAAAGTTACCTTACACTTCGTGCTCCTTTTGATGGAAAAATCACCGAACGCTTTATTAATGTAGGTGATTATGCTGGAGGAACAGGTAAAAAAGAGCTTCTAACCATTGAAACAACAGATGAATTAAGAGTAAGAATTTTCGTCCCTGAATCATATGTAAATACTATTCCACTAGAAAATGAATTATCCTTTACCACTGATGCCATCTCAAACACCACTTTCAAGGCTCCATTTTCTAGAAAGTCAGGGAGTATTGACAAGGATACAAGAACGGAACTTTGGGAATATAAATATGACAATAAAGAAGGTGCTTTAAAACCCGGAATGTATACCATGAGTACGATAGAAGTTGAAAGACCTACACCATCATTTATCGTACCTCCTACAGCCATTGTCACATCAATGGAAAAGAAATTTATTATCAGAGTAAACAACAATAAAGTAGAATGGATAGATGTCCGTCAAGGAATTACTTCTGGTAAAAAAGTTGAAATCTTTGGAGATCTTCAAGAAGGCGACACTATCCTATTTAGAGGAAGTGCCGAACTGAAAGAAGGTAGCTCTATTGAAGTTCAACTTGAAAGATAATAACAATTCGTTTCATTTAAAATCAAGAAACCCTGTTGGCGATGCTGGCAGGGTTTTGTGTTTTTAAAAATGAGATTTTCTTAATGATTTCAATGATTCTAGCTCTTCTTTCCTGTTCTTAGTGTTAAGCCGTAGGCGTCACTGAGAACTTACATATTGTTTTAGTCTTCAACTTATAACTCTTTACATTATAATTGTATAATTCGTAGTAACGCCTATCGGCTTGATACTCATATCTTTACACACATAAGAAATAATACAATTTTCATAAATTGAATATTATAATATTTGGGACAAGAAAAGTATTACTATAATACTAGATATATTAGAGATAAAATACTAATAATATCGTTTCGTAGGAACTGACTTTCTTGTTTCTCTTTTCGAGCTAGAACAGTACCCAAGGAAGTCTCATAGTAGATCTATACTGTATCTTATGAGTAAAAGTGTTAAAAGAGAATCCAAATTTTCTTCAATCCAAAACAATAAAACTATGAATAAAAAGTACAGTGTTGGCATTGATATTTCAAAATCAGATTTTAAAGTTTCATTTGTTATAGTTACCAATGAACAGGGTATTAAAGTCAAGGGAAGTAGAACTTTTGAGAATAAAAAGTCTGGATTCAATCTATTTCTCAAATGGGTTGATAAACACACAAAAGAAGAACTACCAGTTAGTTTTATAATGGAAGCAACAGGTGTTTATCATGAACAACTTTCTTGGTTTTTATATGAAAGAGATCTATTTGTTCATATTGTATTAGCGAACAGAGCAAAAGCTTATTTTCAAAGTATCGGAAATAAATCCAAAAATGATAAAATCGATGCCAAAGGACTAGCGATAATGGGAGCTACTCAGCCTTTAACTATATGGGCTCCTATTTCAAAACAATTATATGAATTACGATCAATAACAAGACACCTTGAAGATCTACAGTCAATTAAAAATGCTTTAAGAGGACAACTTGAGCAAGCAAATACTTCTATTTACTCTTCTAAAGAAGTAACAAGGAGTATTAAAAAAACAATGAAAGAAATCGACAAACAGATTCTAAATGCAGAAAAGATGATATCTAAATGTATTGATGTAGATCCTGTTTTAAGGCAAAAAATAGAATACTTAACCTCTATAAAAGGAGTTGGAGAAAAAACAGCAGCAGTTGTAGTAGCAGAAACAGATGGTTTTGCACAAGTAAGAAATGCTAAGCAACTTATTAGTTATGCAGGTTATGATATAAAAGAAAACCAGTCAGGGCAAAGAATCGGAAAAACAAAAATCACAAAAAAAGGTAATGCTCATATTCGAAGGGCTTTACACTTTCCTGCCTTAAATGTAATAAGATATGAAGTTGGAAGCTTTCCATGTTTGTATGGTAGAATACTTGATAAAACGGCTATTAAAATGAAAGGATATGTTGCCTTACAAGCTAGGATTTTAAGAATAATGTTTGCCTTGTGGAAGAAAGAAGAATTTTACGATGAAAAATATAATTGGAATGAAAAAAGTATTAAAAAAGAAGTAGCCAAACATTATGCATGAATGGCTACACGAGATAGTTTATTAATAAACTTCCCTATATCTTTGAAGATAATAAAAATATATATTATATCCCTCGAAATTTATCATGGTAAAATTGCCAGCACTTTACTGTTGCAATTTTGCAATGAAAATTTGAGGAACCCGCGGTAGCGAAACGTTTTAGATAATCTTAGAAAAATTATATGAAGTTACTTGACTTTTAAGACAGTACCTTCGAACAGTGGGGTGATGAACCCCATTTAATTAGATTTAAAAATAGTATCAGCTTTTTCTTCTAACAGAGTGAATGAAAAATCTTTACTCATTTTATATTTATAATAGTCTTTTGTTATTTCCTGTTCTATAAAATCTTTTCCATTTTTCATTTTTTCAGATTCTAGGATCTCAGTTTGTGATATTTCTAAAGTTGAATCCAAATTCAATATAGACGATTTTTGGAGAGACCATAAAAAGTCGGCTCCAAAAGCACTAAGTTCTAAATTAGTTACTATATCATTATGCTTATTAAGTATAAACAAAATTTGATGAATTGAATTTTTATGTTTAAATGTATTTTTTATTACCGTAAATGCAATTAATGAATCAGAATTTGTTTCTAATGTTGAGAAATAACAGTAATAGTGATTCTCATCTTTAAGTTTTAAAAGGTTAAGGGTATTAATTTCTTCTTCTGATAGTTTAGGATATTTATTAAAATAATTAGGGTCATTTATATATTTAGATAAATCAAAATACGTATTAATATTTTCAACACCCAATGTGTCAACTATGTTTGAAATTTTATTATACATCGGATTTATATATCTATTGATATTTATTGCATTTCTATTACTGTCTTTTGATTCATGAACACAACTAATAACAAACAACATTGAGATTAGTTGAAATATAATTATATTTTTCATAATATTTCTAAATTTATCCTATACAATAGACTTTATCACGGTTTATAACTATAAAGCTTTTGAATTCTTAGCCTTGGTTAAAAATATCTACAAAATAAACCGTAACAATCTCTAATAATTTTTATTTTTTTTCTGGAAATTTATATTTTAATTCGGTTTTACGCTCTTTTACATTAACAGCAGGTGGATTGTATCTATAAACCCGTTCTGTTCTTAGTGTTAAGCCGATAGGCGTCACTGAGAACTTGCATATTGTTTTAGTCTTCGACTTATAACTCTCCATATTATAATTGTTATAAGTTTCAAACTTATACAATTATATGGTTCGTAGTGACGCCTACGGCTTAACACAACGAACAGTGGCATAGTAATAACTATTGCAGTTAGTATTAATCCCATTGTTTGCTTGATCGAGTTTTAATCACTTTCAAAGTAGTTGATATTAATAATTCATCCAAATAAATCGTACATTTGCAGAAATAAGAATTACGAAAAATTTATGATGAATTTATATAAAGTTGGTGGTGCTGAATTGAATCAGACTCCATTGGATTGGAACAACAACTTTCAGAATATATTACAGGCTATAAATACTGCAAAAGAAGATAATGTAGGTATTTTATGTCTTCCTGAATTATGTCTTTCTGGATATGGTTGTGAAGATGCCTTTTACTCTCCCAATACAGAACAACAATCATTAAAACTATTAGGTGACCTTTTACCACATACGAAAGACTTAGTGGTTTCTGTTGGCCTACCTTTACGTCATAAAAATAAACTATATAATACGGTTGCTTTAATCGCAGATCAAAAGATTTTGGGGTTTGTTGCTAAGAAACATTTAGCAGGAAATGGCATTCATTATGAACCAAGATGGTTTACTCCTTGGGAAGGTGGTGAAGTTTCAGAAATCAAATTAGGTAAAGAATATGAAGCGACTTTAGGTGCTTCTTCTTTCCCAATTGGTGATCTGCTTTTTGATGTCAATGGCGTTCGTATCGGGTTTGAAATATGTGAAGATGCATGGGTCGCCAATCGCCCAGGTCGTTCTTTATATCAAAATGGAGTAGATATTATTTTGAATCCTTCTGCGAGTCATTTTGCTTTTGATAAATTAGATGTTCGTAAGCGTTTTGTTTTAGAAGGATCAAGAGCTTATGGTGTAGGTTATATCTATGCCAACCTTTTAGGTAATGAGTCAGGAAGAGCCATTTATGATGGTGGTGTAATGATTGCTTTATCAGGGAATCTATTAGCGATTAGTAAGCGTTTTTCTTTCAAAAACTGTAAAGTCACTACGGCTACTTTTGATTTAGACATTGCTCGATTAGCTCAAATTCAAAGTCATACTTCAAATACAGGAACTTCTGATATTAAGGTTATTGAATCTGATTTCACAATTCCTCAAACGACACCTGAAAAACATGCTCCTAGTGAAGCAAGTTGGGAACATTCAAAATATATAAAAGAAGAAGAATTTGGAAGAGCAGTTGCCTTAGGTCTGTTTGATTATATGCGTAAAAGCTTTTCTAAAGGATTCGTCGTTTCCCTTTCTGGAGGTGCTGATTCTTCTGCCATTGTTACTCTTATTCATTTGATGATTGAAATGGGTGTAGAAGATTTAGGATTGAAAGGGTTTAAAGAAAAGTTAGGGTATTTCACTGTTCTAAAAGAATGTAAGTCGATAAAAGAAATCTGTCATGAGATTTTGACAACAGCTTACCAACCTACTGAAAATAGTGGTGATGTCACTTTCAATGCCGCCAAATCATTAGCAGAAGCTGTGGGTGCAACTTTCTATAATGTAGATGTTAATCCTATGTTCAAAGGTTATCTAAATGCTATAGAAACGGCCATTGAAAGAAAGCTGACTTGGGAACAAGACGATATTACATTACAAAATATACAAGCCAGAGTACGTGCTCCTTCGGTTTGGATGCTTGCCAATATCAATGGTGCCTTACTCCTTTCTACGTCCAACCGTTCTGAAGCTGCCGTTGGTTATGCGACAATGGATGGTGATACAAGTGGAGGTTTAAGCCCTATCGCTGGTATTGATAAAAATTACTTAAGAAGTTGGTTACGTTGGATGGAACATGACGGGTTAGATGGAAAATGGAATATCCCTGCCCTATCATTCGTCAATGAACAACAACCGACAGCTGAACTTCGTCCTGCAGATTCAAAACAAACGGATGAAGCAGATTTAATGCCTTATGATGTATTGGAAGAAATTGAAAAATTAGCTATTCGTGATAAAAAATCACCTCAAGAATGTCTTCTTTTCGTTCAAGCCAATCACCCTGAAGCAAGCAGAGAAACTGTACATCAGTGGATCACAAAATTCTTTAGATTATGGAGCCGCAACCAATGGAAGCGTGAACGTTATGCTCCATCATTCCATCTAGATGATAAAAACCTTGATCCTAAAACTTGGTGTAGATTCCCTATACTAAGTGGAGGATTTAATACTGAGCTTTCGGAGCTTAGTTAATGAAGAATGAAAAGTTAAAAATGAAGAACGAAATTACTAACCACGTTCTTCATTTCTCCCACAAAAAACCATTCAATTAATTCTATATAAATGAGAAAACTTCTAACAACTAATTTTTTAATTTTACTCCTGTCCTTGACGACTTTTGCTCAAGATAAAAAGGAGGACAAATGGGATGTCACAAATCCTCAAAGAGAAACCAAAAGTGTAGACTTCGAAACGGAAGAAGGCACTTGGATGAACCTTGATATCAGCCCTGATGGTAAAACTATTGTTTTCGATCTTTTGGGTGATATCTATACGATGCCGATTACAGGTGGAGATGCAAAATTACTTCGTGGTGGATTAGCTTGGGAAACACAACCAAAGTATTCTCCTGATGGTAAAAAAATTGCTTTCACTTCTGATGCGGGTGGTGGTGACAATATTTGGGTAATGGACAGCAACGCTGATAATCCTAAACAAGTCACAAAAGAGAAATTCCGTTTGACAAATAACCCTACTTGGAGTGAAGATGGACAGTATATTATTGCACGTAAGCACTATACTTTCACACGTTCATTAGGTGCTGGTGCATTATGGATGTATCACATTTCTGGTGGTGAAGGTATAGAATTAGTTCCTCGTAAGAATGAGCAACAAGATATCAATCAACCTGTTGTTTCTTCGGATGGTAAATTTATGTATTATGTTGAAGACGTATACCCAGGTGGTTTCTTCCAATACAACAAAGATCCGAACAGTCAAATTTATGTCATTAAATCTTATAATAGAATCAATGGTGAAATTAAGACTGTAGTCAGTGGTCCTGGTGGTGCAATTGGTCCTGTTCCTTCACATGATGGAAAGAAACTTTCTTTTATTCGTAGAGTACGTGATAAGTCGGTTTTATACCTACATGATTTTGAAATGAACAGCCAACGTCCCTTGTTTGATCAATTAGAAAAAGATCAACAAGAAGCGTGGGCAATCTTTGGCCCTTCTACTAAATACGCTTGGACTCCTGATGATAAATACATTGTTCTTTGGGGTAAAGGTGGTCAAATTTGGAAAGTAGATGTAGCTACTGGTAAAGGAGAAATCATTCCTTTTAAGGCAAACATTCATCAAGAGTTCACGGCTTCATTGCGTTTCAAACATGAAGTAGCTCCTGATACTTTTACAGCGAAAGCATTAAGAAATGTCATTACTTCTACAGATGGAAAGAAAATCTATTTCCATGCTGCAGGGTATTTATATGAGAAGAAATTACCAAAAGGAAAGCCTGTTCGTATAACATCTCAAACTGATGCTTTTGAATATGAACCGAACATCTCTCCTGATGGAAGTAAAATGGTGTATGTTACTTGGTCGGATAGCTTAAAAGGGCAGATCCATATTGTTGATCTATCAGCAAAGAAATTTACACCGACAACTCTTTCGCTTCCAAAAGGAATGTACCGTAAGCCTCAATTCTCTAAAGACAATGAAACAATTGTTTTTATAAAAGAAAGTGGCAACAATCAACAAGGATATGCTTATACAAAGGAAACAGGTATTTATACCGTAAATATCAATGATGTCAAAACCTTAAAACGTGTGATTGAAGAAGGTGACTTCCCTAAATTCAATGCTAAAGGTGATCGTATTTTCTATCAAACGGGTGGATTCTTCTTTGGTAGCTTAAAGAAAGCTTTCAAAAGTGTAGATCTTAATGGTCAAGATAAGCGTACACATTTCACTACAAAATATACCAATCAATTTGTTCCTTCTCCAGATAATAAATGGATTGCTTTTACAGAACTATTTAAAGTATACATCATTCCTATGCCAATGGCAGGGAAACCTATTGATTTATCTTCAGGAACAAAAGCAATACCTGTAGCACAGGTAGCTAAAGATGCTGGGTATAACATCCATTGGTCAGGTGATAGTCAGCAATTACATTGGTCTTTAGGAAATGAATATTTCTCTACTTCACTTCAAGAAACCTTCTCATTTGTAGAAGGAGGAAAAGAAGAAGCAGTTAATCCTAAATCTGAAGGAATTTCAATTGATTTAGAACTTGAAAGTGCTAAGCCTACTTCAACTTATGCTTTAACAAATGCAAGAGTAATTACTGTAAATGCTAAAGATGAAGTTTTAGAAAATGCGACTATTCTTATTAAAGAAAATAGAATTGTTGCCATTGGAACTGAAGTTAAAGTACCATCTGATGCTAAAGTAATCGATTGTCAAGGAAAAACAATTATGCCGGGTATTGTGGATGCTCACGCCCATTTAGGTGCTTTCCGTTTAGGAATGAGTGCTCAACAAAACTGGCCTTATTTTGCCAACCTTGCGTATGGTGTAACCACTACTCATGACCCTTCTGCTAATTCTGAAATGGTTTTCAACCAATCGGAAATGGTGAGAACAGGTGCTATGATTGGACCAAGAATTTACTCTACAGGTGTTATATTATATGGAGCAGATGGTGATTTCAAAGCCAATATCAATTCATTAGAAGATGCTCGTTCTGCCATTAGAAGAACAAAAGCTTGGGGTGCTATCTCTGTAAAGTCTTACAATCAACCAAGACGTGAGCAAAGACAACAAGTCATCAAAGCTGCTGAAGAAGAGGAAATCATGGTGGTTCCTGAAGGTGGTTCTACTTTCTACCATAACATGACAATGATTTTAGATGGTCATACAGGTGTAGAACATAATATTCCAATCACTCCTGTTTTCAATGATGTTCAAAATCTTTGGGCGAAAACTGAAGTGGGCTACACTCCTACTTTGATTGTTAACTATGGTGGTATTAACGGCGAATATTATTGGTACCAACATACAAATGTTTGGGAAAAAGAAAGATTATTAAACTTCACTCCTAGAGCAATTATCGATAGCCGTTCAAGACATAGAACAATGGTTCCTGAAAGTGAATATAAGATTGGTCACATTGCCACTTCAGAATCAGCAAAAATGTTATCTGATAAAGGTGTAAAAGTGAATCTTGGTGCACATGGTCAAATTCAAGGTATTGGTGCACACTGGGAACTTTGGATGTTAGCACAAGGTGGAATGTCTCCTTTAGAAGCTATTCGTTCAGCAACCTATAATGGTGCTCATTACTTAGGATTAGATGGTGATGTTGGTTCATTAGAAGAAGGGAAATTAGCGGACTTAATCATCTTGGATAAAAACCCATTAGAGGATATTCATAACTCTGAGTTTATCGATAAAGTCATGATCAACGGTGAATTATACGATGCTGCAACAATGAATCCTGTCAATGGTGAAAAGCGTCATAAATTCTATTGGGAAGAAGAAAGCTATAATGCTTCTTTCCCATGGCATGAAGCTTCACAAGGATTTACAGTTCCTAAATGTGGTTGTAGCTTACATTAGAATTTAAAATATTCATTATAAAAAGAGCTAGATAGATCATAGATTTATCTAGCTCTTTTTTATTTGGAAGGTGTTATTATTAGAAATAATATGTGATAATTATTGATTTTCATAGCATTTATTGAAGAATGCATGATGTAATATGAATTAATCTATTTGTACCAACGTCTATCCGATTGACTAATTAATGTTACGGTACAAAATAAAATATTATGATTAAGTATTATGTCAATTTACTGGCAGTAATTCTTATTTCTCATGCTACTTATGCTCAAGTTACAGTGAGTGATATAGAATATACTGGTGTAGTAACTAATGTTAATAAATTTACAGGAAACGAATCAATAACATCTGATTTAGATGGAACAGGTAAAAAACTTGCTTTTGTTTCTGATGATGATGCCAATATACAAAGAACCATATCAGTCACCTCAGGCACTCATACAATTACTGGTAATTCCATCTTTTTTTCCAATATCAGATTAGAAATTTCTAGTGGTGCTACACTCAATATAGTTGGTGATGTTTATTGGAGTAATCGATTTGATATTGTGTTAAATGGTACATTAGATGTTACCGGTGATTTAAATACTACTAGTTTACCAGGTACTTTTAATTATACCTATCAGGCAAGTGAAGGTGGTGGAATAAGTTTTACTGGTAATGGAACCTTTGATGTAAGTGGAACATATAATAAAGGTAACATAGATATGTCAAGTTTTACAGGTACAGATTTACCCGTTGAGTTAGTTTCTTTTACTGGTAACTTTGATAATGATAATTTTATCCTAGAATGGAATACTACATCTGAACAAAATGCCTCTCATTTTACCATTGAATCCTCAGTTGACAATCTTACTTGGAATGCTATTGGTAAAGTAGACGCTGCAGGTAATTCAAACACTACAATTAAATACAATTTCAATTGTGGTACATTGAAACAAAATACATATTTCAGACTTGTTCAGGTAGATTTTGATGGAAGTTATGAAATCTTTGGACCTTTACTAGCGAATCAAAATCAAAGCTTAGCACAAAATATTAAGTTATATCCAAATGTCCTTGGGAATTATGATCGCTTTAATTTAGAAGTTTTAGATACCAATATCAACCAATCTTTCCAATTAGAGATTCATAGTACTAATGGTCAATTAGTATTTAGTTCGTCTGATAAAAACATTATTAAAGACGGTCTTCAAATTAATAATTATGATGCTGGGTTATATATCGTATCTATCGTTTATGGCCAACAGAAAGTCCATAAAAGATTAATGGTGAAATAATTTTTCAATTCCTTCGTAACATTTTTTGATCTTATCAAGAGATAAAAATTGATAATTAAGTAACTTATCAATGCAAGTAAAATTTGTATTGATAAGTTTTTTTATGAATAAATTTGAAACAAGGTTAAAAGGTGGTCATCCTAACTCACTTGGGAATACAGTTGAAATAGTAGAAGAAGTTTTAGACTCTCCTTCAAAATTTGATGAGTTATTCAACTGTTATTTTAGTAATGATGAAGTTGTAAGATTAAGAGTGTCCAATGCAATGAAACGAATTGCTAAAGAAAAGAAACAACTTCTTTTTCCATACATTGATCGTTTTTTATTTGAAATTTCAAAAATAAAACAAGCCTCTACACAATGGACATTATCTCAATTATTTGATTTACTTGAAAAAGATTTAACCACATTACAACATAAAGATGCACTAATCATAATGAAAAATAATCTCGAATATCATAAAGATTGGATTGTATTAAATCAGACGATGAATACTTTAACGAAATGGGCCAAAAAAGAAGGTCATTTAAAGGATTGGCTAATACCTCACTTAGATCGTCTTTCAAATGATAATAGAAAATCTGTAAAAAATACGGCTTTAAAGTGTAAGCAAAAATTAGTTTAATTATTAAAAAAATACCACCGAACTGATGTAATTAGGAATGCATAAAATAAACAACCAACGATGGATATTCCCCAAATCCATATCACAGTTGGCATTTCCATATAGAAAATTCTAAAAAAGAAGATGAATACAAAATAGGCCCAAACCTCAAGTAAAAATGTAATTAAGTTTTTAAAGTTTACCTTGAAAGAAATCAAGCTTAAAAATTGTATTAATCGAACACTGCAAACTATGGTTCCAAATAATGAAATAACTTGCCATATCACTTTATTTAAGCTTTTTGTATACAATCCAAACACATTAATTGGGATATGTAAAAAATTTAAATAATCCATTAATACACTTTTTTCACTTGTAAAACTGTCGAAAACAATATGGATGATAATGCCAATCAATAATGATAAAAGTATAGAACGGAAAGTATACCAATATTCATTCATTGAGAAATTTGTATTGATAGATGTTATTTTAAGAAGAACTGGGAAAAATATATAGACAGATAAAAAATATAAAAAAAGTCCTAATGGCAAATCAAATATAAAAATACCGAAAATGGTATGTCCAAATTTGTCACTTTCCTGTAACAACAAAAAATGTTCAAAGTCAGGAATAATACTTCCAATTATTAAAGCTAAAGGTGAGAAATATCTTTTAAATCTCAAAAATGGTATTATTCCTATAGGATGAGCTGTAGTTGCAGGCATCTATTATAGATTAATCTTTGATCTCACAAACTCAATCTTTTTTTCCATCTCCCATTCTACTGGGATCCATTCTACAGGGGTTTTCTTTTCCATTCTTCTAAACCAAGTCATTTGTCTTTTCGAAAACTTACGAATAGATACATTTAAAATTTCTTTCATGTCATCGAAGGAAATTTCATTTAATAGATACTCCGTGATATGTCTATATTCAAGGCCATAGCTTTTTAATTTCTCTGTATCTACTTCTTTCAATAGCTCTTGAACCTCATCGATCATTCCTTCCTTGAACCTTTCATCCAATCTTTTTTCAATCTTATTCCATCTCGTTTCCTTATCGATAGACATCACAAAATTGTACGTTTTCATTTTTGGTATATCGACCGGTTGATCTTCTGATGATTTATTACTTTGAATAAAATTTTGTATTTCAATTGCTCTAATTAGAGATCTTTCTCTATGATCAATATCTCTTTGATTTTTTTGGTCAGTTAGTAGAGTATGATAAATGGAAGATAACTCTTCTACCGTTTTTCCTTCAAGAGAAGCTCTTAATTCTTCATTTCTTGGAATCCATATATGTTCATAACCATCTAATGTTACAGCTTCAATATACAATCCAGTACCTCCACTCAAAATTGGAACATGCTTCTTTTGGGTAATTTCATCAATTGCTTTTGTATATTCCTTCTGAAACTGATATACATTAAACGTTTCTCCAGGTTCACAAATATCAATCATATGATAGGGTATTTTCTTTCCATCAATTACATATTCATTTAAATCTTTACCCGTACCAATATCCATTCGTTTATAGACTTGTCTGGAATCTGCACTGATTATTTCACCATTAATCTTTGCCGCTAAATTTGTTGCTAAACTTGTTTTCCCACTTGCTGTTGGACCTGAAATCACAACTAATGGAGTATTCAAAGATTTTTCTTGTGACATATTAATAAATGATACCTTTTAAGGAAAAAAAACACGAAATTATAGAATAGTGTAGTAAAAAAATCTGTTATGATAATATGATGTCTACACTAGTAAATGTAAATGTACAACATCATTTATAGAACATATCTATCTATCAAGAGTTGTTTACTAAAATTGGAACCTTTTGGTATATAGAGATTAAAATGCACAGATGCCCTTTAAACTAAATATATCTTTAATAAATTACCCTTATATACAATCTATCAGAAAAAAAACACTTTTAACATTCAAAGAAGTCACTCAAAAGGAATCTGATAGAAACTTTCTCCTATTTTCAATTTTAATGACATTTGGAGGAGCTACTTGGGGTGGTTTATCGATATATTTTGATCTTACTTACGCTAGCATTATTCCTATTGGCTATGTTTTCTTTAGTACCATCAATATATATTTATGGGCTACAAAAAACTTTAAAAGATCTTGTAAAGCACTTCAAACATTCTTTTCTATTCTTCTTCCTTTCATTTTTCAAATCATTTTAGGGGGTACTAGATCAACAGGAGTTGTTATGATTTGGTCTTTATTTGCCCTCACATCAACACTTGCATTTTATCGAGGTAAATCACTTTATTATTGGTTATGTATTTTTGTTTTTCTGATGGGAATTGTCATTCTTGTTGATCATGATATTGAACACATAACTCCAGACAACCTTAAAAGTTTTCAAGTATTCAACTTGTTATTGATGGTGAACTTTTCAATGATTTCATCCATGCTCTTTTTCTTATCAAAGTTTTTTGTCGATCAGCAATTAAGAACAATGCATGAGCTGGTCGAAACAAATGGTCAATTGATATCTGCTGAAGAAGAAGTAAGACAAAATTCTGAAGAGATCTCGGTTATGAATGACATGTTGAAAGACAGTAATAAAAAACTGGAAGATGCCTATGTTGAATTAGAAAAGAAAAAGAATGTACAGATCGAATCGATGAATCATTCAATATTAGAAAGTATCAATTATGCTAAACAAATCCAACGTTGTTTTTTACCTTCAATTCATCGATTTACTGAAATAGTAAAAGATGGTTTTATATTTTTTAAACCCAGAGATATTGTCAGTGGTGATTTTTACTGGTTTTATCAAAATGAAAGGTATACAGTCATTGCAGCAGTTGATTGTACTGGGCATGGTGTACCTGGTGCATTTATGTCTTTATTAGGAAGTGAAGCTTTAACCAATATTGTAATAAATAGACAGATTTTTGATTCTGCAGAAATTTTAAATCAACTAGATCAAAATATCAGAAAAAAATTAAAACAAGATACTACTAGCAATAAAGATGGGATGGATTTGGCTTTGACAGTATTTGATACGAAAGAGAAGATTTGTTCATTTTCTGGAGCTAAAAATCCATTGATTTATGTAGATCAAAAAGAGTTGAATTGTATTAAAGGAGATCGTCAACCTATTGGTATGTTTCATCCTGATCAGGTGCCAATTCCATTTACAAAACATGAATTTCCATATACTCCTGAAATGCGATTTTATATGTATAGTGATGGATTTCAAGATCAATTTGGAGGAGAAAAATTAAAGAAATTTATGCCAAAAAAACTTAAAAATACATTATTTGAAAATCATTTAATGAATATGGATATTCAACATAATAGAATAGAAAATACATTTGCCACGTGGAAAAAAAGTGAAGAACAGACAGATGATGTATTAGTGATAGGTTTCCAGATTGATTAAGAAATTGTAAAACCTTCCTATTTATTTCCTTTATTCTTCTATATTTACAGTTGAATTTTTATAAACTAGCAAATGATTTATGAATCATATCAAACATAATCTACACTACTTAATATTACTCATTGTGTGCTTGTTTTCATGTTCTGCTCAAAAAAGCAGCGAGCAAGGAACTACTACTGAACAAGAAATCATTGAGACTGAAGTTATTGAAGAGACATATAGTAACAAAGACCTAGAAGATATCAAACGTAATGGTAAATTAGTTGCACTTACAGCTTACAGTTCTACTTCTTATTTCTTATACAAAGGCCAAACAATGGGTTACGAATATGAATTATTGCAGAAATTAGCAGAGGATTTAGGCCTAGAATTGCATGTAAAAGTATATACAAATATTGATAGTCTTGCAGTAGCTTTACTAAAAGGTGAAGGTGATATTATTGCATATGGCTTAGCAATTACTAAGGATAGACAAGAGAAAGTTAGTTTTACAACTCCTTTAGCTCAGATCAGACAAGTATTAGTACAAAGAAAACCAGATAATTGGAGGAGCATTCCAAAACACAAAACTGATCAACAATTAATTCGAAACGTAATTGATCTGGCTGGTAAGAAAGTCTCCGTTAGAGAAAATACCCCCTATCATCTTCGCCTTAAAAACCTCGAAAATGAGATCGGTGAAGACATAGATATTCAAATTGTTGATAAAAATATTGGGACTGAAGAACTAATCCATAGAGTTTCAGATCGTACTGTTGCATTAACTGTGGCAGATGAACATATCGCAAAGTTAAACAATACCTACTACCCTGATATTGATATAGAAACACCGATTAGTTTTCCCCAAAGAATTGCTTGGGCTACACGTAAACAATCTCCTAAATTATTAAACAAAGTAAGTCATTGGTTGGATAGTATGAAAAATACTACTGATTTCTATGTGATATATAATAAGTATTTTAAAAATACTAGAGCACAATCTAAACGTTTTGACAGTAAGTATTTTAATAGTATAGATCATAGAGGTTATTTATCAAAATATGATGATTTAATAAAAGAACAAGCACAGACGTTAGATTGGGATTGGTTATTACTTGCTTCTCTAGTGTATCAAGAGTCCAAATTTGATCCACATGCAAAATCATGGGTTGGCGCTGTTGGTTTAATGCAATTAATGCCAGCTACAGCAAAATCATATGGGGCGAATAATCCTAGAGATCCTCGACAAAATATAAGAGCGGGGACGAAATATTTAAAATGGCTAGATGATTATTGGAAAGAAATTGAAGATCCAAATGAGAGAATTAAATTCGTTTTAGCTTCTTATAATACAGGTCAAGGTCATGTGAGAGATGCTCAAAAATTAGCCGCTAAATACAATCATGATCCTCAAGTTTGGAATGATAATGTTGAAAAGTATTTACTTCTAAAAAGTAATAAAACATACTATCAAGATGAGGTTGTAAAGTTTGGATATGCACGTGGAAAAGAGCCTGTTCATTATGTTGCTAATATCATGGATAGACATATTAGATACATTGAACTATTAGGTGATAACTAATATTCGTGTCAATATCATATTTAAAGCCATTAAAAACATTCTTCGTTTTTAATGGCTTTTTTATATTCTATTCAAAATATTGTTTTATTAAAAATAGAAAAAGATGACTTTTATCTTCATTTAGATGTAAGTATTTATACTTGTTAAATATGAAAATTTCACTAACTCATTAAAAAAGAACGAGTTGAAATAGGTTATTTGACCATTTTTTTAAAAAAAATTCACGTATTTTTTACACTTTAGGAATTTTAGGTTTAAATCATCACTTTTTTCCTTATTTTTGCATCGAATCAAAATAGACGAAACTAAATATCGTCCGGTAAAAAAGATGACAAAGAAGCAAATATCAAATTATACTTTTTCAAAAGAAGAAGTAGTAAATGATCTTAGGATAGCAATTGAAAGTAGACATGCAAGTTTAATTGGTCGAAAAGAAGTTTTCATGGGAAAAGCCAAATTTGGTATTTTCGGTGATGGCAAAGAAGTCGCTCAATTGGCAATGGCAAAATTCTTTCAAGAAGGCGATTTTCGTTCTGGCTATTATAGAGATCAAACATTTATGTTTGCCATCAACCAACTAACAATTCAAGAATTCTACGCTCAACTGTACGCACATACAGATGTCAAAGCAGAACCATCAAGTGCTGGACGCTGTATGAACTCTCATTTTTCTACTAGAAGTATCAATGATGATGGTACTTGGAAAGATTTAATCAATCAAAAAAATTCTAGTGCAGATGTTTCTACAACATCTGGACAAATGCCAAGGATGGTTGGTTTGGCATATGCATCAAAATTATATAGAAATAATCCTGAATTATTAAATGATGAATTTGCTAAGAAATTCACAAAAAATGGAAACGAGGTAACTTTTGGTAGTATTGGTAATGCTTCATGTGCAGAGGGTGCTTTCTTCGAGTCAATCAATGCTGCAGGTGTTTTACAAGTACCAATGGTTTGTGCTGTTTGGGATGATGGTTATGGTATTTCAGTTCCAAATGAATACCAAATGACCAAGAATAGTGTTAGTGAGGCATTAAAAGGTTTCCAAAGAAAAAAAGGAACAAATGGTTATGAAATATTCACAGTAGATGGATGGGACTACCCTGCTTTGGTTCAAGCCTATAAAACTGCTGTTGAGATTGCGAGAAAAGAACATGTACCTTCTTTGATTCATGTTGTAAATGTTACTCAACCACAAGGTCACTCTACTTCCGGTTCTCACGAGAGATATAAATCGGAAGACCGTTTAAAGTGGGAACAAGAGTACGATTGCATTAAGAAGATGAAAGAATGGGCAATCGAAAATAACTTTATTACTGAAGGTGAAATTGAGATTCTTGAAAAAGAAGCTTTAGAGAAAGTAAAAAAGGAACGTAAAGCAGCTTGGGATAGCTTTAAGTCTAGTATGACTAAAGAATATGACGAAGCGATGGACTTAATGAATAGAGCAACAAGTTCATTACCTCAGAATAATGAAATTTTACGTCTTGCGAAGGAATTGAAAAAAACAATCAATCCTATCCGAAAAGATGCTATTTCTATTGTTCGTAAAGCATTACGTGAACTAAGAAATACAAACTTGCCTATCAAAACAGATATGCAAGAATGGGTAAAGAAAGAAAGACGTGAAAACTATGAAAGATATAGTAGTCACCTTTATAGTGAATCTCAATTCGCTGCACCTAATGTGGAAGAAGTTCAGCCAATATATAATGCTGACTCTCCAATGGTCGATGGCCGTGAAATTATGCAAGCGTGTTTTGATAAAATTTTCGAAACAAATCCTAATGTTTTTGCTATAGGCGAAGATGTAGGAAAAATTGGTGATGTTAACCAAGCATTTGCCGGTTTGCAAGAAAAATACGGTGAAATTAGAATTACGGATACAGGTATTCGTGAAACTACAATTTTAGGGCAAGGTATAGGAGCTGCTTTAAGAGGTCTAAGACCAATTGTCGAAATTCAATACCTTGATTATATCTATTATGCAATCACTGGTTTGACTGATGATTTAGCTTGTTTACAATACAGAACGAAAGGTGGACAAAAAGCTCCTTTAATTATTCGTACACGTGGTCACCGACTTGAAGGAATATGGCACTCTGGTTCTCCTATGGCCGCTTTAATTCATAGTATGAGAGGTGTCAATATTTTGGTTCCAAGAAATATGACAAGAGCAGCTGGCTTTTACAATACAATGTTAAAATCTGATGAGCCTGCTTTAATCGTAGAATGCTTGAATGGGTATAGATTAAAAGAGAAAATGCCTGAAAATATTGCTGAGGTATGTACTCCATTAGGTATTCCAGAGGTAATCAGAGAAGGTCAAGATCTTACCATTGTCACTTATGGTTCAATGTGTAGAATAGTAATGGAAGCTTCTGAACAACTTTCGAAACTAGGCATTGAGGTAGAAGTTATCGACGTTCAAAGTTTACTTCCTTTCGATACTACTGGCATGATCAAAGAGTCTATTAAGAAAACAAATCGTGTTATTTTTGCTGATGAGGATATGCCAGGAGGTGGCACAGGATATATGATGCAACAAGTAATCGATGGACAAAAAGCTTACGAGTTTTTAGATTCAAACCCTGTTTGTATTTCAGCTATGGCACATAGACCTGCTTATGCTTCTGATGGAGATTATTTCTCTAAGCCAAATACAGAGGATATATTTGAAGCTGCTTATGAAATTATGTCTGAGGTTGATCCAACAAATTACCCTCAACTTTATTGATCTTAAGCAGAGTTAATAAATAAAAAGCTTGTATTTCAATTTAGAAATACAAGCTTTTTTTCTGCAAAAAAACCACTCTCGGGCGAAAGTGGTTTTAGTAGCAAATGATTGAGTTGCATTTCGAGGTAGTTTTACCTCATAATCATCTGCTCTACAAAGTTATAGTAAATTTCTATTCTTTGAAAAAAATAGATCTTTAAAAAAACATAATGTATCAATTAAATTTTATAGACTTAATTGGTGAAATACCTAATACTATTGAAGTAGGAATTAAAAGACTTAAAGATGTCAATAAAATTATAGTAATATTAATAATAAATATTGTATCCCAATGAAAACTAAATGGCACATAGTCAAGATAATAGGTCGAAGCTTCTAAAGGAATAAGTTGAAAGTAATTTTGAATTACTCCAAATCCAATAGCAATTACATTACCGATAATCATCCCTTTTCCTGCCATTCTAATTCCATCATAGATAAATATTTTTTGTAATAAATTATTAGTAGCTCCAAGTGCTTTAAACGTACCAATCATTGAAGTCCTCTCCATAATCAGTATCAACATGATTGAAATAACATTGAAAATTGCTACACTAGTTATTACAATTAAAAAGATCCAAACATTATTATATAACATCTGAAACCAATCAAAGAAATGAGCATATTTATCTTTTACACTTCTACTTATCAGATGTACATCAACATAATTATCATCTAAATATTCAGCTGTTTGTTCTACTGTATCAAAGTTCTGAAGCATCAATTCCATACCTCCAACTAGAGAATCTCCCCAATTGTTAAGTCTACGTACTAAATTAATATCTCCGTAGGCTACTAATTCATCAAAATCTTCTAAACCAGTATTATAAATACCTGAGACTTTCATTTTTCGTGCTTTTGGAGGTTGTTGGATGAAATAAATAATAATCTCATCTCCTACTTTTAGATGCATTTTATTGGCTAAAGCCTTGCTTACTACAAGTTCTTTAGCTCCTCTAGGTTTAACTTCAAATTCAGGAAATTTTCCTTCCTCCATTTGAGAATCCCATCTCTTTACATCGAATTCTTTTGATAGCCCCTTAATTAGGATACCAGATACTTCATCATTTGATTTTAAGAGTCCCCATTTATGTGCGTAAGTATATACGTTCTTCACTCCAGGTAAACTATCTTTTTTATTATAAAGGACAGATTTATTTACGTTCACAGGAGGTTCTTCCTTACTCCTATTCATTGTGAATTTTTCGACATTTAAATGTCCTACATGAAGAAATAATTTTTCTTCAATACCTTCTTTAAATCCATAAAAAATTGAAAAAGCCAAAATCAATGCACCTACTCCTAAAGCCACGCTACCAATAGCAATTTTAGAAATTAACTTAGTAAAAGAGTTATTTCGATGCTGACTAAGCCGTTTAGAGATGAAATAAGGTATATTTGATGTTTCTTTCATTAAAATTATTGCTCTTCTATAAAGATTTCAGATAACTCTTGATCAATATCATGGAGTTTTCCTTTACACCAGTTCACTAAAAATTTTGCTCTTTTAGCTAAAACAGAAAGTTGATCTATTGGTAAATCTTCACCATTCAACTTTTCTTGAATAGCTTCTAATTCCATTAAAGCTGATTCGTAAGTGATATTCTCTTTCTCTTCTGACATTTGATAAAATTTTGTATTGCAAGTTAATCGTGTTAAAAGGATTTTTATAATTTTTCCTCAACTTTATCAACTACACTTTCAATAATTGCAGATTTAGTATAGGTTTGGATTCTATCTCCAGAATTTAATGTATTTGGATCAACTAGTTTCCCTTCTTTTAAGGTCATAGAAAATCCTTTTAAGAGTAATTCTTCTGGGTCTTTTGTGACAATTTTCGATTCAAAAAGTGAAATTTTTAATTCTTCCTTTTTCTGGATGTTCTTAACAGAATTCTTAATGGATTTCCATAAATAATCGATTTGATTATGATTTGATTTCATGGAAACTCTTTTTACAGATAAATCTAATTGTTTAAGCTTATTTTTTTCATTTTTAATCTTAGATACTATGGTGTTCTCAATTTTGAAAAAGCGACGATCCAATTTATATTTTTCTGCTTCTACTTTTTTAGAGAAAGTTGGTAATGTCTTTATAGTAAAATACCTTAATTCATTTTTATAATTTCTAACAGCACTGTAAATATCATCTCTAATATTATCAAATAAATCGATAATATCTTCATTAAAATAATTCAATTGATCAATTAGGAAATTTGCTACTGCTGTTGGTGTTTTAAATTTAGAATAGGCAACTAAATCTGTAATGGTCTCATCACGTTCATGTCCAATACCTGTTAAAACAGGGCATTTCTTTTGTGCTAATTTTAATGAAAAGTCATAATCATCAAATACAAATAGATCAGATTTTGCTCCTCCACCTCTAATTATTACTATACAGTCAAATTCATTTTCATCAATCTGATCTATAGCTTTAACCAAATTCGCTTTTGCTTTCTCTCCTTGTACGGTAGTTGAAAATAAAGTTACATTAAATTTAAAGCTTTGTGCATTAGAAGTTAATTGATCTAAAAAGTCCTCAAACCCTGCAGCTTTTTTTGACGATATTACTGCAATCTTTTGAGGGACAAGTGACAATTGAAGTTTACTTTGAAGATCAAAAGCACCATTATTTTTCAATTTTTCAATATTCTCTTTTCTGATTTTTTCAAATTCTCCAATACTATAACTTTCATCTAGATCTTCAATTTGTAGAGACAAACCATAGACAGGGTGATATTGGATAGAGACTTCTACTAAAATGTTGATTCCTACTTTTATTACATCAGAAAAAATACTTTTTAAACGATGTTGAAAAATCTGTAGTTCAGAAGCCCAAATTGTTGCTCTATTTTTAGCAATAATTACATCCTCTTTTTTTTCGATTAACTCTAAATAAGCATGTCCTCCATTAATCTGTAATTGGGCAATTTCAGCTTTTATCCAAAAAGAACGATTAATACCTACAATTAAATTGTTGATACTTTTATTTAATTGTGCTAGTGAAAAAATATTTTTACCACTCATCGTCATCTTCTAGTTGAAAATTAGTATATGCAGATTGCAGTTCTTTAAAAGCATGAAAATCTTTTTCTTGCTGACAGATTATTAAACCTTTCTTATATGTTTCTTCAGCTTTTTCTGCTTGACCATTTTCTGCAAAAGCATATGCTGCATGATAGTAAGTACCCGTATACTTTTCATGGTCATTTAACAAAATAGTGTAATATTTCAAGGCTTCTTCCCAATTCTCTACTGAAGCATATTCCGTTGCTATTCCATAAATGATAAAAGGGTCATTAGGGTCTTCTTTGTAGAAATTAAATAATTGATCTAATCTATTTTGATTCATTGTTGACTTTTCTCTAAAAAACACAAAAGGTCAGCCCTAAAGAGGAACTGACCTTAAATATATTAATTTTTTATAATCTTATTGATGGAATGGACTCAAATTCACTAAAACATCATTTACTGAAATTAACCATTCACTTAAACCCTTTATAAAATCAGCATCATATGTATAACCTAATGTATATACAATGAAACTGACATATAAAAGCATTAAAAGATATCCACTCTTTGCTCCAAGTCTTTTTCTCTTCGCTCCAATATAAAAAATCATTGTAGCTAAGAAAGTCATGACTAATAATAATACTCTAAATTGGCCAACAAAATTCATTTCATCGGCTCCTCCACTCATTACAATAGATTTGTCATAAACTAATGTATAAATCGTTAGAGGCATACCTAAGGCAAAACAGATATCGAAGATGTTACTACCTAATGCATTCGAAATCGCATCATTATAAGCACCATTATTTGCACTCTTTACAGAAATAATTGTATCAGGAACTGAAGTAGCTGCAGCTGCAAATATTAATGCAACAACATAAGTATTCCAATTTAATCCCTCACCTAAAAGCTCACATCCTGTTACTAAGAAATGACATGAAGCACCAACTATTGAAGTAGATAAAATTAAAAGTATCCATGCTCTCGTTGAGTTCATTTCATTATTTCCTAGAATCGCGTGAGATAAATCTAGCTTAAAAAGAGCTTGAAGTCTTCCACCTTCTCCTGCCTCATATTCATAATCTTCATGTTCATCACCTTCTGAATCCATTTTAATAAAGAATAATGAGAGCACATAAACCAAATATAAAGACATAAGAAAGGCTCCGTGATACCATTCTAATGTTTTTTCAGAGACAAAAATGATTAAACAAAGAATAGCCAACATTAAAGCTATACCATCTCTTAAAATCACTTTAGGATTAACATTAATAAAGTCTACTTTCCTATTTACTACAATTACACTAATAATAACTGCAGCAGGAATAATCATAATATTAAAAACTGCACTACCAGATGTAGTACCAATACCACTAGCAAAGCCTGCTGCATCGCCAGTAAGTACCAAGAAGAAAAAAGTAGTAAATAATTCTGGCATTGAACTTCCTATTGCATCAATAGTAGCACCTTTTACACCTCCCTTCAAATTTCGTCCTAAATAGCCAGAAGCATCTTCAAAACCATCGCATGCTCTCCAAATAACAATACATGCTAAAAAAATAATAATAAGACCCGAAATTATCTCCATTATATGTTTATCCTAATAAAAAAGTTTCTAGTTCAATTTTTTCTTCTGCCAATATCGAATCAAACCTGCTACACTCATGAATGGAGGGTTAGCAGCATCGTATTGTTTCAACATTGTTTCTGTCAAATTTAATGCCCTTAATGATTTATCAACATGTTTGATAAAAAGTTCTTCCATTTCTGGTTGGGATAATTCTTTTTCCAGGTAACTTTTTATTAAATCAGCAGTTAGATAAAGATCTTTTTCAAGTGCAATAAGTTGACTTTCTATATCATTAACGACTCCAAAGTGAGTTAAGTATAATTTAGTTGGAGATATTTTTCGAATTAGGTCGATTGAAGTTTGCCATTTCTCTAAATTAATATCTGGAGGTGGACATGGTGCCACTACAGGACCATTTTCAATTTTCACTCCAGCCACGTCTCCTGTAAATAGATTATCTTGGATTTGCCAAGCGATATGGTGATTAGCATGCCCTGGTGTATGCCAAGCTTTCACTTCAATATCACCAATCTTTATTACTTCTTCGTGTTCAGTAGAATGTAAAAGTTTAGTTGGAATAGACTTCATATCTCCCCATAAACGATCCATATCTTCCTTGTAGATCATTTTTGCGGAAGCCATTAATTTACTTGGATCAGCCATATGCCTCTCCCCGAAAGGGTGAAGATAAATCATTGCTCCATATTCTGCAAATTTCCAAGCAGCTCCTGCATGATCTAAATGTATATGTGTGATAAAAACATGTTTAATATCACTAGGAACGTAGCCATGTTTTTTCAATTGTAATTCCATAACATGAAACGTTGAATATGGACCTGTTTCGATAATAATGGGTCCTTCACTCGTTTCAATTAAATAAGAAGCAATTGCTTCAGAATTCCCTAAAAAATTTAAGTCTAATGTATGAATTGTTATCATTTCAATTGTTTAGTTTATTATCTTTTTCTAAAAATAATTTATATCTGAACACTAATATCAATTGATTACTAGATTATTTTATTTAACTGATAAGAATCAATTGATGAAAATGACTTCTGATTCTATGTTACTATTTTATTCCACAAAAAGCCCCAAAACATAAGTTTTTATGAAGGATTTCAACTTGCTGGAAACCAACTTTCTTCATTAATTCTAACTGATAAGGTATAGATCTTGGTGAGTCTTCTTTTTCGATATAAGCAAAAACATTTTCTTGATATTCTTTTCCACCTACACCAATTAAATAATCTGCATATTTTTCCCAAATCATTTCTTTTACAGTCTTATTTTCTTCTGTTACAAGATCTGAAATCATCAAACAACCTCCATTTTTTAGTTTAGAAAATAGTTTTTTAAAAGTTGTTTCCCAATCTGAGTCATCTCTTAAATGATGTAATACAGCTCCCGCCAAAATAATATCATAATGATTATCTGGTAATTCGATATTTCTAATATCACCCTTAATTGTTTGTACATTACCAAGTGTTAAAGGACGTACTCTTTCTTCTGCTTTTGATAACATAGGTTCACTCAAGTCAGATAAAGTACAATTTAAATCCTGAATTTTACTGAGCATCTTTATAGTAAAGTTTCCTGCTCCACATCCAATATCAAGAAGTTCTGTAGCTTTTGGACGAATCGATCTTGCAGCAGAAGTTATTAATTCTAGACTCAAAGGAGCATCTATAGTAGATACCTGACCTGTATCAATATTGGAAAAACGTTCAACATCATTGTCAAATCGTTCTCTAATTTCATCAATTGAAGATTTTACCATATGGGATGAATAGTTGTTAGTTATTATATTATTTAAATAAATTTAATCTAATTTTTTCATTCTACATAATTATTAAAATACTCCGTTAATCTTTTTTGTATATTAGAATTTAATGTTTCAATCTCTTAAATTTGAAGCTTATTAATATTAAGCATGAATAACTCACAAAAGACTTATTTACTTTTATTCTATCTATTTGTTCTATTTTTTGGCCATAATTCGCATGCTCAAAAGGTATCTTCTTATTTAAAAGATATCGAAATCATTAGTGATACTACTATTACTTCTTTGAGTTCACATGGCATTTTTTTAAATAAAAAAAGAAGAACAGAGAAGACTTTACCTTTTCATTTTAATACTATTGACCAAGTTTTTGAGGTTCGTGTTTATCTAAAAAACAACGATAATATTGTTGATCTAAAACTTATTCCAACTTCTGAAATAAAAGTTATTGATTATCCACTTCCTATTGACGATAACGTCTATAAATTTAGAGTCCAATTTAATAAAGCAACGACAACTTTAAGGCCTTCAATAATTATTGCTTTATGGACAGCTGATGGAAAAGAACTTCCTTATGAACAACAACTTATGCCATTCACAAATACTGAAATTGAGTTAGTTGATAAAAAAGGAAATGAAGTAAGAGAATTATATATCGGTGAAGAAAAGGAATATGAAATTTTAACGAATCATCCCCAAAATATTAGAGTAGATAATATATGGCATGAGCAAGAATACATGTCTTGGAGAGTTTCTAAAAGAGAGAATAGAATTTTCTTGGGTATTCTACCAAAGTCTATTACAACTTTTTCAACTGAAATTGCCTTTGAAACTTATGCACCAAATTTTCTATTTGGTCAACCTCAATATGAGACACTTCCTTTAAATCTTAGATTCACTGTAAAAGAACCACGATTAACGTATCTTTCAACAGATAAAAGTGAAGTCATTTATGATGAAGAGGAACATAAACAAGACGGACTTGAGATTCAAATCCAACAAAATAGAAAACTCTTATTGAATAAAACCTATCGAATTGAAGCTCAAGAGGAAAAAGGAGGAAAACTTGTTGCTGAACTTTATACAAAAAACAATCTTAGTAACAACAGAACAATGTGTGCCTTAAGAGTATATGATTTCCATAATTTCCAAGATGGATATTTATATATTAAAGATGGAGACACACCTGTTTTCATTACCAATTTCAATATCATTTCTAAGACAACGATTACTAATGTACAGGTCTTACACACTGGTAAAAACTGGTCAAATAGTTTAGATGTGTACCCAGGTGAAACTGTAGCAATAAAGATTGAAGGTAAAGAGATGCAGCATGCAAGGTTCATGTTTGATGGGTTAAGGAATTTAAGTATTGACTCAGTAAATATTACAAAGGATATGCAAACGATGCAGATTTCTATTCCTATTAACATCAATCGTAAACAACTTAAAATCTTTAATGGTGATGAATTTACAGGTTATTCATTATCTGTAAAAGAAAAACAAACACCTAGAAATTTTGATTTTGTTACCTTAGACTATGGAGACTCTCCGAAAGTTGTTTCAGAAATAGAGAAGCCTATTTTCTATTACAAGGCAATGACGGATGTTATTCTACGATTTAATCCTGATTGGATTGATGATGGACTATTATATGGTAAACAATATATTACGCTTGATGTGAGGGTGATAGGTCCTGCAGGTCAATTAATTGAAATTGCAAAAGATGAAAATATTGTCATTTGTCCAGGAAGTTCCTCTCCTAGATACCATAATTATCAAAAAAATAATTGTTCTGACCCATTGATTACGTTGAACAAATATTTAGGAATTAAAACACATCGATTTGCAGATTGGACTAAACTTGAGATCTATATTACGCATCAAAAAGATAAGTATAGTGAACAAGGTTATAGTAAAAAGATAGAAATTTATGCTGCAAGGAAATCTCAATTTGATGTTGAATTATCATTCCCTGCTGGTTTACTTGTAAAAAAGTCTAATGAGGATGATATTTCTTCAGGAATCAGCGGTATTAGTATTTCAGCAATTGCACAATTCAAATTTTTTAAGCCTGGGACAATTGGTAAAGTACGCCCATATCGTATAGGTGTAGGTTCTATTGCCTTAAACGCCTTTAATTTGAGTGACAATGAAGATGTAGACAGAGACTTAGGTATTGTTGCGTTAGGTAGTGTACACCCATTGCAAAAACCAGGTCGAAAATTGTCTCTTCCACTCTATATAGGATTTGGTTATTTTCTAAAAGCAGATACCTTTTTCTGGATGATTGGTCCTGGTATTAGTGTCAGTTTTTAATTAGACCATTAAAAATTCAACAAAGAAAGACGTTCCTTCCCCTTCTTTAGTTTCGAACCAAATGCTACCTCCCATTTGTTCAATTCCTCTTTTTGCTACAGCTAATCCAATTCCTGAACCAGTTTCTTTTGTTGTGAAATTAGGAACAAAAATCTTATTCTGAACTTCTTCAGGAACACCTTTTCCATTATCTATTACAGTAATGATGGCTTTTTCCCCATTTTCATACAAGTCAATAATTATTTTTGGTTCTCTATCAGTAGAAACAGCTTGAATTCCATTTAAAATCAGATTACTTAATATTCTTGCCGTTAGTTTTTCATCTCCTTCAACATTCACATCATAACCATGATCTGTATTTGAAAATTGAATGTCAGATTTACTTGAATGTAACAAAATTGTTTGTTGAATTACTTTCGATAAATTAAACACTTCTCGCTTAGGCACTGGCATTGTAGCAAAAGAAGAAAATGACGTTACAATTCCACTCAACGTATCTACCTGATTGATAAGCATCTTAGTTGCTTTTAATAACTTAGGGTTACTATTTGTCTGCGCTACCCTTTCTAACTGTTGCAAGTATAATTTCATTGGAGTCAATGGATTTTTTATCTCATGTGCCACTTGTTTGGCTACATCTCTCCAAGCACTTTCTCTTTGACTTTGTTCTAATTCTTTCTTGGATTCTTCCAGTTTACCAAGCATCTTATTATACTCACCTACAAGTTGACCAAATTCATCATGAGCATTATATTGAATGGGTTCATTTTTCTTACTTAAAGTGATTCTATTTAACTCTGGTATAATAAGTTTAATTGGAGATAATAACCCTTGAGCAGCATAATGAACAATCGGTAAAAGGGTCAAGAATAAGATTGTAAAAATCATCATAATAGTTGTAATAACTTCTATTGATCTGTTATCCAACCTTGTCAATGATTTAAAAAATGGGATACTTACAATACCCATCACTTGTCCTGTATTAAATGCTTTTACCCCAATGTATGATGTATTGTATTCTAAAGTACCAATTTGTTCTTTTAAAACCATTCTAGTCTTTTTATCCTCAACAATGCCAACATACGCTAAGGGATTTATTTCATCCGAAAGAATATTTTCATTAAAAATTTCATTATCAGAAGCTGTTTCTAATTTTCCCTCTTTATCATAAAAACGAATATCTGCCTGCATAATGTTAGACAGTTCTTCAATAAAAGTATCTAGGTTCTTTTTATCAGTCTCTGATTGACCTTGTTTCAAATCATAATTTTGGAATAAATTGGTGGCAACAATTTGAGCTTTTTCAAGATACTGTCTTTCTACTTCTACTCTTGTTGTTGTCACCATTACAGAACCCATCACAATTGCCAATAAAAATATGGGAAAGAAGATTGAGAGATTTAGATAGATTTGTACTTTTGTTGAAAAACTTCTTGTGTATTCAGATGGGTTTTTAAGGTAATTTGTAACATTAAAAATAATAAATACTATAAAAACCAAAATTGTAAAATAAGTAGAAAAAGCCTTGAAATAATTTAAAAACGTAAACTCCTTAGAAGAAATAACTACAATTCGATTATTATCATTAGATAACAAAAGGTGCTCATAACCATTAAATTCAATGTTAGAAAGTAAATCAATTTCACCTTCTTTATATGAATTTTTCAAGAAGTCATTTGTATAGTCATAATCACCTGAACTAAATATTAATTCATCTTTAAAGAAAATAGCATAAGAATAATCTTCCTGAGAATTTCCAACAATATAATCTTCATCCAATAAAGTAGATCTGAAATATTTTCCACCGATCGACTTTTGATATAATTCTATTAAGCAATATCCTAAAGTATCAGTATACTCAAAACGATCTACAATTGGGATATTACAAAGATAATTATACGTACCCTTTTGAAGGTCCATTTTTGTATTTAGGCCTATTTTTACTGGAGAAGTAGATCCATCACTAAATTCTGTAATGATTTGCTTTGCAGGTGTTTCGTTACTAATATTGACTCCATTGTCATAGATCATATTCACTCTAATCTCAAACCTATTCCCTAGCCATTCAATCAACTCAGTTTTAATATTTTTAGAGGCCTCTATCCCATTGGGTTTATTTAAAAAAGCCATCGCATCTATGACACTATTATCCTCTTTTACTTGAACAATAGTCTTCTCCAGAAGAGTTTTTACAAAATCGTCATTATCAATAAGTTTTAAAGCAAAGCGTTGTTTGAAGTTTTCATCCTTTTTTGTTTGTACCCTTTCTACTACAATTGCACCGATAATGGAAAAGATGACAATATGTGAAATTAAATACATAATAGCCGGAAATTTTCCTCCAGAAAAATAATTAGGAGATTGAATCATTAACGACACCCCAATAAAAATAGACACTATATTGATGACTATTAGATCAAAAGGATGTATAAAAAATTGTAATGTAAATACACCTAATATGGAAATTAATAAAGCGGTTGATTTACTATAAAAATCTAACCACCAACAAATTAATCTCATGAAAAAGTGAGCGATTAAACCCATCATCAAAAATCCTAAAAGTGTCACTAACTGCGAGATGAGTGTTAAAGTATTCATCTCGAATAAACTTAATTCTAATTCATAATTGAGTGTTACTTCTAAGATATTTACAAATACATTTTTAAAGCTATTCATGATAAAGAAGAATCCTATTATCATGAATATGCTTATAATTATTTTGATTTTAGTATTTAAAAGTAAAATTGATTTTATTGAAAATAGTCGGCTAAAGTTTTTAGATATCCATCTAAATATCAACAAGCAAAATATAAAATCTAAAAGAATAACACCCATTGAATCCCATGAAGCAAGAAATGAGGTACTTATAGGTTCTAAGATTTTATACTCATCACGAATCATTGGATTATTAAATACATCTAATACAATCTGATGCAATGTGACTACTCCAATTAAGAATACGGATAACATTACAAATACAGAATTACCTTCTTTAATTCGTTTTGTAATAAAAGTACTCAGTGATGATAAAAGAAAGAAAACTGCGATTATAGATGTTACTAAAAAGTAAGTCCAAGGAATAAATTCAACAATCGTTTTGGTAGAGATATCAATTGAAAATAGATATTTATCCAATCTTGTTTTTATATCTCTATAATCTTTATTGACTTTAAACTTAGCGAGCTTAGGGTGTTTTTTTGATCCAAAAATTGATTGATTTACATAATCTGATAAGATTACTGATTCATAATTTGAATTAATCACTAAAGGTACAATTACAAAAATCTCATAATCCTGATTATATAATAGAATATTTGATTTTCTAACATAGAAATAAGAATCTCTTTTTTTAATTACATCTTCAACAAAATAATTAAATAGCTTATCTTCAATATATTGTAATTTTAAATTATTATCTGACCAATAAACAAGTTCTCCTTTTTTAAATATATATGTTGGTTCATTTCCAATTGAAAGTAAAGATTTAAAATGGATTGTTTCCTCATTTTCTACCTTCAAAGTTTGCTTCACTTCATAAATTACATCATCTGCATTTCTTGATAAATCAATCAACCTATTCTGTACAAATGAATCATATTTTTCATCACTATAAAACTCAATATTTAATAAAAAAATCAACACTGAAATACACATGAATGCAATACCAGTGATTAATTTATTTCTTACACTAAATAGATTATTAAAAAAATGCTTGTTGGACATATAATTAAAAAATTGTTTATTCAATACTACAAAAAAAAACTTCAATAAGACGAACTTATTGAAGTTTTTTAATGGAAAATAAAATGTATTAAACAGCTAAATTTTTCTGTTTCTTTGTATTCCTATACCATAGGTAAACAATTGATGCGATTATTATATAAGGCATCGACATTAAATATAAGATCCCATTATTAAGACCGGCACCGATAGCACTTGCGCCATCACTTATATTATTCCCTACTGTTGCTCTACACATTGCACATTGTGCAAATAAATCATGAAAAGCAACAATATTAATTAGAATAAATAATACGATTTTTTTATACATAATAAGGACTAATTAATAAGTATACGATAACTCCAGTAATTGCAACGTATTCCCAAATAGGGAAAGTCCATTTTACAATTTTTCTATGTTTTTCTAATTTGTTTGTCATGCCAAAGTAGACAGCAAGTAAAACAAATGGTACGACGACAGCTGATAATACAATATGAGATAATAAGACTACTAAGTAAACGATTCTCATACTTCCCACTTCTACTTTCTCAGCATCGGAAAGGTTACCATCACCATTCAAGTCACCAAATACTGTATGGCCACCTTGAAAATGATATATTACATAAGAAACTAAGAATATTGCTCCTAATGTAAAAGCAATGTACATCATTAATTTATGCAATTCAATTTTTCTTTGTTTTGCGAAAATTGCTCCCAATAGCAATACAACTGCACATGTAAAATTAATTACTGCATTTAAGTGTGGTAAAAAAGATACATCTAAATCACCTAATTTACCTGTCTGAGGGATGAACAGTAGCAATGCGACAACGATTGGAATTAGTACTGATACTATTCCAATAATGATAAATGGTAATCTGTCGTTCTTTTTAGTTAGTGTTTCCATTATTTTTCTTCCAATAAGATTGAAATTTCGGTTAATAACCTTTTTACATCATCTTGGTCTGTTCCGCTGTAAAATCCTCTGATTCTACCTTCTTTATCAACCAAGATTAATTTATCTGAATGTGATAGAGAGGTCTTTTGACCTAAAGCTTGTTCTGTTGCTGTAATAAAGAAACCACATTGACCTAAGTCCATGATTGTTTTTTTATCTCCTGTTAATAAATTCCATTTATTTGTATTAATCTTATATCGATCAGCATACTCCTTTAATACCTTTGGAGTGTCATAAGTTGGATCGATCGAGAATGATAAGATTTCAATTTGATCGTTATTCTTGAATCTTTCTTGTACTCTTAATAATCCAGAAGTCATAGCTTTACAGATATCAGGACAAGAAGTAAAGAAGAAATCTGCAATATAGATTTTACCTTTTAAATCTTTGTTTGAGATAAGTACACTGTCTTGGTTGTAGAATTCAAAATTTGGAATTCTATGAACACCATCTACTAAGTTGGGTTCACAGTTTAAAGACTTCAAATTATAAACTTGAAGTTCTTGAGGTGTTTCTAGCTTATACTCGTTTGTTCCAAATCCCTTAAGGAAGAAATAAATGAATAATGGAATTCCAATCAGTAAAAAAAGGAATACCCACTTTTTTGTATTATTAGGTTTACTCATTACGAAGTTTATTTAAACTAAATATGGTTTGATTTCACAAAAACTAGAAATCAAACCATATTTCAATAATTACATTCAAATTTACTGATTACCAGTTAATGATTGATGTTATTATTGCAGATGCTTCATCAAATAAGGCTACAAGTAACCAAACTAAGAAAAGCAATGGGAATAAAATCACAAACTTTAAAAGTTTTGTTTCATGTCCTAAGTGCATGAATTCCCAAATGATATAACCTGCTTTTACTAGTGTCAAAGCAACAAAGATTATATTTAACCCTGTTCTACTTGCACCATCAGGCCATGCAAATGCAAAAATAAATTCAATGATCGTCACGATAGCTAAGATAGCAGTTACTTTAATAACTGTTTTCATTTTAGCCGCTTTGATCTGCTCTGGTGTCATTGAAGAATCAAAATGTGCCATTTCTATTTCTTTAATAGTTTGAATTAATCTAAAAAAATTTCCTTACACTAAGTAGAAGAATGTGAATACGAATACCCATACTAAATCGACAAAGTGCCAGTATAAACCACCTTTTTCGATCATTTCGTAAGTACCTCTTTCTTCATAAGTTCCCATTACAACATTGTAGAAAATTACAATATTTAGGATTACACCACTTGTTACGTGAAGACCGTGGAAACCTGTAATAAAGAAGAAGAAGTTTGCGAATAATTGAGGACCGTATTGATTTTGGTGTAAGTTTGCACCGAAAATCTGAACACCATCTCTAATTACACCTTCTGCAGTACCGTGAATAAAGTGAGACCATTCCCAAGCTTGACAAGAAAGGAAAGTCACACCTCCTACGATAGTCCAAAGCATCCACTTTTCAACTTCAGCTTTAGATTTTCTTTCTCCTGCTTCAACGGCTAATACCATAGTCACTGAAGATAGGATAAGGATGAATGTCATTAAACCTACAAACATCAAAGGAGCGTCTACTCCATGCAATCCAGGGAAAGCGTTGAATACCTTTTCTGGAATTGGCCAGTAAAAGTCTTCTGAACTTGTTGCGAACTCAAACGCCGAATAAGCGCCTTCGTAAGCTGGGTGCATATACCTTACTACTCCATATGCAATTAATAAAGACGCGAATGTAAAAGCATCTGAAACTAGGAAAAACCACATCATTAGTTTTCCATAAGTTGCTTTCATTGGTCTTTCTCCACCATCCCATTTAGTAATTGTGGGATTTTTCAAAGTTGTAGATGATGACATAAAAAATTGTGAGTTTTTTTATAGTGTCTGTTTGAATTTTATTTTTCAACACAAATAAATAGTCAATTTTATACAATAACAACTATTTTATGACATTTGTGTTATTTTTTTATGACGATTGTCACTTTTTTTAGTTGTAAAGCAAAAATGCAAAAATAACAACCCATAATACCCCTAAGAAGTGCCAATAATGAGCACACATCTCCATTCTTACAATTGAAGAAGAATTGATTTTATTTCTTAATGTTTCAACTAACATGATCAATAAATAGATCACACCACTAACAATGTGAAGACCATGTAATCCCGTAAAAACATATACAAATGAACCTGCTGGATTTCCTGCCCATGGATCATCAGCTGTTGGTGTACCAGAAAAATAAACATTCATATCTACCAAATCACCCCAACCTTGAAGCTGTAATAATAAGAATGCACAACCTAAAATCGTTGTTAAAATTAAAGCTCCTTTAAGTTGTTTTTGGTTATCATTTTTTGCTCCTAAATAAGCCCAATGTAAAGTACCACTACTTAAAAGAATAACAGCTGTACTCGCGTACAAGATGTTAGGCAATTCAAAAACATACCAATTACCTTCTGCTTGCCTCACAATGTACGCACTAATAAATGCAGCGAAAATCATGACTACACTCACGATAAATAACCACATCGCAAATTTCTTTGGATGCATACTTGCTTGCTGTTGGGGAGTATTTGCTACTGACATAGTTTATTAAAGCTTATCAATTAAATATACAATTTGAACAATAGGAAGATAAATGAATGATGTAAACATAATCTTCAATGCGGCTTTATCAGTTTTGTTTTTGATTAAACCAAATGTTTGAAATAAGAATCCTGCACCAGCTAATGCTGCAATTACTCCTGAAACTTCACCTGTCATATTATAAATACTAGGTAAAAATCCAATGGGTAAAAGAAACATAGTGTAAATAGAAATCTGAATAGCAGTATTTACATTTTTATCTCCATTGAAAGGCAGCATTTTAAAGCCTGCCTTTTTATAATCTTTATCTGCGACCCAAGCAATAGCCCAAAAATGAGGGAATTGCCACATAAATTGTAATGAGAATAAAGTCAATCCTTCTATCCCAATAAATCCTGTTGCAGCAACCCATCCAATCATTGGAGGGAAACCACCTGGAAATGCTCCTACTAGAACAGATAGTGGAGTAATTCTTTTAAGAGGTGTATATACAAAGGCATATAATATCAATGATAAAATAGATAACAAAGTAGCATAAACATTTAAAAATGTAAACATTACTGCACTACCTAAAACAGCTAAACATAATGCATAAATTGCTGCTTCTTTTCTTGATATTATTCCTAATGGCAATGGACGATTCATAGTCCTTTTCATCATTTTATCATATTCCTTCTCAAGAATTTGATTTATAGTGTTAGCTGATCCAGTAATTAGAAAACTTCCTATCGCAAGAGCAATAATATCTATTGCTGATGCATTATCAGTTCCTAATAAGTATCCAAAAATACCTGAAAACACAACTACTGCAGTAAGTCGAACCTTCAATAAATCATAGAAGTCTTTAAACCTACTCTTTCTTTGAGAAATGATCTGTTCTTGCTTATTTGCCTCTGCTACTAACATATTATGCTGTTGCTTGTTCTTGTTTGAGTGTCTTATTGTTATTTACATTATTGGATTGCAATACTTTTGTGTGATTAACCAATAATGCAATATAGAATTGGCACCCTACTATTAGAGATCCTAATAATAAATGTACTGGTTGTAAGAATGCTGGGATTGCAAAATGTCCCATTATTGCTCCTGAAAGTATTACAATACCAAAAAGGCCTAGTAAAACTTTCGACCAATATCTTGAAGGGTGATTATTTTCTGTTTCCTTAAATATCTTCTTGACAAACATCACATTAAGAAGTAATACTAAAATGGAGAACGACCTGTGAACAATAAATGTTTTACCTAATTGGTCTACCCACAATTCTCTTTGTTGATTGTCAAAACTTTTAGCAACGATATCTACTGATTCTCTTACTTGAGTTCCTAATACAATTTGAAATAATGATAGAATCAAGATTCCTACTAACCATTTATTAATACTTGGAAGATTAGCGGGGTCTTTGTAAGTCAACTCTTTCTTATTAGATCTTGCTACAGCATAAATTAATATACCGACGATAATCAAAGCCACTAACATATGAGCAGTGATTAAAACAGGATGTAAATCTGTCGCTACTACTTTAGAACCTAACCATCCTTCGAAACCTACTAAAATGAAGGCTAAAAATGAGAACCAGGTTACAATTGGATCTTTTTTTATATAGGATAAAGAAAAAACTAAGGTAAGAAAAATGAAAAAACCAATTAAAACACCAACTAAACGATTGACATATTCAACCCATGTTTTAAAAGTAGAAAAATCTGCGATTTCTCTGCCTTGAACGGCAAAAATAGTTTTGTAATCGTCAGGAAGTTGGCTTACATCAGTGGGGGGCACCCATGTTCCAAAACATTGTGGCCAATCTGGACAACCCATGCCTGAACCAGTACTACGTACAATTCCACCTACCAAAATAAGGAAGAAAACAGCATAGACTGTAATCACTCCAAATCTTCTATAAAACGATTCGTTGTTTGTTGTATTTTCGCTTTTCATAATTATCTTAGTTAACCTTTATTTATGATTAGGTACAAAGATCAACTCGGAAGTTGTGACGCAAAAATACAAAAAACATCGAAATTATATGACATTTGTCATATTTTATTTGTGATAAAGTTCATCTTAAAACGGCATAAATGCTCTTCCTAAGTCAAAGAAACCAAAAGATTCTTTGTATGCACGGAACAAATGCCCTGTAAATCTGTCATATATCTCCGCCATACTCGTCATCATCTTTGCTTTGATTTTATTATTCTCTTCAAATATATTATGAATTACTGCCTGTGGAATAACATAAACATCGGCATGATCAGAGAAACAAACTGCATTATACGGCCTACTTGTTCCTTCAAGAATAGCATTATCACCAAAAGTTTCTGTTGCTTTTAGGTGTACTAAATCTTCAAACTTATCTTCAATATCAATATTGAGCGTCACGATTCCCCTTGATATCAAATAAAGAGCTTGGCTAGGATCATCTCTAAAAAAAATAACTTCTCCTTTTGTATAATGTCTTAAATGTAAATGTGGAGCAAATTTAGCTAATTCATCATTTGTTAGTTTTGAAAATAGAATACCCCTTCTCATAAAATCAAAGAGATTTCTTTCGTCACTGTTATATGTTTTCTTAAATATATTGAACATAAAAGATGTTATTCTGGCTTAATCATTGAAATCTCTATCAATTTGCAAGGAAAATTTGTTATTCTCAAACTTTCTGAATTTCTAATACCAAAAACATTTAAAATTTCATCCTCATTTGACAAAAGAACAACAATACCCTCTCTTAAATATTTAGGTATACCTTCATCTTGTAATAAGTCAAAAACTTTCTTCTTCCCTTTTTTCATTCCAAAAGGCCTTATCTTATCTCCTTTTTTTACATTTCTAACTTTCAAAGGAAAATAGTCAATGGGGACCAATACACTATCATTCGACTTTAATTCATCAAAAGAAGCAATCGTTTTTTCTTTTAATAGGAAGGAATGGTTTTTAAATGATGCTGAGTTATCATCAGGTAAAAGAATAATTTCACTTTCATTAGTTTCAACTACTTTATTTTTTATTAAAATTGCCTCTTTATGAGTTGTATGGAATGTATACTCCTTCTTTTTGGATGAAAACTCTAAGGAAGGTTGTTCTTTTTTACCGAATATGTTTTCAACCAATGAATAATCAAACCCGAACTGTTTTAAATAATAATAGAGTAGAATTAATTCATCCTGACCGATCTCTTTTAAACGAATTAAAGATTCATCATCACCTTCAATTATATATTTATTATTGAAGTTTTGAAGTTCATTAAAAAATAAATATTCTATTTGTTTTAGAATTTTAGAAGTATGATCAAAAGCTTTTTCAACAGAAGGATTAATCTCTTTTAATAATGGAATAACCTTATGACGAATTTTATTTCTTGCATATTTTGTACTACTATTTGACTGATCTTCTCGCCATTTTATATTCAATCCTTCAACAAACTGTACAATTTGTTCTTTATTCATAAACCTTAATGGGCGGATAACATTACCTCGAATTGGGAGAATTCCGTGTAAACCTTCAATGCCTGTACCTTTTGTCAAATTAAATATAATGGTCTCAACATGATCAGAAAGATGGTGAGCAGTTGCTAAAAAATTATAATTTGATTGATTAATTAATTCATCAAACCAATCATATCTTAACTCCCTAGCAATCATTTGCGTTGACTTTCCCGTTGTTTGGACTAAATTGTTTGTATCTACTTTTTTTGTATAACAATCAATATTATACTTTTTAGCGAATTCTTTCACAAATTCCTCATCCTTAAGACTTTCCTCCCCTCTTAATTGAAAATTCATATGAGCTATTGAAAAATCAATTTTATTATGAATAAAAAATAAAGCTAAGGCTACAGAATCTACACCCCCACTAAATGCTAATAAAATTTTACTATTGATTATTTCCTTATCCAACCGATTAAGAAAAGTTAAAAATTGGTCATTTAAGGATTTATAAATGTCTAACATATACAGTTTAAAATCTTCTCAAAATTAAAATTAAGGCTTGGAATTAAATTAATTACAGATTTTTTTCTATTAAACGTGAATTAAGTATTGTTTTTAGACTCAACAAGGATAAATTTGCACTCTTGTAGTATTTATCAAAGAAGACTACAAACAAAGGTTATCACAGTTAGTAGAAGTATTTCCCCTTCACATCTAGTGATTACATTTTATAAGCAGTAAAAATACAATGAAGAAACAAATTAATTTTAGCATTTTTATTTTAATTTCTGTTCTACTCAGTTTCCAAGCGTTTGGTCAGACACCTTCTCAAGATAGAGTTAGAATCAGAGCTGCTAGTTCTAAGGGTATACCCGGATATAGAGTTTTCTACAGTAAACCAGGACAGAGAGTAGTTTTAACACAACAAACAACAACTATTTATTGTGATGAAGCACGACAAAATAGTAAAACTGAAGATGTAGTGGCGACTGGAAATGTTATTGTTGTTGATAAGAAAACTAAAATTTATGGTGACAAATTAGACTACAGAAAAACAAAAGGTGAAGTAATAATTACTGGTAAAATAGTAAAACTTGTAGACGAAGAAGTTACACTTACGACTGACAAATTATATTATTATACAGCAACTAAAGAAGCTAAATATCTGACTGGTGGTACTGTTGTTCAAGAGTCAATGGTTTTAACTTCTATAGAAGGTTATCTACAAAAGAAAGAGCTAATCTTCATTAAAGATGTTGTTATGGATGATTCTGTTCAATTACAACACTTAGAAACTGAAAAATTAGTTTATGACAGAGAAACTAAGATCTCTACTTTTAATACAAGAACCACTATTACTAGTAAAGATGGAGATGTTGTTGCCAATGCAGGTACTTATAACAACTCAAATGGTATGGTTCATTTTGAAGGATCTGCTGTTGTAGAGAATGATAAATACATTTTAATTGGAGATAAAATTGACACAAATAAAGATACTGGAGATAGTAAGGCATTTGGTAATGTAGTGTTCTTTAGCAAGGAAGATACAGCCATGATTTATGCTGATGTTGTTATCCATAAAGATTCATCTACTTTTGCTTATGGTGATGCATTAATGTCTAAACCTATTAAAGGTAATTGGATGGATATGTATTATTTAGCCGCTGACACTCTACATTCGATCAATGATACAACCACTCAAGAAAATACTTTATATGCCTACCATAATGTATCGATGTGGTCTAAAGATATGAAATCAAGATGTGACTCATTAGTCTATTTTTATAATGATTCAATGATTTATTTCTATGATGACCCTCGAATTTGGGCTCAAAAATCTCAAATGACAGCAACGACGATCAGGACTGATATTACATCGAAAGGTTTAGAACGTCTTTATTTAAATAGAAATGGTTTCATTATCTCTGAAGATACAATTGGCAACTTTAATCAAGTAAAAGGTAAAAAGATTATTGCTCATTTTGAGAAAAATCAAATAAATAAAGTTGACGTAAAAGGTAATGGCATGACTCGTTACTTTAATTTGACTGAAGATAAAAAATATGTTCATGCATTAAATAAATCTTCCTGTCAATCTATGACTTTGTATTTTATGGAAAATAATGAGGTAGAAAATATTATTTATAATACTCGTTCTGAATCTAATATTTTACCACCAAGTGAGATCAAAAAACCTGATATGTATTTACCAGGGTTTAAAAATAGATTTGATGAAATGCCTCCTAGGGAAGAACTTCTTGAAAGAGTTCGTATGAGATCAGATTTACCTGATCCTATGCCAAGAGATCCAGTAAAACAAGCTGATCAAATCAAAGTACTTTACAATGGTAAGCAAGTATTAAATAAAAACTATAAAGGCGAACCATTATATGATATCAACAGAGTAAAAAATTAATTCAATTGATATTAAAAACAAAAAGCGACTAGATCTTAAGAATAGATTTAGTCGCTTTTTTAATTTAAATACTTCCTTATTTAAAATTTCAAATCAATATATAATGGTAAGATTTGACCGACACCAAATGCTACACAAAATAACAATGAAGTAATTGCCATTTGTTTTAAATAAGGATCCAATTCAGAAGGTTTTTTCAAGTGAGTTACTGCCAAACCATTTTTCCTTAACAGTGGAAATGTTAACATGAAAATCCATTGAAGAGGTGATGTATAGGTATATGTTACATATAATAATGCAAAACCCATTGCCGAAAATAATAACAACCAATGATAAAGCACTGCCCATTTTCGCCCTATTCTAACCGGTACAGATTTCTTGCCTGCTTTAATATCAGATTCAATATCTCTTATATTATTTACATTAAGCACAGCAACCGCTAAAAGACCACAAGATGCTGAAGGTAGTAGTAAAAGAAAATCTAATGTTTTCACTTGTAAATAGAAACTTCCCATTACCCCTACTAGTCCAAAAAAGATAAAAACACTTAAGTCACCTAAACCTGCATATCCATATGGTTTTTTACCTGCTGTATAGGTGATCGCAGCAATTATTGAAAGAACACCTAATCCTAAAAAGTATAAAAATTCTTCCCAAGTAGATAAACTTATATAAAGTAAATAAAGCCCAGAAAAAAGTGATAAGCCACTAAATATAAAAATAGCTATTTTCATAGCTTTTAATGTGATCGCACCTGTTTGAACTGCTCTTGAAGGACCTTCACGTTCTTCATGATCTGCTCCATTTACAGTATCTCCATAATCATTTGCTAGATTTGATAGTATTTGTAAGAATATTGTAGTCAAAACACATAAGCCAACTATTTCATAATTAAAATACTCTTCTAGTTCTTTGTAGGCTAATAAACTTCCCAATATAATACTCGACAGTGCTAATGGAAGTGTTCTTAATCTAAATGCCTGAATCCAAGCTTTCATTGTTAAATAATTTTTTTCTTTAAAAAGTTCAGACAATATTACTTTCTTTATTTGAGAAAACCACGTCTATTTTATTACGTTTAGATAGAAATTAAGACTTTATGAAAAAAATTACTGTATTAACAGGTGCTGGTATAAGTGCTGAAAGTGGAATCGCTACATTTAGAGGTAGCGATGGATTATGGGAAGGACATGATATTATGGATGTAGCCTCTCCTATTGGTTGGGATAAGAATCCAAAATTAGTTCTTGATTTTTATAACGAGCGAAGAAAAACTGCAATTCATGCTGAACCAAATGAAGGACATAAAATTCTAGCAGATTTAGAAAAAAAATTTGATGTAACAATCATCACCCAAAACGTAGATAACTTACATGAAAAAGCAGGATCTACAAATGTTATACATCTTCATGGTCAATTATTTCAATCTAGAAGCACTTCAGATGAAACATTAGTTTACGAAATGGATCAACCAATTTTAAATATTGGAGATCTTTGTGAGAAAGGAAGTCAACTACGACCTAATATAGTTTGGTTTGGTGAGGATGTCCCACTCATGGAAAAAGCAATTAGTATTACGAATGAAAGTGATATTTTTATTGTCGTTGGAACATCATTACAAGTATACCCTGCTGCAAACTTAATTTATCATACACCAAATCATTGTAATTCATATTTAATTGATCCACAAATACCTGAAGGTGTTGATCTTAAAAAGATTGAAACAATTGAAGCAATTGGCAGTATTGGTTTAGGTATTTTAAGAAGAAAATTAACCAATTCTTAATATTTCTTATAAATTTATTCCTAAAAAATTGGTTAAGTGTATGAATTACATTATCATTGCTTAACACAATGGTAACATTGTATTGTGTATTCCGATTGTAAGACTAACTTAATAACTATCTATATGGAAAACTTGTCTATTAACGCTTCTTCTCAGAACATTCAAATACCACAAGTAATTTTAGATGCTGATACTGGTAAAGGGATTATTTCTGGGGAGTCATATCACGAAAATGCTTTGTACTTATATGATGAAATTAATGAATGGATTGACTTATATTTAAACGAAAATGATACTTTTTCATTGAATTTAGGTCTTAGCTATTTTAACACTCCTTCTTCTAAAGGTATTTATAAGCTCCTAGCAAATTTGAAGCAATGGACTCAAAAAAATAAGATCATCTCGATTATTTGGTATATATCAGAAAGTGATGATGATTTGTATGAGGACATTGAGGACTTATCTGATGAAGTTGAAATTCATATTTCAATAATTATGAGTGACAATAAGCATCTAATTGCTAGTTAAAAAATTAGGCCTATCACAGGCCTTTTTTTATAAAAAAAAGCTCCCAATTTCTTGGAAGCTTTATGGGCGAACGATGGGATTCGAACCCACGGCCCTCGGAACCACAAACCGATGCTCTAACCAACTGAGCTACGATCGCCATTTTTTTACTATGCAAATATACATCACAAATTAAGAATTCTCCAAACTTTATTCTGCAAACAAATTATAATAAGTAATATCAACTTAGATTAATGCATTACATGAAATAATATTTGGAAACAAAAAAAGCTCCCAATTTCTTGGAAGCTTTATGGGCGAACGATGGGATTCGAACCCACGGCCCTCGGAACCACAAACCGATGCTCTAACCAACTGAGCTACGATCGCCATTTTTTTGCTGTGCAAATATACATCACAAATTAAGAATTCTCCAAACTTTATTCTGTAAACAAATTATAATAAGTAATATCAACTTAGATTAATGCATTACATGAAATAATATTTGGAAACAAAAAAAGCTCCCAATTTCTTGGAAGCTTTATGGGCGAACGATGGGATTCGAACCCACGGCCCTCGGAACCACAAACCGATGCTCTAACCAACTGAGCTACGATCGCCATTTTTTTGCTGTGCAAATATAGATGAATTGTTTTTAATTTTCTAAAGAAAAAATATAAAAAAAGACAATTTTCTACATCCTATTGATTATCAAAGATAAAAAAGAGAATAATACTATAATTACTCTCTTCTATATAATTTAAGTCAAGCTCTATCGAGTAAAAGATAGACGTTTTCCTTTTTGATCTTCATAAAATTTGCCATTCTCATAAGCCAAATGACCTGAAACAATTGTATGTGTAATTGTTGATGAAAAAGTATGACCTTCAAATGGAGACCAACCACACTTATAATTAATATTTGACTTTTCTACTTTCTGAGGTGAATCTGGATCCACAAGTACGATATCTGCCCAATAACCTTCTTTTATATAACCTCTTTCTTCAACATCAAATAAAATAGCTGGATTATGACAAGCTTTTTCTACAATCTTTTCTAGTGACATTTTACCTTGCTTATAAAAATCCATTAAAACTTGTAATGAATGTTGAACTAATGGACCTCCAGAAGGTGCATTAAGGTATTTATTTGATTTTTCTTCAATTGTATGAGGAGCATGATCAGTTGCTATAACATCAATTTTATCGTCAAGAACTCCTTGTAAAATGCTATCACCATCAAATTTTGTTTTGACAGCTGGATTCCATTTAATAAACGCTCCTTTTTCTTTATAATCCTCATCAGAGAACCACATATGATGAACACAAGCTTCAGATGTAATTTTTTTATCCTTTAAGGGAATATCATTATCAAATAAATCAAGTTCTTTTGCAGTTGAAATATGCAAAATATGAAGTCTAGCTCCATGCTTTCTAGCTAATGCCACTGCTTTGGATGAAGATGAATAACAAGCCTCTGCACTTCTAATTTCTGGATGACATTCCATTGGAATATCTTCACCATATTTTTCTTTATATTTCTCTAGATTCTCAGCAATCATTGGATCATCTTCACAATGTGATGCTATAATCATTTGAGCATGCTTAAATAAATTCGATAAAGTTTCTTCATTATCGACCAACATGTTACCTGTTGATGAGCCCATAAAAACTTTAATTCCACACACATTTCTAGGATCAGCTTTTAATACTTCATCTAGATTATCATTGGAAGCTCCTATGTAAAATGAATAGTTAGCCAATGATGTTCTAGAAGCAATCTCATATTTTTCTTCAAGCTTTTCAATTGTAACAGTTGGAGGCTTTGTATTTGGCATTTCCATAAATGAAGTTACCCCTCCTGATACTGCAGCTCTTGATTCTGTTTCTATATTTGCTTTTTGAGTAAGACCAGGCTCTCTAAAGTGAACTTGATCATCAATAAGACCAGGTAATAAAAATTTACCAGATGCATCAATCACTTTTTCCCCCTCTTCTTGAATAGAAGGTGCAATTTTATCAATGCGACCGTCAACTATTCTAAGATCAGAAGTGAAAACCTTACCTTCATTTACTATCTGAGCGTTTTTAATCAGAATCTTCTCCATATTATTCATTGAGTTTAAAATATACGTGAAGATACAATTGTTCGATTGATGATAAAATATAAAAAACAAAAAAAAAGCCTCAATCATATTGAGACTTATTTTTTGTTTGTCAGTTATAGTTTATAAAGTGAAAAGAACCTTTCGCGTTGTTCTAAGACTTTATAAAATGTCTTTAGTTTCAAATTATATAACGTGGATTATTTCATAGGGTAGACAAACATTTAAGTACCTTAACTAATTTTCAATTTATTAAGAATTCGAAAGTGTATTATTTTCAATATTTTTACAATTAATTAAATTATTCCGTGAAAAAATCTAAGAATTGCTCCATTAAAAGAATTCTTTTATCCTCTGAAAGGATAGTTTCAAAAGGAAATCCGGTAATAATAATTTTAGATTTCTCACCATTATACATCACACCCGCTCCTTTATTATTACTTGTATAACGGCATATTTGACTTGTATTATCTCCACTTGGTTCTATTGCATCAGGAGATTCTACGACATATACGTTATTATTATAAGATTTAGAATATTTGGTATTATTGAATTCTGAAAATTGTTTGTTTACACTAAATACATCACCAACTACATCTGCTTGATCTGTTCTTCCAATAAAATGCAAAGTATTTTTTGCAAAAAGTACATCTGGATGTTTTCTACCTTTCGGAGTTCCGTCTTCTTGGTAAAATAGCTCTGATCCTATATATGCACCAGACAAAAATAGTTTCCCACCTTTATTTAAGTAGTTTTTAATTTCAGCCTTAAGGGCTTCAGAAAACAAAATAAATTCTTTCTTACCTCTTTTTTTATTTTGATGATAAGACCTTTGTTCTCCAAAAATTATATCAACAATTTCATAATCATTCATTTTTACTTTTCTACTCTCCAATGCATTTTTATTACAAGAGATGAAGGATCTTTTTAAGTAATAAAGTGACTGACCATGTATCTCTGGATAATCAAAAGTATTACCCATTACTACTTTTCCTTCTTTATTTCCATAACTACCTCCAAATCCAGGTGCATCATCGTCTAACCAAGGAGATTTTGGATTAAAATCATATTGTTGTCCAGTAAAAGATAGATTTACTTTATCAGCTACCCCATTATCTTGGTTTGTAAAGCCTGCGTATTGATTACTTATTACTTTGGAGGGTGGTCCGGTCCTGTCAAATGCATTTACAATCAAAACTGGAGAGTTACCAAAATCACTTAAACATAAGATTTCTGAAGGAAAACTTTCTCCTCCTTCATTTAAGGCCGTTATTTTAAAACTATAAAAATCACCTTTAGTAATTGGTATTGAAATTTCATTTGTTTTTACTATTCTACCATTATCCCAACCTTGATTATTAATGTTTGTATAAAGTTTGTAATATTTAGCTTCTGCAGATTCTTCTAATTTATCTACTGTTGGTACCCATGATAAATAAGCTTTTCCATTTTTTAAAGATGAAAAGAATGATCCTGGAGCCAAAGGTTGAACGGTAAACTTTCTATTTTCTTGGGAAGCCTGATATTTTAAAATTCCTTTGTAAATTGATCTAGCCACATCAAACCTAAATGAAGGATCGAGACCATACCACATATCTTTAAAATTTTGGTGAGAAAGTAATTCAATCAATACTGTAGGCACCTCGGGATATACTGCTTCACTATATCTTTTATCCCACATCTCTCTTCTATTCCATGTCGAATCATGTAAGGTTCTTATATCTTTAATTATTTCTGTTTGAATAATGTCTGCTAAATCTCTGTTGGATAATCTACTTTGACCATTTGGAAAAACTTCCTGTTTCTTCATATTCGTTGTACTATAGATCATCAATGTTCCAATCGTAGTATCACTTTCAGAAATACCAGCATCAGTATGTAGAGCTATGGCCAAATCAATAGGAAGATTTATCCCTTCATTTTCGACATCAGGATTTAAAGCAAATTTATTTCCATTCATCCAATTGACCCATTCACCTCTTGATTGATAATCATCTTTATAGTCATTTTCACCTTCATTTGGAGAGTATACGTGTTCAGGTACGCCAGAATATTGTAAATTATAAGTCGCCGCTTCCATGTATCTCGGTCTACCACTACTCTTTTCTCCTCTTACAATATTTCCAACTCCCCCTCCAAATCTTACAGCATCTGCTGAAATATAAACTCCTGATTTTGAAGATTTTTGAGACAAATACACTCCTTCTCCATCACTACCATCAAATTCAAAAGTACCTAGATAAACCCAAGTACCATAACCCATTGATTGGTTGACAATAAAAGTTGTTTTTTGTTTTTTATGATGGATAATATACTTTGCATCTTCAGCCTGTTCATCTAACTTTTTGTATGAGATATAAACTGCAAATTTTCCATTTATCCTTCCTTCTGTTTTCCAACTAAAAGCAATACTCTCTTTATGGCTCGCTTTAATTTTTCTTGATGTACCTAGAAGAAATGGGTTTTCAGACTGATTGTAGAATTTTTTATTCAAAAAACCAGAAGGTCCAGCAACAACACCTTCTTTTTCATAATATCCATTCCTTTCACCATCATTATCAATAACTAATAAATCTTTTTGAATATCTCTTTCTCTAGGTATGTAAACATTAGCTCCAGCATTTTCTAACATAGGGGCTAAATAAGGTAAAACAATTGATGTTGGAAGTAAATCTTCTACTGTTTGAAATAAACGGGCTCTTTGCCATTCCCACCTATCTAATGATTGCTCATAATACCAACCATGACTGTTCCAAATTGCAAGATGATTTCCATATAAACCTTGTGTTAAATATTTAGGATTTTGAGTATCAACTCTTCTTACGTGTATTTTTTGGGGAGCTGTATCTTTTTTGAGCTTTTTATCATTTATTTCTTCATGAGCATACAAATAATAATTAGGAATCAAAGACTCTAGTTTGTATTTAGGAGTAATTGGCCATTTTTTCTTTCTAGCTTCTTTTTGTAAAACTTTATCTTTTGATGTTCCTACATAAAACTCTAGGTCATATTTCTGAAAGGTCTTACCTAACTTACCTCTCAAAACAGAATTTAATTCGCTTATGGTTTCTTTTCGTATAGGACTATATTCCCATTGCTTACTTAGAAAGAAAGTTAGCTTATGATTTTTCTTGTTGATGTAGAGTGTATCAAGATAAGCAGTTGAATCAGGTTTAAAATTATAATTTCCATTTTTTGCTTCTAATAAAAAGGAATCAAAAACATCTTTTACTTCTCTTATGGACTGAGAGAAAACAACATTACATTGAATGATCGCTAAAAAAGTAAATAAGAATCTCATTTGAAGATTAAAAAATTAAGAAAAGTGGTTTGAATAATTATACAAAAGAAAGAAAAAAGAGGAACAAAGTAAAACTAGTCCCTCTAACCTTCAGTAATATAAAAAGTATGGGCTACTACTCCCATACAATCATTCTAATTAAAATAATTTAGCCCCTTCCAACATTCAACACTATCCTACGCTAAAATTATTTGTATTATTTCACGATGATTCGTACATCAAAAATATAACTTTTAGTTAAAATTTTATTACTCATCATAAAAAAAAATGCATTATAACAACTAACACAATGAATTTCTTTATAAAATACAATAAAAGTGAATACAAAATAAAAAGCTATCCATATTTGAATAGCTTGTAATATTTTAATTATGAAAAACAAAGAGTTTATTTCAATGCTTTCATACATAAAGTTGTAACAATTGCTGCATCCTCTTCTGTTAAAGGATCTTGACTAAACACTCCTGTTGCTCTAGAAGAAGCATACTGAATAGGAATTGCAGGGAAGACTGCATTAAACATTTCTACAGTAATTTTTTTATCTACTTCTCCTGTTTCTTGCCCTCTTATTACCATCGCTTTTGAAGATTCAGGTATTTTAAGTGTCATCTCCTTTGACATCAAAAAGGTATAGTCATTCATTAACATATTAATGAACTTTGCTCTTGATGGATTATCATTAGCTAAATTAAATATCTCAACACAGAAAGATTGAATCACCTCTTTTAGCGATTCCTTGTTTTCCATGTGTTTGAAAATAATATTTCTAAAATATTCAATATTAGAAGAATATAATGCCTGAACTAAAGCAGCTTTACTTGGGTAATGTCTATATAAATATCCATCTGCTACTTGAGCTTTTTTTGCAATTGACGAAACAGACGCCCCTCCGTATCCCTTACTAACAACCATTTCGATTGTAGCTTCTTTTATTCGTTGTAATTTAGTTTCGTCTATACTCTTTGCCATCTTTTAATAATCAATTGATGTAAATTAGATAAATGCTTTGAACGTTGAGATAAATGAATAATATCTCATTATCCATTATTACAAATTTATCATAAACATATTAGGTTCCAAGAAATTTATCAAAATAATCAATGGAATATGATTAAAACTATAAAAGATAGTATAAACTAAATCTTAAATTGTAAAGTAAAATAGTAATTTCTTCCGTCTGATGGGATTATACCAGGCCCTGGATATCCTGTGGCTCTTCTCGTAAAATACATTTTATTAGTCAAGTTGTTCACTCCAGATTCAATACCAAACCATTTATATGAATATTTCATTGATAGATCCATCACACTATATGCTGGAACTGGACCATATACAGCATCTGGTAATGCCTTTTCAGTATTTGCAGCATCCGTATATTGTTTATCAACGTGAGTATATTGTAATGCTACATTAAATTGCTTATAACCAGTATTTAATCCTGTTTTTATATTGAATGGAGGTACCAACTCAACTTGATTTCCATCATAGACACGGTCCTCTGAAATATATTTACCTTCAATAAAAGATACATTTCCAAAAATATCAAAATGAAAATCAGAATATTTATTAATAAAATGCATCACATTAATTTCACCATAGGCCTCCACTCCCAGAGTATAAGCATCCGCTATATTTGTACGAATTGGATTCGCGGGATTAGCTAAACCAATTTTATCATTATATCTTAAATAAAAAGCACTAAAATCAAAATTTATAAATTCATTTTGACCTCTTACACCTAAGTCTGCAGAATAGCCACTTTCATCTTTCATATCAGGATCGATTCTAACATTTGTATTTAATGACCTTAAATCTGAATAAGTAATTGCTCTATAATTTTGCGAAATATTGGCATATACTTCTACTTCATGATTGATCTTATAACTTAGACCAACACCTGCGATGAAAATTGACCTTGCATTTTCGATAGTATCAGGTTGTGCTTGTGTAATTTCATCAATCAAGCCATCATCGCCAACTTCAAAAAATGTCTGTTGATAATACCCTTTTCCTGAGGTATTAATTAATTCAAAACGTACACCTGGTGTAATACTAAACTTATCAGATAATTGAAAAATATTTTCAGCAAAAAAAGCGTAATTTCTTATATTAAAATCATGGTCTGACAACAATGAATCTTTATTAGAAAAAGAAAAATTAGCATCACTTCCATCAGAAGCATCACCTTGTTGTTTATTGTCATTACCGTGATATAATCTAGTTCCTAAAACAAAAACAGATGGTTTACCTTTCAATTCATAATGTTGTAAATATCTTATTTCTGTTCCAATATTTCTAAATTGATCAGAAACTAACAATCTTGGTTCATTATACGGATCTTCTTTATTCAAATTAATTCCTAAAGCATCTCTACTCGCTAACAGTCCAAAAGTTTTCATTTCAATTTTCGCTCTAGAATTTAATTTATATTCTAAATCTACTGATGCTATGTTCCAATTTACTTTAAACCAATTTTGATTTGTATAAGATGCTCTTGGATCTTGATAAAACTCATCATCTGTTAAACCTCCAGGTTGTTGAGCCAAATAATTCATATGTGTCACTTCAAAGCCAATTTTCAACTTATCATTCACTTCATATTTCAATCCAGTATAAAATGTATTTACATCAAAGTCACTATTAGGTCTCCAACCTTCTCCTCCTTTGTATTGATAGAATGCATAGTAATTCAATTTTCCTTTTTCTCCTCCAATGCTATTGAAAGAATTAAATAAACCAAATGAACCTACAGTTTGTCTTGATACAAATTCAAAAGGCTTTGATGAATTTCCCTTTTTCATTTTAAAGTTTAACAATCCACCAAATTGAGTTCCATATTGTAAAGATGCGGCCCCTCTAACAATTTGAACTTCATCAACAGCTTCCAAAGGTGGTGTGTAATAACTTTCTGGATAACCTAAGGCATCAGCTGCAATATCATAACCATTTTGTCTTGTATTAAAATTAGAAGTTCGATCAGGCGATAAACCTCGGCCACCAATTCCTAATTGTATTCCTGCTCCATCACTTTCCCAAATATTTAAACCAGGAACTTTATTATAAACTTGTCTTGAATTATTTGTTGCTAAATTTGCGGTTAAGTTATCAATTTGAATTACTTCACTTTTCTTTCCTTCATAAATTGATGTACCCTCAACTGCTTCCAAACGAGTAATTTGTGTATTATCTTCTTTGTTGACAATATCCACTTCATCTAGAACTTGTTCAAGGACATGAATCTCAAATTTGACAACAATATTGCTATCGGAAATTTTAATAGTTTTTTCTAATGGTGAAAAACCATATTTAAAGACACCAATATTATACTCTTTTCCTTGAATTAAATTAGTGAGAATAAACTCCCCTTTCTTATTCGTTTTAACACGAACACTAGTCTCTTTTATAAATACATCGACACCCTCCACTCCTTTTTGAGTCTCTGTATTAATAATTGTTCCAGTGATATTTTGACCAAAGGATTGAATAGAAAAGATAAAAAATAAAATAAAAAGTAACCTAATCATATAATTTAACCTTTAAAAGGTAGTATCCATGTTTTAGTTGAAAAAGTATCTTCTAGTGTCGTTAAATCAATAGAAGGGTCAATATATTTTTGACTTGAGCGTCCATTTAATGAAACATAAGCAGTTGTATATACTTTCGGATTTATAATTCCTTTTGATAAATATATACTTTTCAAATAATGTGCATATTGCAAAATTAAATCAGGTTGAGTTGCCATCATTTTTTCTTGAAGTGGCGTTAAGTATTCACTGTTATTGATTTCTATTTTATGTCCAGTTTCAGAGTTCAAAACATAGAAAGTTGCGTTCCCTGATTTCTCCATTAACATTACTCTCCATGAAAAACGAAAACCTTGTTCTGTCCAAAATAAATTACCTGGATATAAAACATACCTAAATGGAAAAAGTAATTGAAAAACAACAAATAACATAAGTCCTAATTTAATGACTTTCTGAAAATTAAGATTAATACTTAAGTCTCCCTCAGTTTGATTAAGTCTATTTTGATTAAAAAGTGTTTCTAGAAAAATTAAGATTTTCTCATGAAAAGATTCTGAGAAGAATATTAATGTTGAAACAATCATTATATATGGAAACATGCCAATTGGAAATAAAATCCCTGTCATTATATGAAATACAATAACCATGAAATAGGCAACACCTCTTGTCTTTTTTATAAGTAGGAAAAAAGGGATAAACAGATCATAGATGCATCCAAACCAGCTAAATAAAAATGCTGTATATTTATACTTTAATAGCGGTCCTATTAAATACATATTGCCTTTTGATGCTAACCACAATCTTAATGGTTGTGCCTTTAACAGCCAATCTTCATTAATTTTTGCTAAACCTGCATAAAAATACACGATTCCTAAATGCAATTTTATAAGATTAATAGTCCAAGCTTCCGTAGTTGAATTATAAATTTTAGGTTTTAAAACTACATCAATTGAAAATCTTTTATTTGCAGGTAAAAAAATCATGATGAATGCCACCAAACTTACAAAGTAATAATGGTTTAAGTAGTTAGTAACATCTATAAGTTCTACATAGGTGAAAGTAAGAAAATATAATATAGAAGAAAGTCTATAAAAAGCACCAATCGCAATTCCAATTGCACCTATTATCATTAAAACAAAAATGGTATACACACCTACTTCACTAAGAGGTTGTACCCATGAAAATCCATAATAATGGAAAAAGAATTTAGGTTGAATGAATTGAGTTTCGACCCATCCATTCAACCAAAATCTTAGCGTACTCAAAGCCATCATAATTCCGAAAATCATTCGAAATACAACTAGTGGTGCTATTGAGACTCTCTTATATATCAGATTATATAAAATCATTAATTAATCTCCGTCTGAATCCTGATAAGTAATTTTTACTGATAAAGCAGATGGCATTTCTGATTTTATCATAACTACTAAATTTGACATTTCTGTATACAGAGCTTCTACTTTTTCGTCTTGTGCTTCAATATGGTTAGAAAATGGATTTTCACATGCTTCTAATTTTTCATCAATCAAATCAAATTGATTTAAAATTTTAGCTGAAAGATCTTCTTGAATAGATCCGGCATCATAATAAGCAGTTAAATAATCATCTAATCCTATACCATCATTTCCTCTAAAAAAGTTTTTTAATGATGTCACATTTAATTTTAATAATTCCAAACTTTGTTGACTATAGTACGCCTCTACTGATCTTGGACTTGGTGCTCCCGATAAAGAATTTTTACCTAAAGCATAACCAACTCTTTGATTTTTACATCTTTCAAAAGCTTTATTAAATTCATTCACTATATATGAAAGAGAACTACTTGGATCATTGCCCTCGTTTGTAGAGAAATCAGTTGCAAAATCACTATTCCAAGCATCATTTACATGATTGGCTTTTGAAAGTAAATCTTCTGATACAGCTTTTAAATAAGTACCTCTTAAAGAGTTATTAATATATGTGTTTATCGTATTTTCCTCTGAGTCATTAAATAACAAATAATCTATTGCAGGTAATCCTTTTTTATTATTTGAAGACACAGCCCCTAGGTTTAAATTTTCTTGGTCAACATCTTCTTCAATTTTTGTATAATCTGTAGGAAAAGTATTTGATGATGCTAAAAAAGCTATCTCCAATGCAGGTCCATATTGAAACGCATTTACTTGTGCCCAATTTTGATAGGCAATTTCTTGTGCATCAATAACAGCTTGATATGTAGATTGATTTGGTGTATCAACAAATGCAATTACTTTATCATTTAAAGCTACAATTGAAGCTTGATAATTATTAATTTTAGGAACAATTAGGTTATTGGTATAATTCTTCAACATCTCTGATTGTGAAAAATTTAATGAGATTGTTGTTGAATCATCAGTAGTACATCCAAATAAAGAAAGTACGAAAGATAGGATAATTAACTTAGTTGTGCTTTTCATATTAGACAGAATAAAATAATCATAACCTCAACCTATGATATTAAAATTGAGGTTATGAAAATAAAGAGATTAAAGGTTTGTCATGACTTCAGCAGAAAAACCATATGTCCCTTGAAGAATATTTTTAATTTGAATTACATTATCAGTAGTTAGCTCATCCACATTATTACCATGTTTTGATAACACTAACTCTAAATCATTATTTGTAATCAACTTAGCTGAATTATATTGTAATGCCCATGCAAATGCTACCGCTTCTGACCAGTGATGCATTCTATCTGCGTCATTATCATCTGTTAAAACTGCATTCAAGTAATGGATAACATTAATTGCAACCAACTCCTCCCATTTTGAACGAATAATATCTCTTTGTTGATCACGAAGATCATAATCTTTAGCTGTAATCGCTGCTCTACCTAAAATAAAAGCATTGAAAATTTCATCAGAAATATCGTAAACTGAAGCACGTGATTTAGCATATTTGGCCCAATACCAGTTCGATGCATTATCATTAGTAGAATAATCTACTGCTGCTCCAAAGTAACCAAAAGCTTCATCCCAATAATGTTCCATATCAGTACCCTTACCCTCTGTGATTGATTCATTGTCTGCATCAAGTTTTTCATCTGATAAGTAATAAGATACTGCTTGATAATATAAAGTAGCTCCCATTAGACCTTTAGCTACCATTTGAGCTGGTTCATGTCCATCTGCATCAAAAAGACGACCTCCATAGATATTTTCCATGCTACCAGAACTTGCTTCAGCTTTATCAAAATAAGCTTCAACTTCCGACTTAACATTTACTTGTAATCCAGCATCATCATATGTTTTACTTTCCACATCCTTTGAAGAACCAAATAATTCTCCAGATGAATTTGTGTAAATATCATTCATATCTGAAGCAGATAATACTTTTACACCATCGTTACCAGATTTAATGTAACGTTCTAGAGAATCAAGCATAAAAATTCTAGCTGTTTGACCAGAATAATCTACATTATCAAAATTATATGATGATGGGGTATTAGGTAGGATTGTTTCTGCATCCTCTGTATTGCATGCAAAAAAAGAACTAGCAACAATTGCTGTTGCAATAATTTTATTAGTCAGTGTAGAATAGATTTTCATAAAAAAAATGAATGAAATAACTTGTTGTAATTATTAAGGCAATATTATTGTTTATTTAGATTAATTCCAAATATTATTTAAATTTAATCTAAATAAAATAACATTAAATACAACAACCTTTTCTTGCAAATTATTTATACATTAGGTGCTTTATGAATAAAAAAAGAGGCTACCCTTAAGGATAGCCTCCACCAATTGCATATATTTTTTCTTCTAATTTCTTAGAAGTTAAACTCTTGCTTGAATGCTTTCAAACCTAAGTACTTAGCAGTACCACCTAATTTTTCTTCGATACGAAGTAATTGGTTGTACTTAGCCATACGGTCAGAACGTGAAGCTGAACCAGTTTTGATTTGACCGCAGTTTAATGCTACAGCTAAGTCAGCAATAGTATTATCCTCAGTCTCACCAGAACGGTGTGACATTACTGAAGTATAACCAGCTCTGTGAGCCATATCAACAGCAGCAATTGTCTCAGTTAATGAACCAATTTGGTTTACTTTGATAAGTATAGAGTTAGCAATACCTTCGTTGATACCACGCTCTAATTTCTCAACGTTAGTTACGAATAAATCGTCACCTACTAACTGTACTTTATCTCCACAAAGGTCAGTTAAAGCTTTGAAACCATCCCAATCGTTTTCGTCCATACCGTCTTCGATTGAAGTGATAGGGTATTTCTCAGCTAATGCAGCTAAGTATTCAGCTTGTTCTTGAGAAGTTTTCACGCCACCTTTCATGTCGTTGAATTTCTCATAGTTGTACTTACCGTCTACGAAGAATTCAGAAGCAGCACAGTCTAAAGCGATTGTGATGTCTTTACCAAACTCGTAACCAGCATTTTTAACAGCTAATGCTACTGAATCTAAAGCATCCTCAGTTGATTCGAAAGCTGGAGCGAAACCACCTTCGTCACCTACTGCAGTAGAAAGACCACGGTCGTGAATTACTTTCTTTAATGCATGGAATACTTCACAACCCATACGGATAGCAGTTGTAAAATCAGGAGCTGAAACAGGTTGGATCATGAACTCTTGGAATGCGATAGGAGCATCAGAGTGAGAACCACCGTTGATAATGTTCATCATTGGTACAGGTAAAGTGTTTGCAGAAACACCACCTACATATCTATATAAAGGAAGACCTAATTCAGCTGCAGCCGCTTGAGCTACTGCTAATGATACACCCAAAATTGCGTTAGCACCTAATTTTGCTTTATTTGGAGTACCGTCTAAAGCGATCATTGCCATATCGATTGCATTTTGTTCAAATACAGATGCACCGATTAATTCTTCAGCAATAATTTCATTAACGTTTTCTACAGCTTTTAAAACTCCTTTACCAAGGTACTCAGAACCACCGTCACGTAATTCCACTGCTTCATACTCACCAGTTGATGCTCCTGAAGGAACAGCAGCACGACCGATTGTACCAGTTTCAGTTGTTACGTCAACTTCGATTGTAGGATTACCTCTTGAATCAAGAATTTGTCTTGCGTGAACGTCTACGATTAAACTCATGTCTTCGTATTTTTTTATTATTGATTTTTAAAACGGCTCAATATTAGGGAAACCAATCCTTTTAAAACATGACTATTGTCAGTCATTAACAAAGACATCAAGAAGTTTTAAAAGGTTCATTAAATAATCCTTTGTTTTTGAATTAATTACGAATAATTTCTTTTTATCTTAATTTGATTTATTAACAAAGAATTAACTGGGATTTTTAAAAGTGTACTTTTAACACATTAGTTTTCAGTAAATTAATAACCTATTTTTAATAGAAGTTCAAAAAAAGAAACCCTATCATTCTCTAATTATATAAGAAAATTAATAGGGGTTTATGTCTTTGTTTTTTAAAACAAAATATAGCTTTAAAAAGCATTTTAGAATTTCATACCAAAAACAATTCTTGTTTGGTTTGCACCCATGATTGATCCTTCATATAGTGGATCAATCTCTGAGATATTTCCAAAAACATACTCAAGGCCAGCATACATTTTGTTAAATCTTACTCCTGCACCCGTAGCATTTGTAATTCCAATACCAGCTGGGTCTTGTACAACTTCATCGTATACATCACTTCCAATTACTCCAATAAATGTAGGTCTTAAATTCCAATAACTTTCAATTGCAAAATTATCAGAAATAGCAAAAGTGAATAAAGGCCCAACTTCGACAAACCCAAATTCTAAAACACTTACTGTACTGCCATCAAAGGTGCTTTATACCCCTATTGATAAGTCAGCCCAATTTGCATCAACAGCCAATCCAATAACATCATTTTTATAAACATAAAAGCGATTTCCAATTTCAAAGCCAAAATTCACCGCTCCTCCATCATAAAAACTTCCAATTGAAGCATATGTTGAACCAGCAAAACCAAGATGTAAACGAATGTTTAGGCCATTTTCTAACATTGTACTTTGGGCAAAAGATGAAAATGACGTAAGGACTCCCAGAATGAGAGAAGTTAAAAATAAACGCATGATAAAAAATTAAAATAATAGTAAAGAATGATTAATCATCATAATATATTTTAACCAGCTTTGAAGTTTAATTTGTAATATCATGATGATATACAGCAATTTATACAATTATTTTAAATAACTTAACAATTATTTACCTTTAATTTTTATTTATGTAATATTTTATTTATTAAATATATTTTCGAACATCTACGACTTTCATACCAGCAGCTTGTGCAGCTTGAATACCAGGATCACCATCCTCAAAAACTAAACAATATCTTGGTTCAACACCCATGCGAATTGCACATTGTAAAAAAGTTTCTGGATGTGGTTTTGGAAATTCTACTTGATCTGCACCAACTTTTACATCAAACCAATGATATACTCCTAAAGAAGTTAGCGTATGTTCTATTAATTCATCAATATTACCTGTACCAATTGCCATTGGGATTTTTCCTAAATGATCTTGAGCAATTTTAAAAATTGGTTCGATTGGTTTTACATCACCAATTAGATTTAGATATTCTTTTTCTTTTTGATCTGCTAGTTTCTGAATATCCATTGTGATATTATTTTCAGTACCAATTTTTTCTAAAATTTTTTCCGTTGACATTCCTGCTAAGCTATAAAACTCTTCTTCTGAAAAATCATAACCAACTGATGCTAAAGTTTTTTTCCAAGCCAAATAATGTGTCGGCATTGTATCAGCAAGTGTACCATCCATATCGAAGATTAACCCTTGAATACCTTGAGGAATAACAATTTCTTTTTTCATTTTTTTTATTTATTTAATACAGAAGACAAATAAACTAAAAAAAGAGATAACTCAACTTAATTCGTTATCTCTTTATTTGACAAAATGCATCTATATTAGTTAACTATAATTTTTTCAGTAGTTGAATTTCCATCTGAGTTTATTTCTAATATAAACATACCAGCTCCAAAATTCATTTCTATTTCCAAGTAATTCATTTCAGTAAATGAAGTACCTAAGTATTGTCCTATTGAATTAAATATATCTACTTCTATCCCATTTTTATCAGATAATACATTTAACGACTCTCCTTCTTTTATCGGATTTGGATATACTAAAATTTCTTGATCAGTGTTAGAAATTGAAACAGCATTGGGACCATAAAGGGTAATCTTTCCGTCAAAATCTACTTGTTGTATCCTGTAATAAATTATAGTAGCATTTGGAAGATCATCATCTAAAAATGAATATTCAAGTTTTACATTTGAATTACCTGCACCTTCTACTTCCCCGATAGATTCCCAAGTTTTGTTATCGATACTTCTTTCTATAATAAATTTCTCATTATTCACTTCACTTGCAGTCGCCCATTCTAATTGTACTTTATTGTCTATCAAAATTGTATTAAAATATAACATCTCAACTGGTAAATCTGTATCTAAGTCTTTACAAGAACCATCTGACGGCATATCTATAGGAATACCATCCACAGTAATTGACCCACCCGTTGGCGTACATAAAGAATTCTGACCATCAGTAATTAGATCAACTTGATGAAAATTTGCAGATCCCAATACACTAATTGAAGCTCCTTCTCTTAAACGAACCGTAGATGAAGATATCATTACTGTTCCAAATGTTAGTGTTACATTTTCTAATACATCTATGTATACATAATTAAATTGACCTGCATCAATTGTCGTATCACTACTAATAATTATTTTTTCTTGTTGAATACTTGGTACATGTTCATTTTCTGTATCAAAACTATTAGAACAAGAAAATAAAGTTACGATAAGCAACAAGTTCAGTATAGATTTTTCCATAATTCAATCAGTTAGTTACTCTCTTATTTTTGAATAATAAACTATTGATTGATGTTATGTGTTTACCTAATTCGGTTCACATTATACCTTGTTAAGATCAAATTAAAATTTTCAAATAATAATTTTATCAAACATTGATCTAGAATAAAATATAATCTTCAGCTAATCGCTTGAAACTCTCCACTTGATCCTTTTGCCACTTTTTATTTTTGCCTAAAATTTCTGCCATAATTTTAGCTACTTTTGGCGCTACTTCAATACTTGCTCTTGCATTTAATAAGAGACATCTTGTCCTCCTACTTAAAACATCTTCAACATTTAAAGCCATTTCATTTTTTACAACCCATTCAATATCTGCTAATAAATAAGGTAAATCTTCATGTAGTGCTTCTGACATACGTTGGTTTTGATCTATTCTCTCTTGAATTTTATCTAAATCTTTACCAAATACACTTCTTACATCTGTTCTATCAACATTTTTCAGGAAACCATGAAGTAGTGCTTCTTTTGTCATACATTTTACACTATCCCAACCTGCTATTCTTTCTGTGTAGTCAATAGCATCTTCTGCCATTTGTCGATATGTTGTCCATTTACCACCAATGATTGTAATAAGACTTGAATCGCTATGAACTATTTTGTGAGACCTAGAGATATTCTTTGTTTCCTGACTTTGTTTTTTAACTAAAGGACGAAGACCAACATAAACACTTTTTACATCACTTCTCTTTGGAGATTTTACAAGATATTGACTTGCTGTTTTTAAAATAAAGTTTATTTCTTCTTCTAAAGGCTTAGGTTCAATATCAATCTTTTCAATACTCGTATCAGTGGTTCCAACAATAGTTTTGTTATACCAAGGCACAGCAAATAGGACTCGTCCATCACTAGTTCGAGGCACCATAATGGAAGATTCACCTTGTAAAAAATCTGCATCTAATACTACATGTACACCTTGACTTGGTGCCACCAAGTTTTCATGGTTTGCGTCATCAAGTTTCATAATTTCATCTACAAAAACACCTGTAGCATTAATTACCATCTTAGATTTAACAATAATTTCCTCTTTATTTATAGCATCTAAAAACTTTACACCTCGTACTCTACCTCTTTTATTTTTTCTTAAACCTATTACTCCTGCATAATTAATGATTTCTCCTCCGTAATCTGCAATTGTTAAAGCAAGAGACATGGCAAAACGAGCATCGTCAAATTGACCATCATAATATCTTACTCCTCCAATCAATCCTTCTTGATTTAGTGTTGGAATATGTTGTAGTGTTTTTTCTTTCGATATCATTTCGGAAGGCCCAAGACCCAAACTACCGGACATAACATCATACACTTTAAGTCCAGTAGTGTAAAAAGGTGCGTCCCACCATTCATAAATAGGAACAATAAACTTTTGATCATGAACAAGGTGAGGTGCATTTTCTTTCATTAATCCCCTTTCTCTTAAAGCTTCTCTTACCATCCCTACATCACCTTGCTTTAAATATCTCACACCTCCATGGGCTAATTTTGTACTTTTACTTGATGTCCCTTTTGCGAAATCATATTTCTCTAAAAGTAAAGTTTTATATCCTCTTAAAGTACTATCTAGAGCAGCACCTAATCCAGAAGCTCCTCCTCCTATCACAATAACATCATATTTTGAGGATGCTTTTACTTTTTTGAGCATCTTATTTCTGTTCATCATATCTTAGTAAAGTGTGTTTTTTGGTGTTTCTTTAAGTAATTTAATAAGTTTCTAAGGTTTTCGAATATTTTTTTTAATTTTAACAAACAAATTAACGCTGAAATTGTATTACTTTTTATTCAAATTAAACTCAACTCTCTTACAATAAGCTATATGTCAAACTTAAGACTCTTATTAATTATAGCCTCACTTTTTTTTACCTCTTCTATTTTCGCACAATCAAAAAACTTTACATTAAGTGGTTATGTAAAAGATAGTTCTACTGGTGAAACTTTAATTGGCGCTACCATTTATTCTAAGGAATTGAAAGCAGGTGTAACAACGAATGCTTACGGATTCTTCTCTTTATCACTTCCTGAAGGGCAACATACTATATTATCTACCTACGTTGGTTTCCAATCTTATACTACAAAAATAAATTTAGATGGAAATAAAAAATTAAATATTGAACTCCTTTCATTAGATACTGAACTCGAAGAAGTATTGATTACTGGTGAACGTGAAGATGCCAATGTAACTGATGTTCAAATGAGTACTCAAAAAATGGAAATTGAAACCATTATGAAAGTACCTGCTTTGTTAGGAGAAGTTGACGTTATTAAATCAATACAATTATTACCAGGTGTAAGTACAGTTGGTGAAGGTGCTACTGGATTTAACGTTCGTGGTGGTGGAGTTGGTCAAAACCTTGTGTTACTTGATGAAGCTCCTGTTTTCAATTCATCTCACCTTTTCGGTTTCTTCTCCGTTTTTAATCCTGATGCTGTCAAAGATGTAAAACTAATTAAAGGTGGAATTCCAGCACAATATGGAGGTAGAATTTCTTCTATTCTTGATGTTAGAATGAAAGAAGGAAATTCAAAAAAACTAGCAGTACAAGGTGGTATTGGTGCTATATTTAGTAGACTTACAGTTGAAGCTCCCATCATCAAAGATAAAATGTCCTTTTTAATTGGAGGTAGACGATCATATATTGATATTCTTGCCAAACCCTTTTTATCAGATGATTTAGCTGATTCAAAGTTTAATTTCTGGGATTTGACTGCAAAGGTTAATTACGATATCAATGAAAATAATAAAATTTTTCTATCGGGTTATTGGGGGCGTGATACTTTTGGTGCTGCTTCAACTTTTAATTCTGGATGGGGAAATGTAACGGGTACATTAAGATGGAATCATTTATTTAATGATAAATTATTCTTAAATACTACAGCATATATTTCTGATTATGATTACAATTTAGAGTTTAGTCAAGATGATACAGATTCATTTAACTGGAAAAGTAGGATAAAAACATATTCTTTAAAACCTGAATTCACTTGGTATGTAGGGAATAATAGTACCATTACTTTTGGTGGCCAATCTATAATATATGATTTTGCACCAGGAACAACTACCGCCACGAGTGGTGGACAAGAATTACCTCCCTTTGCTCTACAAAATCAATATGGGTGGGAAAATGCTATTTATATAGGTAATGATCATAAAATAACTAATGCATTAACAGTACAATATGGTATAAGAGCAAGTTCATTTACATACATGGGCCCTGTTACTACCTATGAATATGAACAATCTGTATCTCCAAATACAAGAAAAGAACCAATTGAGGGTTCAGAGAAAGAATATAGTAATTGGGAGCCTGTGGAAACGTATTACAGCCTAGAACCTAGATTGGCCATAAAATATCAATTGAATGAGAAAAGTTCGATTAAGGCAAGTTACAATCATATGGCTCAATATATTCATTTGATTTCTAACACAACTGCAGCATCTCCTTTAGATGTATGGTCACCTAGTACAAATAATATTAAGCCACAAGTAGGTGATCAATATGCCTTAGGTTATTTTAGAAATCTTAATGATAATATGTTTGAGTTTTCTACTGAAGTGTATTACAAACCAATGAAAAATTTAATTGATTATATCGATGGTGCGGATTTATTATTAAATTCTTACCTAGAAGGTGATTTATTAAACTCAGTAGGTAGAGCTTATGGCTTAGAATTATATTTAAGAAAAAAGAAAGGAAAACTAACAGGTTGGTTTAGCTATACTTTAGCTAGGTCAGAACAGAAAACAGAAGGTATTAACCAAGGTAAATATTACCCTACTCGATTTGATCAAATGCATAATTTGACAATGAGTAGTTTTTACACAATAAATGAAAGATGGTCCTTGTCGGCAAATTTCTCTTTCATTACAGGAACTCCTTCTACATTTCCAACCAATCAAATCCAAGTTCAAGGCTACGGAATACCACACAATGTAGATGGTGTGAGAAACAATCAAAGAATACCATATTATCATAGATTGGATATTTCTGCCACATTAAACGGAAAAAAGAAAGAAGGTAAAAAATGGGAACATTATTGGGTATTTGGATTCTATAATACTTATGCTAGAAAGAACCCTTATTCAATCTATTTCCAACCAACTGACGCAAGACCAAACGAAGGTTCACCTGCTCCAAATGAGGCAATTCAACTCTCTGTAATTGGTACTATTATCCCATCTGTTTCATTTAACTTCAAATGGTAATTATGAATAAACTAAAATATATAAGCATCCTATTAATCTTTCTTTCACTTTTATCTTGTGAAGATGTGATAGATGTCAATTTAATTGAAGGAAGAAATCAAATTGTAGTAGACGGTTGGATCAATAATCAATTTGAAAAGCAAAGAATTAGATTAGTGACAACAAATGGATATTTTGACACATCTGCACCTCCATTAGTAGAAAATGCGACAGTCCAAGTGATTGATTTAGTGAACAATAAGACAATTGACTTCATATATGATAGCAATGGTTATTATACATGGACACCTCCCACTCAAAATGACACCTTAATTGTTCGTCAAAGATCAAATGATTTTGAACAAAATGAAGATGGACTTTATAACAATTATTATAAGTTAATTGTATCGGTAGAGTTTGGAGGAGAAGACATTCAATTAGAATCTTATACATCTTTAGAAAGGACTCCATCAATTGATTCTTTAGTTTTTAAAACTTCTTCTGAAGAAAATGAAGAAGATGAAAAAATCTATGGTGAATTATGGGCAAAAGATTTTGTTGGTCCAAATGACTGTTATTGGATAAAAACATATAAAAATGGAAGTTTTCTTAATAAAAGAGATGAAATGCTTCTTACTTTTGATATTACTCCTGGAAGAAGTGATTATGGAAATGTAATCGATGAAGATACTTATTTTATACCTCCAGTAAGAAGTGGTATCAACCCTAGTTTATCCGAAGATGAAGTAGAAGATAATGCTCCTTTGTACAGTATTAATGATACTATAACAGTAGAAATTCATTCAATGACAGAAGATGCCTTTGATTTTTTAAGTCAAGCTAGGTCTCAAATGGCAAATGGAGGACTTTTTGCTAGTCCTTTAGCGAACGTACCTACAAATATTATTGCCTCAAATTCACAAAGTGAGGGAATAGCAGTAGGAATTTTTTGCGGTTCTGCAATATCTTCACAAGGATATCGTATTAAAACTAAACCTCCTTATGATGACAATTAAGTTGGTTCTTCAGGAGGAAGCAAATAATAATTAAAAAAATAAAATATGTCTATAGAACAAGAAGTTGATAAGTTCACCCCCACCCGAGAAAGAGTTGAAAGTTATTATTTAGAAAACTTTAAGAGGTTAGACAGAGCTATGCAATATACCCTTATTGGGTCTTTTATTCTTGCTATTGGTCTATCTTTTGAAACTGGTAACTGGATATTAGCATTAGGATTAGCCACTGCAAGTACTGTTGCTTATTTCATATTGTTATATAGCTCATCAAATTCCTCTTCTACTAGATTTATTTTAGCTTTTACTTTTTTCTTGTATCAAGTACAATACTTGATGGTTTCTCCTCAATCTCCATATGGACAATTTGCATTTTTTGGAATCCTTGCATTATTAGCCCTCTATCAAAATTCTAGTTTGCTTACAGTATATTTTATGCTAACTGCTCTAATGTACATTTCTTTGGTGCTTCTTGATACAGATATGTGGCTTACTGATATATACAAAAGAAGTAGTGAAAACAAATCATATGAAGGTTTAGTATCTATTCCTATTGTTACTTTTAGTTTTTATGCAGCATGTTTATTTATCGCTAATCAATTAAAGAAACAAAGTTTTAGAAATGCTCGTTATGCGATATTTCTTGAAGATCAGATGCATATTGACGAAAATACAAAACTTGCTCAAGATATTGAGAATGGAAAGTTATACGAAGAATATGATATCCATGAGAATGACATCTTAGGAAATCTATTAATCTCAATGAGAAATCAAGTAAGAATTCAAAAGGAGAATGTTGAAAATCAAGGTTGGATTGCCTCAGGATTATCTTCCATTAGTGAACTTTTACTTTCTGTAAAAGATCTTAAAAGGTTATCTACAAAGACTCTAAGAGAACTTACTGAATACACGCAATCAACATTAGGAGCTTTCTATCTTTATAATGAAGAAAAAGATTGTTTAGAAATCACTGCATGCTATAGTCAACATAGAAGAAAAAAAGTTGGTGATGTATATAAAAAAGGTGAAGGCCAAGTTGGTGAAGTTTTTCTAAAAAACACACCTACTTTAATTTCTGATATTCCCTCAGATTACACTCCAATACAATCAGGTTTAGGAGAAGCAATTCCAAAAAATATTTTCCTCGTCCCTCTTTCGATTAAAAACGATGTAGTAGGTGTCATTGAACTTGGCTCTATTAGAGAATATAATACTCAGGAAAGAGCACTTTTGACTGAAATTGCACCTTCAATTGCTTTAACAATTCGAACAATTCAATCAACGCTTAAGACAAATTCTTTATTAGAGGATGCTCAAAAAACAAATGATGAGTTAGTAAATAAAGAAGAGACACTTAAGGAAAACATGCTTCTTTTAGAGGAAACGAAAAAAGAAATGGAAGAAAAACAGAAGCAATTGGAAGCACAAGAAGAAGAAAGTATTCTATTTTTTGAAAGAGCAATGGATGCTATGATTGCTTTTGATGAACAAGGTGAAATTATAAAACTTAATCCTGCAGCTTCACATATTTTCCAGACAAGTATTATATCTGAAGGTCAAAACATCACATCATTATTAGGAAATAATTTTGATAAAGCAGTAAACAATAGAAGAACAATGAAATTGAAACGTTCATCTGGTGAAGTTTTTACTGCTTTAATCTTCATTACTGAGATCAATAATGAAAATGGATTAATGAGAATCGCATATATTCAAGATATTTCAGAACAAGATAAAAAGGAAAAAGAACTTCGTATTCTATTGGATAAAGCACAAATCAGAAATGAACAGTTAATTATTCAAGAAAAAACAATGAAGGAGAGCTTATCTATGATGATAAAAACAAAAGAAGAATTAAATTTGGCAAAAAAGAAGATTATTCATCTAGAATTAGAGAATGGTCGACTGCATCAAAAGTTAAAAAACAAATAAATTAGAATACATCTAATCTTTTAAATGGATAAGCAACTTTTTAAAGACGCTATGCGTCACCTTACAGCTACAGTAACGCTTGTATGTACTGACGGTAAGGCTGGTAAAAATGGAATGACTGCAACAGCTGTAACCTCTTTATCTGATACTCCTCCTAGTTTATTGGTATCTGTAAATAAAAATAGTGACATTCATAATCAGATAGTAGAAAATAAATCTTTTTCAGTTCATATTCTTCAAGAAGAAATGGCTGAAATTTCAAATTGTTTCGCTGGATATAAAGGCCTACATGGTGAAGATAAATTTCAGCTTGGGGATTGGTCAATTCAAGAAAATTGTCAAATATTAGAAGGAGCTTTAGCAAATATTCAATGCAATTTGAAAGATTTTTATGATGGTTTTACCCATAGTATATTTATTGGTGAAATCACTAACGTTAATCTTAATGAAAATGAACATCTTAAACCTTTGCTATATGGTCAAGGTCATTATACAACAATAAAATAACATGACTAAAAGTGTATTTAAAGCTCTTATAACAAGATTTAAATACATTTTTAGTAGTTATAAAATGAAAGCTCAATTTACAAATTGGGCTTTTTTTATATGTTAACGATTGTATCTAAAACATTGAAATTAGATAAATATAATTTTCACATTTTCTTTTAAAAAAGATAATTTTTATACAAATTTGCACAATATCAAGATTGATCTTATCTATATAATTAAAAAAAAGATAAAAAAATGCTTGATTTTAAGATTCATTATTACTTTATTTAAGTATTGGAACTATTATTTAACTATAAACTACATGGTTATTCTCCTATTCTTACAATGAAAATCGATAACTGAAAGTAAAAATAAATTGCACATTTTGTATAACTGATATCGAAACCCAAAGCTAGGTAGGTAGTAGTTATTTCTCCCTTTTTAATTACAATGACTATGATTGAAGATTACAACAAGATTATTGAATCGTTAAACATCAAATTCATCAGATCAAACAGTTTAAATGTTATCCGTTCTGTAAAAGTTTCTAACTTTTATGATGTTCAAAATACCTTAATACAGGTAAAAGCAGGTGACATTACTGTAAACGAAAATGAAGTTGCTCACGCTGGAGACTTAGTATTTATTCCTGGAGGTAAATCTATTGAGATTGCTTTTGGTAATACAAATACTACTGAAGTAACGAATGAGAGTTTTATCAATGATAGAGATTCTTATTTAAGAAAGATCAATGATGATGTTTCATTGCACACAATTCATACTAGCTTCACATCTGTTACTTTTGACGCTAAAGCATTCGATTCCGTAAACTTTTTTAATTCATTAGACATCCCTCCTTTTATCATCCCAAGACATGATGATATTAGTGAAGCTATTGACAGAATTTATTCTGAATCATTAGGTGACAAGCCTGGTAAAGACAGAATCGCAACAAACCTTACAGAGTACGCTGTTATTGAAGTATTCAGACATGTACTTGAGAAGAAACTGTTTGTTGAACAAATTGCAACAAATAGCAATTACTTCAAAGATCCTCGATTGATTGATATCTTTAACTTTATCAAAGACAACATTTCTAGTGATTTATCAAACAAAATCCTAGCTAATGTAGCAAACGTATCTGAGGATTATGTGGGGCAATACTTTAAAATGCTAACAGGAATTAATCCTCAAGATTATATTGAATACCAAAGAATGGAAAAAGCCGTTGAACTTCTTCGTACTTCACGAAAAAGTATCCGTGCTATTGGCTCAGAAGTTGGCTATAAAGATACTGCATACTTCTGTAGACGTTTCAAGATGATGTTTGGTATTCCAGCAGGAAAAATGAGAAGAAGAGATTCATTAATGAATGTATAATCTTTTCTGATGAAAATATGACAACAGGTGGAGGTCCTAAATTGGACCTCTTTTTTTATGATAAATTTGTTTAATGTCTAAAAACAAATCATTACGAATCAGGTTATTCTAAACATATAACAATAATTCTTCCGTCAATATAAATTTTATCTTTATTTTTGTCGCAAATAAGCATTCCAATGAAGAAAGAAGATATTCAAAAATATACTTACTGCAACGATATTAACGCCTATTCTAGAAGGCAAACCGTAACTGTTAATATTGGTGGTATTCCTATGGGTGGTGACAACCCTATTCGTGTTCAATCCATGACTACTGTTGACACAATGGATACTGAAGGGTCTATCGAAGAGATTATTCGTATGGTAGAATCTGGATGTGAATACATTCGAATTACTGCACCAAGTAAAAAAGAAGCTGAAAACCTTCAAAATATTAAAGATGGGTTAAAAGCGAGAGGTATTAATGTACCTTTAGTTGCTGATATTCATTTTACACCAAATGCAGCAGAAGTCGCTGCTAAAATTGTAGAGAAAGTTAGAATTAACCCTGGAAATTATGCTGATAAGAAAAAATTTGACTTCATTGAATATGACGATGCTACTTATCAAGCTGAATTAGATAGAATTAGAGAAAAGTTCGTCCCTTTAGTTGAAATATGTAAGGAATATGGAACGGCGATGCGTATCGGTACAAATCACGGTTCTCTTTCTGACAGAATTTTGAGTAGATATGGTGACACTCCCCTTGGAATGGTTGAATCTGCTTTAGAATTTTTAAGAATTTGTGATGAACTAGATTATCATCAAATTGTATTATCCATGAAGGCGAGTAATACGCAAGTAATGGTACAAGCATATCGATTACTTGTTCAAAAAATGGAGGAAGAAGGTTTGAAACCTTATCCATTACATCTTGGTGTTACCGAAGCTGGTGATGGTGAAGATGGACGCGTAAAATCTGCAGTTGGAATTGGCACTTTATTAGAAGATGGTTTAGGTGATACAGTTCGAGTATCTCTTACTGAAGCACCCGAAGCTGAAGCACCTGTTGCGGAGGCTTTAGTTAATCGATATGAAAATAGAAAAGAAACAAGTCAATCTATTACAACAGATATTACAGTTTCACCTAAAAGTCCTTTTAAATACGAGAGAAGAAAAACTATAGAGGTACAATCTTTTGGAGATCATAATGTACCAAGAGTTATTGCTAACTTTTCTGAAGTTGGTGAGATTTCAATGCAAAGCTTGAAAGCAATTGGACACCATTATCTTCCAGCAACAGATAAATGGGCTATGACTGACCATGGTGCTGATTTTATTTACACTGGTAATAAAGAGTTACCATTCATGGCTCCAAATGGTTTAAAAAATATTATTAATGCTTCAATTTGGAGTAAAAATAAGGATGCATATCCTCTTTATACTTTACACGAGTTCAAAGATGCCTCTGAAATTAATAATGAATTGAATTTCGTTAAAATTTCGATTAACGAGGTTAATGATGAGGTTATTGCTGAATTTAAAGAGTTTAAAAATATAGTATTAATTGTGTCTACTGTTAATACTCACGCTATGCCTGAATTAAGAGCTTTATTCTTTAAATTATATCAGAATGAATTACAATTACCTGTAGTTATTGAGAGAAATTACGATGGTTTAACTCCAGATCAACTACAACTTTATTCTTCAACGGATATTGGAGGATTATTAATTGATGGTTTTGGAGACGGTGTAGTGCTTTCTTATGAAGGAAATGAATCATTAGAAGATAGATTACAAAATAGTAATCGTCTTGCATTTGGTATTCTTCAAGCTGCAAGAACAAGGATGACAAAAACGGAGTACATCTCATGCCCTTCTTGTGGTCGTACATTGTTTGACTTACAAGAAACAACTGCTATGATTCGTAAAAGAACAGATCATCTTAAAGGTGTTAAGATTGGTATCATGGGTTGTATCGTAAATGGACCTGGTGAAATGGCTGACGCTGATTATGGCTACGTTGGTTCTGGTAAAGGAAAAATCACTTTATACAGAGGACAAGAAGTTGTAAAAAGATCCGTATCAGAGGAAGAAGCAGTTGATGAGTTGATAAAATTAATAGATGAAGATGGAAATTGGTTTGCACCTCCCACTGAAGTGTTAAGCTAATTACTTAAAAATATCATTATTAAGAGTGAAGTATGCTAGATGTACTTCACTCTTTTTTTTTACAAAAAATCTAATTAGAAAAATTATTAATTAAACAACGTTTACTATTTAGTTCAAACTAGTTAACAGTAAATTAGAGCTGATTTTTCTAATTAATAAAATTAATTCTTACCTTTGCATGCTGATTACACGTACTAGCTCTGTAATCAAAAGGTGAATTTCCACGTACTAGCTCTGGAAATAACACATTTTCAATAATTTACAATTAATCTCTTGCGTCATAGCACTAGCGTAAGAGTGTAAATAGTGCTCATATTTATTATGTCAGAACAATCACAAGACTTCAACTGGGACGAGTTTGAAAACTCACAATCGGCATTCGGCGACGGTTACTCAGCAGCGGAAAAAGAAGAAATGCTTAAAATGTACGAAGGTACATTAAATCAACTTAATGAAAAAGAAGTTGTTAAAGCATCTGTAGTATCTATTACTGACCGCGATGTAGTATTAAACATCGGTTTCAAATCTGATGGTTTAGTTCCTTCAAACGAATTCCGTGACACTCCAGACCTAAAAGTAGGTGACGAAGTTGAGGTATTTGTTGAGCAACAAGAAGACAATAACGGTCAACTTGTTCTTTCTAGAAGAAAAGCGAAAATCGTTCGCGCTTGGGAGAATATCCAAAATGCTCTTGATAACGACGTTGTTATCGAAGGTGTTGTTAAGCGTAGAACTAAAGGTGGTCTTATCACTGATATATTCGGAATCGAGGCATTCTTGCCAGGTTCTCAAATTGATGTGAAGCCTATCCGTGACTTCGACGTATTCGTTGGTAAGAAAATGGAATTAAAAGTAGTTAAAATTAACTACGCTAATGACAACGTTGTAGTTTCTCATAAGATCCTTATCGAGAAGGATTTAGAGGAGCAAAAGCAACGTATCCTAAACAACTTAGAAAGAGGTCAAATCTTGGAAGGTGTGATCAAAAACATGACAAACTTCGGTGTATTCATCGATTTAGGTGGTGTAGATGGTCTTCTTCACATTACAGACATCTCTTGGGGACGTATCTCTCATCCAGAGGAAGTATTGCAGCTTGACCAAAAAGTTAACGTTGTTGTACTTGACTTTGATGATGATAAGAAGCGTATCTCATTAGGTATGAAACAACTTACTTCTCACCCATGGGATTCTCTTGGTGCTGATGTTGAAGTTGGAGCTAAAGTTAAAGGTAAAATCGTAAACGTTGCTGATTACGGTGCGTTCTTAGAAATCATGCCAGGCGTTGAAGGTCTGATCCACGTTTCTGAAATGTCATGGTCACAACACTTACGTAACCCTCAAGACTTCATCAAAGTTGGTGACGAAATCGAAGCAGTTGTATTAACTATCGATCGTGACGAGCGTAAGATGTCATTAGGTATCAAGCAATTAACTGAAGATCCTTGGACTAAGAAAGATCTTTTAGAGAAGTATGCTGTTGGTACTAAGCATTCAGGTGTAGTTCGTAACTTAACTAACTTCGGTTTATTCCTTGAGTTAGAAGAAGGTATCGACGGTTTAGTACACGTGTCTGACTTATCTTGGACTAAGAAGATCAAGCATCCATCTGAGTTCATCAAACAAGGTGAGAAATTAGACGTAGTTGTATTAGAAATCAACCCTGAAGAGCGTCGTTTAGCTTTAGGTCATAAGCAATTAGAAGAAAATCCTTGGGAGCACTTCGAAACTGTATTTACTCCTGATTCAGTTCACAAAGGTACTATTATCTCTAAGAACGATAAAGGTGCAGTAATCGAATTACCTCACGGTATCGAAGGATTTGCAATTTCTAAAAACCTTAAGAAAGAAGATGGTTCTATGCCAGAAACTGGTGAATCATTAGATTTCAAAGTTTTAGAATTCTCTAAAGACGACAAGAAAATCATCCTTTCTCATGTACACGTTTACAATGAGTCTGCTGCAACTTCTGCTCCTAAGAAAGCTGCTGCTAAGAAAGGTGGTGCTAAAGCTGCTCCTGCATCAAACGAAGAAGCTACAACTTCTTTAGGTGATTTAGACGCATTAGCGAACTTGAAACAACAACTTAAAGACAAGAAGTAATTAAGCTTAGCTTAAGAACTTTAAAGTTTTAAGTGTTATATATATCCCTTCTAGTTACTACGGTAATTAGGAGGGATTTTTTATATCAAATAAATTTAAAAAATTTATTATTAGACTTAGTAAAAGTATAACTTTAAACACACCGCACAAGTCTTAAAATCAATATATTATTCTGTTAAATTGTTAAATTACAATATATAAACAATATCTACTGTCCTTTTTATTTATAAATAAACCAATTTTGAATGTTAATTCACCATTAATTAACATTTATTCATCCTCTATAAGCCACTGATTAATAGATGTTTAGATAATCATCATTAATAACTTATTAAAAAATCTAAATATTTACTAAAAATAAATTTAGCTTTGCCTCAATCTTATTCAATTTCTAATCATCTTATTAAACAAACTTATTTCAACTTATGAAAAAGTCGTTTATGTTACTTCTATCGTTGTTAGTTTCTTTATCTCTTTTTGCTCAAGAGGTATCGATAACTATCCAAGGTACAATTACTGATAGTTCAACAGGAGACCTGTAATCGGTGCTTCTGTATTTTTAAAAGGAACAACAGTTGGTACCATTTCAAACTTTGATGGTAATTTTAAAATTAAAACTTCAAAAACTGGAAATCAAACAGTCGTGATTTCTTTTGTTGGGTTTGAAGAAATCACCAAACAAGTTAATCTAAATGGTAACCCCGTAGATTTTGGAGCTATTACATTGGCTTCTGATGCTATTGGTTTAAATGAAGTGGAAGTGATTGCTTCTGTTGCTATTGATAGAAAAACTCCAGTAGCTGTTTCAACAATCAACCCTGAAACAATTGAAACAAAATTAGGAACTAAAGAATTTCCTGAAATTTTAAAATCGACTCCTGGTGTTTACGCAACAAAGCAAGGTGGTGGTTACGGTGATTCAAGAATTAACCTTCGTGGTTTTAATTCTGCAAACATTGCTGTGATGATTAACGGTGTACCAGTTAATGACATGGAAAACGGTACTGTTTACTGGTCTAACTGGGCAGGTTTATCTGACGTTACAAGATCAATGCAGGTACAAAGAGGTTTAGGTGCTTCTAAAGTAGCTGTTCCTTCAATTGGTGGTACAATCAATATCTTAACTAAAACTACAGACGCTGAAAAAGGTGGTAATATCTTTTATGGTATCGGTAATAATGGTAGAGAGAAAATTGGTGTAACATTATCAACTGGTAAAATGGATAACGGTTTTGCCGTTACTTTCTCAGGTTCTAAAACTTCAGGTCAAGGATTTGTAGATGCTACAGAATTTGAAGGTTACTCTTATTTCTTAAACGTATCAAAAGAATTGAATAGCAAACATATGCTTTCATTTACGGCTTTTGGTGCTCCACAAGAACATGATCAAAGATCAGGTTTTAATGCTGGTATTGAAGATTATCAAAAATACGGTGGTATTCGCTACAATCCAGATTGGGGTTATTTAGATGGTGAAAAGTATAATTTGAATACAAACTTCTACCATAAACCTCAAATTTCATTAAACCATTACTGGACAATCAATGATAAGTCTAGCTTATCTACTTCAGCTTATGTATCAATTGGTACAGGTGGAGGTACTGGTTTCCTTGGAACTAGTAAGGATAATGATGCTTATAGAAGAGCAGACGGTACAATTGATTTCGAAAAAATTAGAGATGAAAATGTTGCTTTAGCTGAGCAAGGTTTAGGATCTGAAACTATTTTAAGATCTTCAAATAATAATCATACTTGGTTAGGTGCACTTTCAGTTTATGAAAATAAATTAACTGACTACCTTACTTTAATGGGTGGTTTAGATGTTAGATACTACTATGGTGAGCACTACCGTCAAATCGAAGACTTATTAGGTGGTGACTATTATGTAAGTAATTCAAATGTAAATACGCCTAATAAAAAAGCTGTAGTAGGTGATAAAGTAGCTTACCATAATGATGGTGAAGTATACTGGTTAGGTGGATTTGGTCAATTAGAATACTCTAAAAACAACCTTTCTGCATTCGTTTCTGCTGCAATCTCTAACACCACTTATGTACGTTACGATTTCTTTAACTACACTCCAGAAAATCAAAAGTCTGATGCTATTGATTTCTTAGGTTACAATCTTAAAGCTGGTTTGAACTATAACATCAATGAATATCATAATGTATTCTTTAACACTGGTTATATTTCAAGAGCTCCATTCTTTAGATCTGTATTCCCTAACTATACAAACGATGCTAACGTTGATGCTGAAAACGAAAAGATTATGTCTTATGAATTAGGATATGGCTTTAGATCTTCAAAATTCAATGCTAACGTGAACGTTTACCATACACAATGGAAAGATAGATCATTCACTAGAAACATTGGCCAAAATAGTTTTGCTAACCTTTTAGGTGTAAATGCTACTCACATGGGTATCGAACTTGATGCTAAATACCAAATCAACCATAGATTATCATTAACAGGTATGTTATCAGTTGGTGACTGGAGATGGGATAATGATTTAACTGATATTCCAGTATTTGATGAAGATAATCAAGTTGTTGAAACAATCAGTGTTTACATTAAAGACTTACACGTAGGTAACTCAGCTCAAACTACTGCTGCCTTAGGTGTTGATTATGAATTAGTAAGAAACTTAAGGTTAGGTTTAGATTACAACTTCTTTGGTGAAAACTATGCTGACTTCGACCCTACTCGTAGAACAAATTCAGAAGATAGAAGCGAAGCTTGGAAAATGGAAGATTTCCACTTAGTAGATCTAAGTGTAAGTTATAGATTCGATATCGGTAACTTCAGATCAACTATCTATGGTAACGTGGACAACTTATTCAATGTAGAGTATATTTCTGATGCTCAAGACGGTTCAGATCATACAGCATTCAGTGCTACAAGAATCTATTATGGTTCAGGTAGAACTTGGAACATGGGTATGAAATTAAACTTCTAATCTTAACGACATAATAATCAAAAAATGAAAAAGTCATTTATTTATATATTATCATTAGTAATTGGTCTTTCTTCTTGTGATCCATACAAAGAGATCAATGAATTTGTAAACGATGATCTAGCCTTACAGAGAGATAATGATGAGATTCCTGCTACTTATGTTATTTCAGAGGATGATCACGTATTCACTACTGTAGAAGAAGCACAAGATACAATTCCTTCTATCCTATTGAACAATTACAGAGCTAATCAATATACTGACGGTAAATTGGTTGAAGTTAGTTATACAGTTCAAACTTTAGTAGATGCACCATCTTTTAACGATCCGTATTATGTATCTGAAGAAGATTATTTAAATGCTAATCAAGGTGCTGTTACAGTTGGTATTGATTTAGATGAGTCTTTAACTACAATTGTTTTGAATAACGATGATTATGCCGTAACTGGAGATAAGTATAATAACTTCGGTTGGTATGATGATGAAGCTGGTGAATATCCTGACGGTGTGCAAGTTGATAATGTAATTGATGCTAAAATCAATGACATCTTGAGAACAAACTATCCAGATGAAATTGTTATTGGTAATAAATTCACAGTTGAATATGCATTCTATAGCAATTCTACTACTACTCAACAAAAACGTTCTTATGAAATTCAAGAACAACAAGTAGATGTTGATGATGCATTTATCAATGAAGTTGTAGCAGGAAGTGCAATGCCATCAATTCTTGATGCAATGTATGCTGATAGCGAAGAAGGTTTTGTTGTAATGACATCTTATAGCGTTATTGAAAATTACGAAGAAGGTACTCCTGAGGAAGAATTAAACAAAGTATTAGTTCATAAAGCTTTTGAAAAAGAGGCAGATGGTTTTGATGTTTATTCAGGCTCTCCTACTCTATACATGTTATTTGATGAAGATTATGATGCAATGGGTGCTCCTGGTAGATATAATAACTTCAGTTCTTCTGTAGCTCCTGAAAACTATTTACCGCAATTTGCAGCATCTAGTATGCCATATGCACAAGAAGGTGATCAGATTCAATACTTATACAAGTATTATGCTGGTAGCGAACTTGGAACAATTATTCAATCGATGACATTTGAGAAGGGTGATTCATGGATGCAAATCGCACCTGTATTAAATAGTGGCGCTATGGATAAATTCAAATATTCATTTGGTACTGATGGAGGTGTATGGTTGTTATCTAAAGCTGCTGAAGTTACTTTAACTTCTGCTGATTATGCATTAACTGGTGATGATAGATATGGTAACTTTGGTTACTATGATAATGAGCCTGGTGAATTCCCTGAAGGAAGTGGTATTACTGTTGATAATGTAATTGATGCTAAAATAGCTTTAATTTTAGAGACAAATTATTCTGAATTAAATGTAGCGGATCAAGAAGTTACAGTATACTACGAATATTATGACAATGGCACTAACACTGTGTCAAGGACATATATTTTTGATGGTACTACAAGTACTTGGATCAAACAATAAATTATAAATTGTATAATTTTTAACCCCAACATGAAGATTCTCATGTTGGGGTTCTTTTTTTAAAAAAGTAGGGTTAAATACTTAAGAATTATTCTGTTATCTCTTTATATTTATAGAAAACTTATACTTAGAGGATTCTAAAACCAATTTATATTAGGATAAACTCTACAATTATTATTTTAACTATTTCTTATGAAAAAGGTATTAACCCTTCTTCTTTCTTTACTTATTACTTACTCACTTTATGCCCAAGAGGTAACTACTATCGTTACAGGTACAGTAATAGAGAAAGAAATTGATCAACCTGTTATAGGAGCTTCGATTGTCATTAAAGGGACAACGACAGGAACTACTTCAGATTTTGATGGAAATTTCGTTTTAAAAACCTCCAAGTCTGGAGAAATCACTTTAGTAATTTCATTTGTCGGTCTTCAATCCATTGAAAAAACTTTAACCTTATCAGGTGGTGAAGAAGACTTAGGAATGCAATATATGCTCTCTGATGCAATTGGTTTGGCAGAAGTTGAAGTTGTTGCTTCAGTAGCCGTTGATAGAAAAACTCCTGTAGCCGTTTCAACTATAAAACCTGAAGTATTAGAAGAAAAACTTGGCACACAAGAATTTCCAGAAATTCTGAAATCAACTCCTGGTGTTTATGCTACAAAACAAGGTGGTGGTTATGGTGATTCTAGAATAAATTTAAGAGGTTTCTCTACGGAAAATATTGCGGTAATGATCAATGGTGTACCTGTTAATGATATGGAAAACGGTACTGTATATTGGTCAAACTGGGCTGGTTTATCCGATGTAACAAGAACAATGCAAGTTCAAAGAGGTTTAGGAGCCGCCAAAGTTGCTGTACCTTCTGTTGGAGGAACTATTAATATATTAACTAGAACAACAGATGCTAAAAAAGGAGGTAACGTATTTTATGGTATTGGGAACAATAATTACAATAAAATAGCCTTTACTGCTTCTACTGGTCAAACAGAGAATGGTTGGGCTGTAACAGTATCAGGGTCAAAAACTACTGGATTAGGATTTGTAGAAGCTACAGCATTTGAAGGATATTCTTATTTTGCTAATATCGCTAAGCAAATTAATGATAGTCACCAACTTTCATTTTCAGTTTTTGGAGCACCACAAGTTCATGGTCAAAGAAGAAATAGAGTGAATATGGTTGATTATCAGGAATCAGGAAGAGGAATTAAATATAATCCTGATTTTGGTTACAGAGATGGTAGAGAATTTAATATTTATGAAAACTATTATCATAAACCTCAAATGGGTCTTAATTGGTATTGGACAATTAATGATAAATTAGATTTAGCGACAGTTGTATATGCTTCAATTGGTCGTGGAGGTGGATCTACTACTGCTGGTAACACCTCAAAATTTGCTGCAGCATGGAGCTCCCCCTACAGAAGAGACGGAGTGATAGATATTGATAGAATAGTTGACGAAAACGTTGCCGCTGGTCGACAAGGATCTGAAAGTATTATTGTTAACGGTGTAAATAATCACTCTTGGTATGGTGGTTTATCCACATTAACAGCAAATCTATCTGACGAAATTGTTTTTACTGGTGGTATTGATTTTCGTTGGTATGAAGGAAATCATTATCGAGAAGTTAAAGATCTTCTTGGTGGTGAATTTTATGTTGACCCAGCTGGTTCAAGTGGTGTAATTCAACCTGGATCACCTCAATCAATGGACCGTGTAGTTCAAGTTGGTGATAAAGTTCAATATAATAATGATGGCATTGTAGCCTGGCAAGCCCTTTTTGCACAGGCTGAATATTCAGACGAAGCGTTATCAGCTTTTGTTTCTGCTTCCTTATCTAATCAATCTGCAAAAAGAATTGATTATTTCCAATATGTTGGAGCTGATCAAGAAACTGATTGGCAAAGCTTTATAGGTTATAATGTAAAAGGTGGTGTAAATTATAATTTAAATGAAAGCCATAATGTATTTTTCAACCTTGGTTACTTCTCTAGACAGCCTTTCTTTAATAGTATATGGCCAACTTATGACAATGAAGTTAATGAAGGTGTGATCAATGAAAAAGCATTAAGTTTTGAATTGGGTTATGGGTATAGAAGCCAATTAATTAGTGGTAATGTTAATGCTTATTACACAAGTTGGAAAGATAAATTCTATAGAGATTCTCAAAGAGATCCTGATAATGGAGAAACGTATTCTGTAAATATCCCAGGTATTGATGCCTTGCATATGGGGATCGAAGTAGATTTAGTTATTCGTCCAACTGATAAATTTAACATAACAGCTATGTTCTCATACGGAGATTGGAAATGGAATAGTAATGTTCTTAATGTTCCAATTTACAATGATCAGCAACAAGAAATTGGTACTACTAATGTTTATGCAGAAGGTATTCATGTTGGTGATGCTGCACAAACTACAGGTGCAATTGGTGCGTCTTATCAAGTCATCGCGGGTTTAAAAGTAGGTTGTGATTGGAATATATATGATCGATTATATGCTGATTTTCAAGTTACAGACCTTAATTCACCAGAGGATGCTACTGATCCTTGGAAGGTACCTACCTATAATTTATTTGATTTATATGCATCATATAAATTCCCAATGGGTCCATTTAACGCATCATTAAATGCTAAGGTTAATAATGTAGGTAATGTACAATATGTTTCTGATGCAAGAGATGGAAGTACGCACGATTATACTTCTGCTACTGTTTATTATGGTGCTGGTACAACTTGGTCTACATCACTAAAAGTTACTTTCTAAAATTGACATATAGCTCATATTTGTATGAAAAAGATATATAAAATAGCAGGTCTCTTATTCTTTACTTTAGGGTATTTTGCCTGTAACCCATTAGAAGATATCCATAATGAGTTAGAAGATAGCACTGCTAAGGCTCCTATTGAGATTGATTATACTCTAACAGAAGATGATTATGCTACCTCCTGTAATGATAATGTAGCAAGGTATAACAACTTTTCTAGTACTGCTCCACCAGATGATGATTCATGCGGTGTAGTGCAAATTATTGATCAAATCTATTATGGTGTTGAGGGTGATATTTTAAATGTCACTTATGCTTATTATAATGGTAGTACTACAATAGATTCTACATCGGCTTATAAATGGAAACCGGAATTATCAGGATGGGAATTATCTCCTATTTATAATTATATGTTAGTGGAAGAGCAAAATACTGACCTTGAATACACTTTAACTGATTCTGATTATAAAACTCAAGGTGAAAGTTATCCAAACTTTGACTTGAGAAATAATTCACAAGAAGATATTGATACAAAAATTGGAAATATCTTAAATGCTCAAAGTACAATTCAGATTGAAGAAAATAATGTAGTGAGAGTTTTCTATAGAACTTATTCACCTGCTACAGGAGGTCTAGATGCTGTTGGATATTATGAAGCGACTCTCCCATAATAAAATATAATTGTATAGTTTTGATCAAGGGGCATCATTAAAAGGTGCCTCTTGTTTACTTTATCAATATTTTAATTATGAAGCTTAGGCTATTACTTTCATTATTATTTGTCATTTATTCTAATCAAACTTTTGCTCAAGTTATTGATTCATTGGAGAGTTTCCCAAAAGATCATGAATTTTACAAATTTAAAAAAGTAGGTAATTTGGAATACTCTTTAAGCAGTCCTTACCATACATTTCATACACATATCGATTTTTTATCTGATGATAATTTTCACCCGGAGATAGCTGCGAATGTATTTAATCCAAGAATAGGAGATTTAGAAACAAGGATCAAATTAGCAACAGAATTAAAGCTTATATTAAGAGCAAATGATATCTATGCTTACAATACTAATTTAAGTTTAAAAAAAAATTATATTGATAAAAAAACAGATAGAGTAAGGTTTACATTATCTAAAGAACTTCCAGATGTATATCTTGTAAAATATTCTGATGGAAATTGGTATTATTCACGCTTTACAGCTAATAGGATTCATTCTTTATACGAAGAATTTTATCCTACTTACACAAGATCTTTTTTAGTATATGTTACAAAATTTAAAGAAAATGGTTTTTCAATATTAGGTGTAAGGATATGGAAAATTTTACTAACCTCTTTTATATTACTATCATTGTTTACATTACGATATGCATTAGATAAATTTCTCTACTTTATAATTACTAATTTCTTTTTTAAGAAACTTCAAACAGAAGCTTTTAGACAGTTATTAGCAAAAGCATTACATACAATAACTATCACTATTTCATTAACAATTTTCTATTGGTCAATACCCTTATTACTTTTAACAGGTTCGTTTTCATATTTTTTAAATATGTCTACAAAACTATTAATAGGAATTTATTGTACTGTAATTCTATACCGTGTTTCAGATGTAACTGTATATAATATCTATCGAAAAAACAGATATAATAAGATGAAGTTGAATAGAAGTTTAACTCCTCTACTATCAACGTCTTTAAAAATTCTAAGCCTAATAATTGGTACACTTGGCACCTTAAATTTTATAGGTTTTGATATCAATAAACTTGTGGCAGGTATTTCATTTGGCGGTATTCTTATTGCCCTTGCTGCTCAAGATACCGTGAAGAATTTCTTCAGTTCAATTATGCTGTTTACAGATCAACCATTTAAAGTTGGTGACTATATTGAAATCGACACACAAAGCGGCATTGTTGAAGAAATTGGTTTTAGATCTACAAAAATCAGAACATTTGAAGATTCATTACTTGTTATCCCAAATAATCAATTATCTGATAATAAAGTAGATAACAAAGGGAAAAGAAATTATAGAAGGTTCCTTACTACCATATCAATCACTTATGGTACACCAAGAGAAAAAATTATAAAATTTACTTCAGGAATTAAGAAAATCATTGAAAAACACCCGTTGAATAGAGAAGATGTTTATTATGTTAATTTACATACTTTTGGACCAAGTTCATTAGATATTATTTTTCAAATGTATATTACGACACCTGATAGAATAATTGAATTAAAAGCTAGAGAAGAAGTCATGTTATCGATTATAAAGTTAGCGGAAGACATTGGGGTTGATTTTGCATTCCCTACACAAACATTATATCTCAATGAAGATGACAAAAGACCTAAAAATTCTGATGACAGTGAAGAAATAAAATAAAAAAGAGTCTATCAAACTTAGTACTAATGATAGACTCTTTCGTTTTAATATTGATGGAAAGATTGAGAAATAAACGCTAAAACTGTTGGTAATGACTCTCTCCAATAAGTCCATGAATGACCTCCATCTCTAACTCTATATTCATGAGGTATTTTTTTATCTCTCATTAGAATATGCATTTTGCTATTCCCTTCATAAAGAAAATCATCATCTCCACAATCTATATACCACCTGAGTTGATTTTTCCATTCAATTTTTTCAGGTAATGCTTCAACAAGTTTCAGGGGATTATTTCGGTCGATATGTTCTTGTATTTCCTTTTTTGATTTCCCTTTATAGTATTCATCAACTTCACCCCTTCTTTCCTCAGGGTCAGCTTCACTAAACCATGCACTCAAAGGGCAAGCTGCAGCAAATAATTCTGGATGTCTTAAGGCATAAATGAAGGTGCCTCCACCTCCCATGCTTAAACCAGCAATAGCTCGATAACGTTTCTCATTTCTTATGCGATAAGTCTTCTCCACATGAGGCATTAACTCTTTGAAGAAATAATCTTCATAATTCCAATTCCCATCAATTGTATTAGTATAACCAATACGATCAGTATCGGCATCTGGCATAATAATAATCATTGGTGTAGCATTCCCTTCTTTAATTGCTTTATCTGCTATCCTTTGCACTTCACCAAATTGTATCCAACCTGTGTGATTATCACTATAACCATGAAGTAAATATAATACAGGGTAACTTCTATCAGATTTATCATAACCTGATGGTAGATAAACTGAATATTTTTTTTCTTTTCCTAAAATCTCACTCTTTACCGTTTTTGTTTCAATGACTTTTGAAGATTGAGCATGTAAAAGTTGTGTTGATATTAATAAAAATAATAATAAGTAATATTTCATAGTTTGTTTTTTAAATAGATAGATATACTAAACTAGTAGAATTATATTAAAATGAAAAAAGGGTACTGCAATCGCATTAGCAGTACCCCAATATTTATCTCACAAATTATTATAATAATTCATTTAGACATTTACTTTTCCACTTCATCCTCTTCTAACAGTAACTGAAGTACTTTCTTCGCTGAAACAGGTATCTTAGTACCAGGTCCAAAGATTGCTGATACTCCGTTGTCATATAAGAATTGGTAATCTTGCTCAGGAATTACACCTCCTGCAAATACCATGATATCTTCACGACCGAGGCGTTTCAACTCCTCAATTAATTGTGGAATCAATGTTTTATGTCCTGCTGCTAATGAAGATGCACCTACACAATCGACATCATTTTCTGCTGCTTGACGTGCTACTTCTTCAGGAGTTTGGAATAAAGGTCCCATGTCCACATCGAATCCGATATCTGCGAATGAAGTTGCAATAACTTTTGCACCTCGATCGTGACCATCTTGACCCATTTTTGCGATCATTACTCTTGGACGCTTTCCTTCTAATTTTTCAAATTCGTTGGCTAGACTTTTCGCTTCAGCAAATGCTTTGTCACCTGCTACTTCATGAGAATAAACTCCTGAGATATTACGAATTGTTGCCTTATATCTTCCGAAATCTTTTTCCATAGCATCAGAAATTTCACCTAAAGAAGCTCTACATCTTGCTGCTTCAACAGCTAACTCAAGTAAGTTCCCCTCACCAGTTGCAGCAGCTTTCTCGATGGCAGTTAAAGCAGATTCTACTTTTTCTGCATCACGCTCTTCTCTCATTTTATTTAAACGAGCAATCTGACCTTCTCTTACTGCAGTGTTATCGATTTCAAGTACGTCGATTTCAGTCTTTTCATCAGAGATGTATTTGTTTACACCAACGATTGTATCTTGACCAGAATCAATACGTGCTTGTTTTCTTGCAGAAGCTTCCTCAATTCTCATTTTTGGAATCCCCTTCTCAATTGCTTTTGCAATACCGCCATGCTCTTCAACTTCTTCAATAAGTCCCCAAGCTTTTTGAGCAATTTCATTCGTCAAATATTCTACATAATGAGACCCTGCCCAAGGATCAATAACCTTACAGATATTGGTTTCATCTTGTAAATATAGCTGTGTATTACGAGCAATACGAGCTGAGAAGTCAGTTGGTAATGCAATTGCTTCATCCAATGCGTTGGTGTGTAAAGACTGAGTATGTCCTAACGCTGCACCCATTGCTTCAATGGTGGTTCTAGCTACGTTGTTAAAGGGATCCTGCTCTGACAATGACCAACCTGAAGTTTGAGAATGTGTTCTCAGTGCCATTGACTTAGGGTTTTTAGGGTTAAATTGTTTTACAATTTTCGCCCATAACATACGACCTGCTCTCATTTTCGCAATTTCCATAAAATGATTCATACCAATTGCCCAGAAAAATGATAAACGAGGTGCGAATGCATCAATATCTAATCCAGCTGCTTTACCAGCTCTTAAGTATTCTAAACCATCTGCAAGCGTATAAGCTAATTCGATATCAGCAGTAGCTCCAGCTTCTTGCATATGGTAACCCGAAATAGAAATAGAGTTGTATTTCGGCATATTGTTAGAAGTATATGAGAAGATATCAGAGATGATTCTCATTGATGGTTTTGGAGGGTAAATATATGTGTTACGTACCATGAACTCCTTCAAAATATCATTTTGAATAGTACCACTCAATTTCTCTTTTGAAACTCCTGACTCTTCAGCGGCAACAATGTAGAAGGCTAATACAGGTATCACAGCTCCATTCATTGTCATTGATACTGACATTTTATCCAATGGAATATCATTGAATAAAATTTTCATATCTTCAACTGAATCAATCGCTACACCTGCTTTTCCTACATCCCCTACAACTCTTGGGTGATCAGAATCATACCCCCTATGAGTAGCTAAGTCAAAGGCAACAGAAAGCCCTTTTTGACCAGCTGCTAAGTTTCTTTTATAAAACGCATTAGACTCTTCTGCAGTTGAAAAACCTGCATATTGTCGAATAGTCCAAGGTCGTAAAGCATACATTGCTGAGTAAGGACCTCTTAAGAAAGGAGGTAAACCTGCACCAAAAGCTAAATGTTCAGCTGATTGCGTGTCTTCTTTAGAAAAACCTTGCTTTACATCGATACCTTCAGCAGTTGTCCATGGCTTGTTTTGTTCTTCCACAAGCTTCTCAGGAGTGACAACTTTGATATCATTTATATTTAATTTTGAAAAATCTGGTTTCATTTTCTTCGTTCTTTAAATCAAAAACATTTGCACCTTTTCTTAATTAATTTCCAAATCCAGTTGGAACTGTCTCAAGGCTTGAATTGCATTTGTCTTTACATGAATAAATCCGTCTACTCCAGCAGCAGTGTAATCACTTTCATGCTCACCTGGATAACCCGCCAAGATTAGTTTTTTATTTTTTGCTTCAGAAGCTTTAAAAGCCTTAGCAAAAGTTGCAACATGCTCTTGGTATTCTGGGTCTGAAGAACACATTACAATGACATCGGCATCAGATGAAATAGCACCTTGAATTGCTTCATCTACTGAATTGTAGAATTGCTCTTCAGATACAAATCCAGCTGTACCAAAAAAATCCATTGCGAAAGTCGAACGAGCTTTTCTCATTGCAAGGTTACCAAAAAGAGTGTTGAACACTTTTGGTCTTTGCCCTCCATCGTGGACATATTTTTCCGTTTTTAAACGAAGATTTTCAAACTGAAGTGTGGCTCTTTGTGGTAATAATAACTCAACTTCTGCAACATGATCGTGAGTAACTTTTACTTGTTCTGGGTTGATCATTTCTTGTTGATTTGGATATCTATTAGTCCCAACATACACACTTCTTCTTTGAGCGATCATTTTTTCCTTTAGATCTCTCGTATGTTGAATTTGATTTTGGATTCCTCCGTCTTTAAAGGCTTTTAAGAAACCATCTTCAGATTCAATAGTTTGGAAAAGCATCAATGCTGCATCCATTAACTTTTCAGTCAATGTATCAATGTAATAAGAACCTGCTGCAGGATCAGCCACTTTACCTAAGTAAGCCTCTTCTCTCAAGATGTGAGAGATGTTAAGTGCAACACGTTGAGATTGTTTTGTTGGTTCTTCATAAGAAGCATTATGTGCTTCAATATTGATAGCATCAACTCCACCCAATACTGCAGACATTGCTTCCGTTGTATTACGAAGCATGTTTACATTTGGATCATATAATGACTTAGACCATAGTGAAGAATTTGCAACAATTTCAATATTCTCAGATGAGAAATCTTTATTGTATAATTTTGCAATTTCTAATGCTAATAATCTAAATGCTCTGAATTTTGCAATCTCATGGAAATAATCTCCTCCAACTGTTGCTTGGAAGACTACATTATTTAATACATTGATAGGTTCAACATCGAACTTCGCTAACTGATCAATATACTCAACTAGTGTATTTAATGTAAATGCTAATTCTTGAACATGATTTGCACCAGCGTTTACAAAAGCACTTGATGAAATTGCCATTACTTTGAAAGCAGGCATTTCTTCTGTGTAAGAAATTAATCTTGATAAACGTTGGAATCCTTCTTCATCCAGTACACCTGTAGTTGTAAATTGATGGATTGGGTCAAAGTTGATGTAACCAGATACGTGATTTAATGAAACACCATGAATGTGTAAATACCCTACATAATCTCTAATTAAAGTACGAGGATGTTTTACATTTTCAAAACCGATGCTGATCATTTCAATACTGATTCCTTTGAAGGCTAGTTCAATATCAAAATCTTTAATACTATCTACATCGAAAATTAATCCTTCTACACCTCTATCTAGTAGGTAAAGTGCATTGGTATTCACTTCTGCGTTATCTTTTCCGACAACTCTTTGATAGCTTTTCCAGTTTAAACCTTCCTCTTCATTTGAAGGTAATATATTTTTTAGATCGGATAATACATCCGTTTTTTCTACTCTATCTTCTGCTGTAAAGTATGGTTGGATCATCATTCCATTTTCAGTTTTCCATACCAGCTTTTTATCGAAATCAGCTCCTTTTAAATCAGTGATTACTTTTTCTTTCCAAGTCTCTTTACTGATTGGTTCGAAGTCTGAAAATAATTTTTCAGCCATTGCTTTGTTATTTTAGTGTGTATTGGTATTACAATTTAAACATTTCTCTTTGATTATACCAACTCAGGTACATTTAAAGAAAATGATGAATAACTTCTGCCAAAACGTTCTCTCGCTTCACGGTCCAAGTTCTCTCTATGCATCGGGTGAGCGATTGCTATAAGAGCATGTGCACGCTGTGCTAAGTTTTTGCCAAAAAGATCTGCAATACCATATTCTGTTACAACAAAGCGAGCATGAGCTCTTGTTGTAACTACTCCTGCACCTTGTTGTAAGAAAGGTGAAATCTTCGATACTCCTTTTGCTGTGATCGATGGAAGTGCTGTAATTGGCTTACCTCCCTCAGAAAGGGCTGCTCCACGCATAAAGTCCATTTGACCACCAACACCAGAGTACATTCTAGTACCAATTGAATCCGCACAGATTTGACCTGTTAAATCAACTTCAATAGCAGAATTTATTGCTGTAACTTTAGGATTTTGACGAATGTTCGCGGTATCATTTACATAAGCAATATCCATCATTTCTACTTCAGGATTATCATTCATGAAATCATACAGACGCTTCGTTCCCATTGCAAAGCCTGATACAATTTTATGAGGATTTAATTTTTTCTTGGCACCGTTGACTATCCCTTTTTCACATAAGTCAATTAATCCTTCAGAGAACATTTCAGTATGAACTCCTAAATCTTTGTGATTATGTAAATAGGTCAAAACAGCATTAGGAATACCACCAATACCCATTTGTAATGTAGCACCATCTTCCACTAAAGATGCTACATGAGCACCTATTTGTTGCTCTACATCAGATGGTTGGGAGAAACTCATTTCATATATAGGCTCATCAACTTCAATAATAGCATCAAAGCGGTCAATGTGAATGATACCATCCCCCATACAACGAGGCATTTGTTTATTCACTTGAGCAATAATAGTTTTTCCTTTTTCAACAGCTGCTACCATGATATCAACTGATACACCTAATGAACAATAGCCATGTATATCTGGAGTTGAAACATTTACTAAAACAACATCTAATGGTAAAATATCTCTTCTAAATAAATTCGGGATATCAGATAAAAATACTGGAACGTATTGTGCATTACCTGCCCAAATTTCTTTTCTTACATTACCACCAATAAAAAAGTTATTTGACTTAAAGCTATCAGCATATTCTTCTTTTGCATAGTCTGCATAACCTTCAGTATGTATGTGGCAAACTTCAACATCTCTTAATTCAGGAGCTCTAGCTGTCATTGCCTTTACTAAAGCTTGTGGAGTACCAGCACCACCTTGAACTACAACTCTGTCTCCTGACTTAATTAACTTGACAGCTTCCGCTGCGCTTACATATTGCTTTGTCATAATATTAAGTGTTGTGTTGAAGGTGTTATCATTTTCATGATGAAAACACCTTCATTAAATATGATAAAAAATTAAATTCCTCCTATTTGAGCGAAGTAAGTCAAGAAGCTGATCAATATACCTGCTGCCACAGCTGAACCAATCACACCAGAAACATTCGGTGCCATTGCATGCATAAGTAAGTGGTTCGAGGGATCTGCTTTTAACCCTTCTTGTTGTACTACCCTTGCAGAATCTGGAACTGCTGATACACCTGCAGCTCCAATGAGTGGGTTTATTTTGTTGTCTCCTTTTAAGAACACATTCATCAATTTTGCAAAAGCTAAACCTGAGAAGGTGGCTACAGCAAATGAAGCTGCTCCTAAAGCGAATATTTTCATTGAATTTAAAGTGATAAATTCACTGGTTTGTGTTGAAGCTCCTACTGTAACTCCTAAAAGAATGGTTACAATATCGATCATTGACGTTCTGGCTGTGTTGGCTAAACGTTCTGTATGACCTGATTCTTTTAATAAGTTACCAAAGAACAACATCCCTAATAGTGGCAATGCACTAGGTGAGATGAACGTTGTTAAAATTAACCCCACCAATGGGAAAATAATTTTTTCTGTTTTCGAAACAGTTCTTGGTGGTTTCATTCTAATTTTACGCTCTTCAGGAGTTGTCATCAATCGCATAATTGGCGGTTGAATTACAGGTACTAGGGCCATATATGAGTAGGCTGCAATCGCAATTGCTCCTAGTAAATGTGGGGCTTCTTTTGAAGATAAGAAAATGGCTGTTGGACCATCTGCACCACCAATAATACCAATAGATGCTGCTTCTCTTAAATCAAAACCTAAAGCAATTGCTCCAATAAAAGTGAGGAAAACTCCTACTTGCGCTGCTGCTCCTAAAAGCATAAGCTTTGGATTGGCAATCAATGAAGAGAAATCGGTCATGGCTCCAATTCCTAAAAAGATTAATGGAGGGTAAATACCTTTTTCTACTCCAAAATAAAGATAGTTCAATACAGAACCTTCTTCATATAAACCAATTTGGTTACCTTCTACAAATGGAATATTTCCTATAATAACTCCTGTACCAATCGGGATTAATAGTAGTGGTTCATAATCATATTTTATCGCTAAAAATATAAAGAATAAACCAACACAAATCATGGCCAAATTGGGTAAAGTAAGGTTAGCAAAACCTGTCATTGAAATAAAATTAGCTAAACCATTTAAGGCCATAGTCCCAAAACTTGGTGTTGTACCTGCTGCAATAGCATTTTGTGTCACTTCACCTATTGTTAGATTACTAAAACTTGCTGCACTAACAGTAGCCCAAGAAATCATAATAGCCGCAATGGCACCGAAGACGATAAATAAGCGTTTTGTTTTCATCATGTTACTCAATTAAATGAAATCAATTACGCCATCTCTACAAGGACTTCACCTTGTAAAACAGCTGTACCTTCTTGAACTTTTAATGTTCCTACCACACCATCAGCTTCTGCTAAAACATTGTTTTCCATTTTCATGGCTTCCATCGTCATTAGAAGATCACCTTTCTTGATTTCATCTCCTTCACGAACACTAATTTTCATAATTGTACCTGGAAGTGGAGCAACCACATTCGATTTCTTAGCAGATCGTGTTACCGCTTTTGGTGCTGATGTTCTTGGTGCTGATGAACGAACTAATTTTGGTGTTTTAGAAGCTTTCACTTCCTTCTCCATTTCCACAGCATAAGGAGTACCATTCACTTCTAATTCAATTGTTTGTCCTTCAACTCCATTTATTTTAACGGAGTAGTTATTTCCGTTAACTTTAAATTTATATTTTTTCATTTTTTGTGAGATTAACGGTTGAGCTGACTACCATGTACAGAATAAATTTTTGAACTCCATGGTGAGTAGGCTTTCTTAACTTTTAGTATTGTCAGGATTGTAGCTTCATCATCGTGAGCTTCTTCTAAATACTGATAAATTGCTGCTGCAATCACCGCATTTACTTCACCTGATACCTTTGTAGAGCTGATTAATTGATCTTCTTGCTTATCATTTTTGATGACAATTTTTTTAGGCTTTTTACTAATCACCTTCATAACAACTGGCATCACATAAGAGAAGAGTAAGAAGAGTAAAGTCAATGTTAAAAAGACTAATGCTAATCCTACCAGGGTCACTACTAACCCTTCATTCAGTTCCACAACTAATGATTGATGTTCCATATGCGATTTTTTAAAGTGGAATATTAGAGTGTTTCTTAGGAGGATTTACCTCTTTTTTAGTGGCTAAGACTTCTAATCCTCTACAAATTCTGAATCTTGTATTCCGAGGCTCAATCACATCGTCAATAAAACCGTATTTAGCAGCTTGGTATGGATTAGCGAATTTTTCTACATATTCATCTTCTTTATCATGAATATATTTCTCTCTTTCTGCTTCATCCTCAATCTTCCTGATTGTTCTACCTTCAAGCACTTCAACCGCTCCTTTGGCTCCCATTACAGCAATTTCGGCTGTTGGCCAAGCGTAGTTAATATCACCTCTTAATTGTTTTGAACTCATTACATCGTGAGCACCTCCGTAAGATTTTCTCAGTGTAATGGTAATTTTTGGTACCGTTGCCTCTCCATATGCAAATAATAATTTTGCTCCATGAAGAATAATACCACCATATTCCTGACCCGAACCTGGCAAGAAACCTGGTACATCTACAAGTGTTATTATTGGAATATTGAAAGCATCACAGAAACGAACAAAACGAGCTGCTTTTTTGGAAGCTTCAATATCTAATACACCTGCTAAGAATGATGGTTGATTGGCAATTACCCCTACTGGACGACCATTGAAACGTGCAAACCCAGTAATAATATTTTTAGCATATGCTCTGTGCATTTCCAAGAATTCCTCATTGTCTACTAACAGATGAATGACATCTAACATATCATATGGCTTGTTAGGATCATCAGGAATAATATCATTTAATACATCTTCTATTCTATCTGTAGGATCGCTGCAGGCGATCATTGGTGGTTCTTCTAGGTTATTTGATGGTAAGAAGCTCATTAACTTACGAATAAGTAGTAAAGTTTCTTCATCATTTTCAGTCATCATATGTGCCACACCAGATTTCGATGCATGCATATTTGCACCACCTAAATCTTCTACTGAAATGACTTCACCTGTCACTGATTTAACTACTTTAGGACCTGTAACAAACATGTAAGAAGTCTGGTCCGTCATCAAAATAAAATCTGTAAGAGCTGGTGAATAAACAGCACCCCCAGCACAAGGTCCTAAGATTGCTGAAATTTGAGGCACAACACCTGATGCCATTATGTTTCTTTGGAAGATTTCCGCGTAACCCGCAAGAGACCTAACGCCTTCTTGTATACGTGCTCCCCCAGAATCATTTAAACCAATAACAGGTGCTCCCACCTTCATGGCTTGATCCATTACCTTACAAATTTTCTGTGCGAATGTTTCAGATAATGAACCACCGAAAACGGTAAAATCCTGAGCAAATACATAAACGACTCTACCGTCTATAGTACCGTGTCCAGTAACAACACCATCTGATAAATATTGTTGCTTATCTAACCCGAAAGATTTTGTTCTGTGCGTTACGAACATATCGTATTCCTCAAAACTTCCTTCATCCAATAAAAGGTCTATCCTTTCTCTAGCAGTTAATTTACCTTGACTATGTTGCTTGTCAATTCTTTTTTCACCTCCACCTAAACGTGCTTGTGATCTTTTTTCTACAAGTTCTCTAACCTTGTCTCTGTTAGTTCCCATTGATTCTCCCAGCGGGTTTTTTGTCAAATATTACTTATACACATTTCAGTGTATTATTTTTTTCATCTTCGTGTAGTAAGAAAATCAAGGCAATAACCGTCCACCCTCATATTTCTATGAGTTTAAAAAATCAAATTTTAATTCAACTTTAGGTTTGTAAGTCGTTTAGCTTAAAATCATGAACGACTATTGACCTTGACGTTTCCTTGTTACTTTTTCTTACTTTGTGAGCAACTCCTTCCTAGAGCTACTGGGTCACAGTTCTCACCTATGTGTTCATTGAGAATTGTGATCATTTTTTTCATCATTTCGTACTTTACATGTTACATTTGATCTTTCTTGTTTTTGTTTTGTTGTTGGTTTCATAATACAGAGTCATGTGTTGTTATTGTGTTATTGTAGTAATTAACGGTTGGTAGAAGTAATATTCAGTTACTTCTACCAAGAGTCAACTTTTTGTGTGTTTGTAGTGCTAGTTGTTTATTGGAAGATGGTCAAAGGTTATTCACCTTTTTTTTCACAGAGCTCGGTTAAAACTCCATGCGTTGACTTGGGATGTAAGAAAGCGATGTCTAAACCCTCCGCTCCCTTTCTTGGTGTTTTATCTAACAATCGGACACCTTTTGCTTCGGCGTCTTCTAAGTTTTTCTCTATATCTTTCACAGCAAATGCCATATGGTGCATTCCAGGACCTTTTTTAGCAATAAATTTACCAATCGGTCCGTCTTCGGCAGTAGACTCCAATAATTCTATTTTAGTATCTCCTACTTTAAAGAAAGCTGTTTTTACTTTTTGCTCTTCAACTTCCTCAATTGCATAACATTTCAATCCCAATACTTCTTCGTAATACTTAATTGATTCTTCTAAGTTTTCTACTGCAACACCAATGTGCTCAATGTGTGAAATATTCATTTTCTTTTCTTTTTTAGTATAAGTAATAACTTGGACTGTGATAAGTTTTTGTCTCTTATTATTTAATGTAAAATTGACATATTTCGAATGAATTACAGATAACTTTTATCACCTATTTCAAGATTAATAATCATACAAAAATCAACTCTAAAATTACTTAATGAGACTACCACTACACCTACATATTGAATATCAACATATTAACTTGTGAATTAAAATCACCTTTTTGCTTTTTTAGTTAATATTTAAAAAAATAAAAAATTAATAATTGATTAATTTGTCCTACTATTCGTAGTAATATATAGGTAATTTATAAATAATTGTCCGTAAATTTGAAGCATCAAAAGATACACTGTGATAAGCTTTTCTCTCTTACTTTATTTATTTACTTAAATAATAGAAGAGATGATAGAAAAAATAACAACCAATAAGACTTCATCTAACACTATGGCTTATAAAAGAAAAAAACGATTAACCGCAAAAGAGTATGCTGACGGTATAATAAGTGGTAATCGTATTATATTAAGTAGAGCCATTACAATAATTGAAAGTAAGTTAGAAAGTGATGTTTTACTTGCTGAAGAAATTTTAGAGTTGATCCTTCCTCATACTGGTAATACACTAAGAGTTGGTATTACAGGTGTCCCTGGCGTTGGAAAAAGTACATTTATTGAATCATTTGGAAAATACATCACTTCTAAAGAAATGAAATTGGCTGTATTAACCATAGATCCAAGTTCTCAAATAAGTGGTGGAAGTATTCTTGGGGATAAAACAAGAATGGAGGAACTATCTAACGATCCTTTAGCATATGTTAGACCTTCAGCAGCAGGTAGCGCACTGGGTGGTGTTAATCATAAAACTAGAGAAACGATGTTGCTATGTGAAGCTGCTGGTTTCGATGTTATTTTAATAGAAACTGTTGGTGTTGGTCAATCTGAAACTACCGTCAAAGGTATCGTTGACTTTTTCCTTTTATTAATGTTGGCTGGTGCAGGAGATGAACTACAGGGTATTAAAAGAGGGATAATGGAAATGGCTGATGCTATTGCTATCACAAAATGTGATGGTGATAATGTTCATAAAGGAAAATTAGCAAGAGCAAGCTATCAGAATGCATTGCATTTGTTCCCTCCTTCTGAAACTGGCTGGTCTCCTAAAGTAATGACTTGTTCATCTTTAGAAAATGATGGTTTAGATGCTATTCTTGAGAATATTTTGGCCTATGAAAAAGAAATGAAAGATAAAGGTTTCTTTCAGTCGAATAGACAACAACAAAACCTCCACTGGATGCATGAAAGTATAGATAATCATCTGAAAAGAGCATTTTATGCTAACCCATTAGTAGAAGATCAGCTCGATCATTTGGAGAATCAGGTTATTCAAAATAAATTGCCTGCAATTGCAGGAGCAAGAAAATTAATCGCATTATTTAATCAAAATAAAACGAAAAATGATTAAAATTTGGCATAATCCGAGATGTTCAAAAAGTAGAGAATCTTTAAATCTTCTAAAAGAGAATGGACAGGAAGTTGAAATCAGAGAATATCTCAAAGATACACCTTCTAAAAAAGAGATTGAAGATATCTTATCTTTATTAAAAATTAAACCTCTGGAATTGATACGTAAAGGCGAGGCGATTTATAAAGAAAATTTTAAAGGTAAAGATCTTTCGGATGCTGAATATATTCAAGCGATGGTTGATTTCCCAAAATTAATTGAGCGTCCAATTGTCATTAAAGATAACAAAGCAGTGGTAGGAAGGCCTCCATCATTAGTTTTAGATTTATAATAAAAAATGAAGTAGTATCATTAGGTACTACTCCATTTTTTTATGCTGATTTCTTTCGCTTTAAATGAACGAGTTCTTTATATATCTCATCAATCTGTTCTCCTTTCTTCTTCCATTTATATTTCTCCTTAAATTTGTGGTATGCTGCATCTTGCTTTTTTAATAATTCACCTTCAGTGAAAAATAAATGATGCAATGCAAAAGAAATTTGAAGAACTGTTTTGGTGTAAGTTGATTGCTTGATTTTATAACCACATGTCTCATCAATAAAACTTCCTGGTCCAGGATTATCTAAACTTATCACAGGTAAACTGTAGGACATGGCTTCTAAAGCTGAAATACCTGTTCCTTCATGTGAAGGGAATAAAAATACATCTGCTTTTTTATAATGCTTTACTAATTTATCTCCATCGAGTGTTGATACAAACTTTATAGACTCCGTAAAACCTTTTTCAGCTACTTTTTTAAGACTTCCTAAAGCAGCACCTTCTCCTACAATTATTAATTCAAAATTATCTCTTTTTTCTGGAGGTAATCTTTCCATAAAGGCTTGAAAAGCGTGGATGGCTAAATCAAATCCTTTAATGGCTTTTAAAGTACCTACACATAAAATTTGATATTTTTCACTTCTCAGATCATGATAAATTGAGGGTGCTTTTTCTGAAGCACATATAGGAATAATAAAATTCTTGGAATGATTATTTTCTAATGAAAGTACCTCTTTCACTCTTTCATTCGTCATGATAATTGCATCAGCTTTCTTTGTTGTTTCCTTAAGGTCTTTTGAATACTTCCATAATAATTTCTTGATTTGCCATTTTAATCGATCACGAAGAAGAAACTTCAATGGATAATTTCTCATGTATTTTAAAGGAATTTTATCATGATGACCTATCGGCCCCCAAACCATGGGTTTATTTAATTGCCATAGAAAACTTGGACTCCAATCGTTATTTAGATTTAAATTATGAGCAATATCAAACTGTAATCCCAAATCCTTAATGAAGCCAACTACTTTTTTCTGCCATAAGTGATAATATAACATTGAACGGAAGGCTCCTCTACCTCTCAAAAGATTAGCTAATGGAAGATCGAAATATTGAAAAAAGATATTTTGAAATTTATCCTCTTCTTTATCTTTCAAAAAGGCATTGATATTTTTTGCATTACTTTTCCGAGTAACCACTATTACATCATGATTTCTTGCTATTTGTTGAATCCACTTCCAACCGGTTCCTTCGTACGACCCCTTATTTGGGTCCAATTCATAACAAGTAACTAAGATGACCATTATTTAATGCGTATATAAGTGAGAATATAGTTGATTAGAGAAGTTACTTTATAATCTATTATTAATAAAGAAATCTAAATATGTTTATATAATGATCTTTAAATTATTATGTGCTTTAAAACCAAAAAGGCTTCATACACCTAACAATGTATTGAAGCCTCTTTTTTCTATTTAAAGTTGTATATTAATTCATAAAACTTGCAATGACTACTCCAATGATTAAAGCTAAAATCATTACGATATACATTAATAAATCAACCCTCATATAGGTTTTATACTGTTTATAAAAGGAAATTATCTTTTTCATTTTATTCTTCCTCTACATAATTATAAGTAGGTTGTTGTGGAGTTTGTGGTTTTGCATTTTGTTCTAACAATTCCGCTTTCTTTTTTTCCTCCTCAATCTTGTACTTAATTTCAGATTTTTGTTTTGCTAAAGCTGCATCTCTTTTCTTTTTCTCCTCACAAGAACCCGCATACCAATGTCCAATACCTTCCTTATAGGCTTCGTATGGATTTTTATAATCCTTTCCATCACAACCACATACTGTGTCATCTGTAAAATCGAATGTCACTGCACGATTATCGTTCTCTGGAATCTGACAAGTAAATGATCTTAATTTTTTGATGTCATTTTGTGCTAGAGGAACATTTAATGACATTGTTCTCGTACATTTTGTAGGATAGTAAACTGTTTTGTCAAATTGATATGAATCAGCATAAACTAAGTATTCATCTCCTTCAAAATATACAAAATCACAAGAAGAATATTCAGCTCTAATATATACTTTTCTTTCTGGATAAAGTGATCCTTTCCAGTATTCTGAAACGATCATACCTACTCTATCATAGCCTTCTTCCATCGCTTGTACTTCAAATACTTTACCGACAAAAACAGCTTCCGATTCATTGTAAGCTTGCTCCACTGAAATACTTTCTCTCACACAATCACATGGAATAAACTTGTCATCTACCCATTGCCCTTGATCAGTATCTCCATTGACATAAAGCATAATTCCTTTACCATTTCTTTTACCATTTAACCAGTTACCTATATATTGTGAACCGTTGGAATAATAATGGATTCCTTCACCTGTTACTACATTATTGATCCAAGTTCCTTCGTGTCTTTCACCTGACTTTGTAACTAATACTCCTCTACCATGCATTTTTCCATCTAAGAAACCACCTTGGTAAACGTCTCCATTTGCCCAAATGTAAACACCTAAACCATAAGGAACACCTTTTTCAAAATTACCTTCGTAAGTATTTCCATTGGAGAATTTCAATTTTCCTTTCCCTTCCATCAAGTCATTTCTCCAACGTCCTTGATAAATCGTTCCATCTTCCCAAGTGTAAGTACCTAAACCATTACGTTTTCCATCACCATTGTATTGTCCAACGTATGTATCGTTATCAGGATTTTCACTTATTTCTTGTGCATTAGAATAAGTAGTCATTAATGTACTAACCAAAAGAAATACATATGAAAAAATCGAAGTTCGATTTGTAAAAATTAAATGTAAAAAGGTTCTTTGTTTATTAAAGATTGTCATAATTTAGTATTGATCGATATAAATGACGATTGAAATAAAATTTCATACCGTAAAAATGCTAAAAAAATAATATGTTAAGATATTTATTCTGTACAATTATCACATTATTTACCACTTTTTCACTAGAAGCACAAATTGTTTGCTCAAATGCCAGTAAAATTAGCTTAGATAAGAAAATTGAAACCTTAAATTCTTTACAAGTTGATACAATTGAAGCTCCATTAAGGGAAGGCAGCATTGCAAGAACTTTTTTAGCTCAGCCTTACTTAGAGAAGACACTTGAAATTGGAAATAAGGAGGAATTGATTGTCAATTTTGTTGGATTTGATTGTACAACCTTCGTCGAAAGTGTCACTGCTTTAAACTTATTATTCAATCAAAAGAAAGATTTTAGGAATCTCAATCACTATGCTTCTATTCTTGAACGATTGCGTTATAGAAATGGAAAATTAAATGGTTATGCAAGTAGACTTCATTATTTTACAGAATGGGTATTAGACAATCAAAAGAAAGGTATTTTAAGAGATATTACATTGGAAATTGGTGGAACAAAATATGACAAAACTATAAATTTCATGAGTACTCATATTTCATCTTATAAACGTCTTAACAATAATAAAAGTGCTGTAGATTCAGTAAAAGTGGCTGAAGCAAGAATTAACACTAGACAATTATCACAAATATATATTAAAGATATTGCTTCTGTAGAGGCCAAAATTAATGAGGGTGATATCATTGCCTTAGTTACAAAAATTGGTGGTTTAGATGTTTCTCATGTTGGAATAGCAGTACGACAAAATGGGCAAATACATTTACTTCATGCCTCACAATCGAACGAAAAAGTTGTCATAACTTCAAAACCAATAGCAGAGTGGCTAAAAAATAGTAAGCTTAATACAGGCATTACAGTTGCAAGATTGAATATTTAATTAAAATTGTATACGAAATAAATGTTGATGACGATCATTAAAATTTTGTCATATTAATTATAGGAAAGTCAAAAACAATCCTTCATATTTGCACATGTAACGAAAGGGAACATGGTGAAAATCCATGACAGTCCCCGCTACTGTAATTCTAACCTATTAAATTAGGTTTATGCAAGCCACTATCTAAGGATGGGAAGGCCCATAGTAAAAGAAAAGTCAGGATATCTTTCATTACATTTTATTTTCTTCGGGTGTAAAGTAATTTTACTAATGAATATCAAGACACTAAGTCTAATCATATTAGGCTTATCCTATTCTTTGGTTGGTTGTAATGAAAGTACAACGAACTCCTCTAACAACACAGAAGCACAGACTTCTGTCTCCTCCACTACTTCAACTAAAAGTGAAGTTAAATATGCCAAAACCTTTCGTTTAGAATACAAGGATGGCTATAAATTACTTCATTTAATTAATCCATTTTCAGAGAATATAACGGAAGAATCTTTTGTTTTACTTCCGAAAGGGTCCAAAATGCCCAGTGGCTTTTCAAAAAACAGGATTATTTCTATTCCCATTCAACGAATTATAACAACGACTACTGCACAAACTTCTATGATTGAAGCATTAGGGAGTATTGACTGCATAAAAGGTTATGTTGCTAAGGATTATATGTATAGCCAACCTATCTTGGATAGAATGGAATCAGGTGAAATTATTTCTGTTGGCTATGATTTAGGCAGTAATACAGAAAAAATTATCTCAGCTAAATCAGATCTTGTCATGGTTGTTGGAAGTAGTACAACCACTTCTTCATCCTTCCCTATTTTACAAAAAGTAAATATTCCTGTTTTAGCGAATACTGATTGGCAAGAAAATCATCTATTAGGAAGAGCTGAATGGATTAAGCTTTTTGGGGCATTATTAAATAAAGAAGAACAAGCGAATGAAATCTTTTCAATGGTAGAAAAGAAATTCACGGAATATATTAACATCGCTAAAACTGCTAAATCTCAACCTTCTGTAATTAGTGGACTACCCTACAAAGGTATGTGGTCTGTTCCTGGAGGAGAATCCTATCTAGCTCATGCATTTAAACAAGCTAATGCTGAATACCCTTGGAAAGCAACCAGTCAAACAGGTAGTCTTCAATTGGATTTAGAAGGTGTATACGCAAAAGGTGGTCAAGCTGATTTTTGGTTAAATGTGGGAACTTTGACCACTCTAGAAGCAGTTAAAAGTAATGACCCACGTTATGTAAAATTTAAAGCTTTTAAAACAAAGCAAGTTTATAACAATACTAAAAGAGTTAAAAATGCCACTGCCAATGATTATTGGGGTACTGGTATTTTACATCCTGAATTAGTCATTGCAGATTTAATTAAAATATTTCATCCGGAACTTCTACCGGATTATGAACTTTATTTTTATCAAAAATTAAAATAGGAAATGAAACATCTTTTATTGGTGGTTTCTTTTTCATTTCTCATTGGGATAAATGTATTTGGGCAAGATTACGCTTTGCCTGACAAAGAATTGGAAACCGTAGAAATTATCTCTACCCCTTTAAAACATTACGCTCAAGGATCTCATATTCAAATGATTGATAGCATTAAACTACAATTAGGGAATGAAGGAACTTTAGCTACAATGTTAAGAGATAATGCATCTATTTACATTAGAGAATATGGTGCTCCCGGACAGTTATCTTCGATGTCTATTAGAGGTGCTTCACCTGAAAATACCGCTATTATTTGGAATGGAATAAATCTAAATTCCATGACTTTGGGTATGATGGACATGTCCTCTGTCAATACATTTTATTTCGAGGATATTGATGTACATTATGGTAGTGGGTCAGCTCAATATGGATCAGGAGCAGTGGGTGGTACAGTCGTATTAAATGATCAATTTTCATGGAAATCTCCCAATCATTATGAAGTTCAAACAGCATTTGGTAGTTATGGACAATATTTCATTGGGGGGAAAGCATTATATGGCACTAAAAGATGGAAACATAAAACAGTAGCCTTGTATCAAACAGCAACAAATGATTATACTTTTTCAAATCCCTCAAAAGGATCAACTGAAACGGTAAACAATGCTGGTTTTTACCATGCAGGTGTTATGCATGAATCGCATTTCAAACCTAATAATAGAGAAGAATGGTCGGCAAATGTCTGGATCACTTCAGAAGAAAGACAAGTACAACCCATTATGGGTAACAATAATAATCCTTCTGTATATGACACTGTTGACAATAGTAATATCAGAGCTTCTATTGATTACAAATATAAAGGTAATCAATGGACACAGTTTGGAAGAGTAAGTTATATAAAGGATAATCAGAATTATCAGAGCTTATTTATTGGTACTGAACGTCTTCAAGGAGAATGGAAGACAGAAACCTATTTTGGAGAGAAAGTCAATTTCCAAGGAGGAATTAATGCCATGTACATATGGCCTGATGTATATGCTTACCCTGATAACACCACAGAATTAAGAGCTTCCGCTTTTTTAGCCGTTAGATGGGATGCAACTGATCGATTAAGTTTGTCTACTACACTTAGACAGACCGTTGTTACAGGATACTCTGCTCCTTTTACTCCTGCTTTTGATATTGCCTATAAAGCAATTAATACCGATAAAAATAGTTTAACAATAAAGAGTTCAGCGGCAAGAAGTTATAGAGTACCTACATTAAATGAACGTTATTGGGGTGATAATGCAAACCCAGAAATCAAACCTGAAGATGGTTATAATGTTGATTTAGGTTTTGATTATACACGTAACATGGGAAATATTTCAATGAATTGGTTGACTTCAGTTTATTACTTAAGAATGTATGATCGTATTCGATGGGTTCCCACTGATCCTACTTATGCGGAAAATGTTGCCAACTCTTTATCTAAAGGATTAGAGACCGCTTTGAAAATAAATAATTATAATTCTCTAAGTCAACTTAAGTGGAATATAGGTTCAAGCTATTCATTTACACATGCTACAGACTTAGAGAAAGATAAACAACTCATCTATGTCCCAAGACATTTATTTAAGTCATTTCTCAGTTTAAATTATCATAAGTGGAGTCTCAATTATGATGTTTTATATACGGGTTGGAGAACGACTACAGATGATTATGATACTTTAGATCCTTATTGGGTCAGTAATATTGGTCTAAGTAAACATCTTCAGTTAAACAAAGTAGACTTTCTTGTCACTTTCAAGGTGAATAACCTATTGAATGAAGAATACCAAAATTATAAGAATTATGCCATGCCTGGCAGAAATTATATGTTAAAAGTGAATATCTCAATTTAATAAATTATACAATGAAACAATTTTACAAACTTTCCTTACTTTTTCTTTTATTAGGATTTGGGTTTATCTCATGTGAGAATAATGATGATACTCCTACTCCATTCGTTCCTGGATCAAATGGATTTTATGTAAGTAACTCCGGAAACTTTTCTGAAGGCAATGGTTCTATCACTGGAGTGACAGAATCGGAAAATATATTTACCTCTTCACCTAGAGTTTTCCAATCGGCGAATGGTTTTGAACTTGGTGGAATCACTGAAGGTTTTTTTGGAAATGATGGTGTAGGTGTCGTTACTTGTTCAAATGCAGATAAAATTCAAATTGTAGATCTTTCAACAATGAATAGAAGATTTACTTTAGAAGATAATCCAGCTATTGTAAACCCCAGATATATTGCTACTTCTAATGGAAAAGCATATGTTACTATTTGGGGTCCATATGAAGAGGATTTCTCATTACAAAATTCATCTGTTGGTGTTATCAACCTTTCTACTGGTGAATTAGAAGAAACATTTGCTGTAGGTGCAGGTCCAGAAGGAATTGCTATTCAAAATGATAAAATTTATGTGGCGATTTCAAATACCACAAATGTTGAAGTTTACAACTTAAATGATCATAGCTTAGTCACAACAATTGATATTGAAGCTGCCCCACAACATTTTGTAATTGATGGAAACAATAATTTATGGGTTTCTGCTTCAAAAGGTTACTTATGGCCTGCTCCAGAAACTAGTGATCTTGGTGTTGTTAAACTTGTGAATGATGCTGTTGAATCTAGGGTTACTTATTCAGGTATTGCAAATGAGGGTGACATTCAATTATCAGAAGACGGTTCAGAAATTTATATTTTAGGTTCAGATGATGCATGGGAAGGTCCTTCTACAACTGAAGTTGTGAAATTTGATGTTGCTTCATCAACGGTTTCTTCACCAGTAGTTTCTGGTCAATATTTTAAAGGAATTGGGGTAAACCCTGCTAATGGAAACATTCATGTTGCTATTGCTCAAAGTTTTTCAGAGTCAGGGTCAGTAAAAATATTCTCAAAGGATGGTACTGAAATCGTTCATATCACAGAAGGTATGGGTGTAGGTCCATTCCACTTTGTTTTCTACTAGAAAATATTTTGTCAAATATTAAGTGTTAAGAGTCTAAGGGTATTATCCTTAGACTCTTTTTTTTATATTCACTATTAAAATCAAAAAACTAATATAAACACATGAATAACAATCGAATTTGTAAACTTTTTCAGATCGAATATCCTATTATTTCTGGAGGAATGGTCTGGTGTAGTGGATGGAAATTGGCATCAGCGGTCAGTAATGCAGGTGGCTTAGGCTTAATTGGTGCAGGTTCAATGCATCCTGAAACTTTTGAAGAACATGTTCAAAAATGTAAGAAGGCCACTTCAAAACCTTATGGAGTAAATATTCCATTATTCTACCCTGAAGTTGATAGGTTAATGGAGATTATTGTCAATGAAAATGTACCTATAGTTTTTACTTCGGCAGGAAGTCCAAAAAAATACACTGCATTTCTTAAAAGTCATAATATTACGGTTGTTCAGGTTGTATCATCTTTAAAATTTGCTTTAAAATCTCAAGAAGCAGGTGTGGATGCTATTGTTGCTGAAGGCTTCGAAGCAGGCGGTCACAATGGGAAAGAAGAAACAACAACAATGTGCTTAATTCCACCAATAGCTGCTTCATTAGAAATACCAGTTATTGCAGCAGGTGGTATTGGTTCAGGCCAAGCAATGATGGCAGCATTTGCTTTAGGTGCAGAAGGTGTTCAAATTGGCTCCCGTTTTGCCATCACACAAGAATCATCCGCTCATGAAAACTATAAACAACGAGTTGTTGATGCTCAGGAAGGAGAAACTATTTTGACATTAAAAGACCTTGTTGCAGTTAGATTGATTAAAAACGAATTTTATGAAAAAGTAGCGAAAGCCGAAGCTAGAGGTGCGTCAAAAGATGAATTAGCAGAAATACTTGGTAAAAGAAGAGCAAAGAAAGGAATTTTTGAAGGGAATCTTGAAGAAGGAGAAATTGAAATTGGTCAGGTTTCAGCTCACATAAAAGATGTTAGACCTGCTGGTGACGTTCTTAATGAGATATGGAATGAATTTACCAAAATTAAAGAACAATTAATTCGTCTTTAAACTAAATTTAATTGTAAATTAAATAGGCAAAAAAATCAAACGTTTATAATGAAAATATTTACCTCAGCACAAATAAGAGAATGGGATCAAGCTACAATTAGTAATGAACCGATTAGTAGCTTAGACTTAATGGAAAGAGCTGCAACGTCCCTTACCAATTGGTATGAAAGTCACTGTAGCAATTTTAAAGATGTAGTCATATTTTGTGGTGTTGGTAATAATGGCGGAGATGGATTAGTTATGGCTCGACTTTTAAATAAAGACGGCTTTAATGTTCAATGCTATATCGTTCATTTTAAAGAAGATCAATCAAACGATTTTAAAGAAAATAGAGAAAGGTTACCTGAAAAAATAAGCTGTATTGATATTTACCAAGAAGAAGACCTTCCACAATTAGAGAATAAAAGTGTTATAATTGATTGTATTTTTGGATCAGGGTTAACAAGGGCCCCGAAAGGTATTGCACAAAGTACCATTAGTTTAATTAATAATTCTAATGCTCCTATTATCTCTGTAGATATTGCTTCAGGACTTTATACAGATCAATATTCTACTCATTTCCAGTCAATTGTTGAAGCAGATATTACATTGACCCTTGAAATGCCAAAATTTTCTATGCTTTTCATGGAAAATAATAAAAATGTAGGGAAAATGGTGGTCTTACCAATAGGGTTAGATCCTAAATTTCAGGAAAATACATCTAGCACCTACTTTTATACTACTAATGTTGATGCAAAAGCCATCCATCGTCCAAGATTAAAATTTGATCATAAAGGAAAGTTTGGTAATACGCTCCTAGTAGGAGGTTCCAAAGGAATGATAGGTGCTATTCAATTAGCCACTAAAGCTGCATTAAAAAGTGGAACAGGAAAAACTACGGCATTAGTTCCTTCATGTGGTTATGAAGTAATGCAAGCAATGCTTCCAGAGGCTATGTGTCTTGCAGACCCTTCTGATAATCATATTATTGCTTCTGTTTTGGTCAATAAATATTCAGCAATTGGCATAGGTCCAGGAATAGGCCAACACGATCAGACTTCAAAAGCTATTCGTTCAATTCTTGAAGATTATGACAAACCAGTTGTATTGGATGCTGATGCACTCAATCTTTTGTCTAAAAATGAAAGTTGGTGGGATTTTATACCTGAAAATTCAATACTAACGCCTCATGTTGGAGAATTTGAACGATTAACTGATGTAAATTATGTTCAATCTTTTGATCGATTAGAAGCTGCTCAAAAAATGGCCAAACATCGTAACGTAATTATTATATTAAAAGGGGCTAATACAGCAATTTGTTTACCAAATGGTGAGGTTCATTTTAATTCAAGTGGGAACCCTGGATTAGCTAAAGGAGGAAGTGGCGATGCTTTACTAGGTTTAATAACTGGTTTACTTTCTCAAAAATATTCTTCTAAAGAAGCAGCAATTCTGGGTGTTTATTTACATGGAAAAGCTGCAGACATTGCAGTTGAAAATATAGGTTATGAAAGTTTGGTCACAACAGATGTAATCGATCATATAGGTCAAGCATTTATTCAAATGCAGAACGACAAATAATTAAACACAAAAAAGGCTGTCACATAAAGAAATATGAGACAGCCTTTTTTTGTATTTATATCGTTGTGACTAACGAATATCTAATAAACCATTGATTTCATCTTGGCTTACTTCAGCTTCAGCAGCTAATTTCTTTCTTAAATCGTCTTTTACGATTCTTTCAGCTTCAGCGATTGGATATTTGATAGACATTGTAATGTGAGTAAGACCTTTACTGTCTACTTTCTTTAACATTACAATTGGAGTTGTTCTACCTAAACGAGCAGTTACATTGTTTTGGTAAGCACCAATTACATCTGTAACAGAAGCAGCGTCAGACATTCCTTCTGAGTTTGCAACATTTGATTTGATACGACCAACGATTTCAGAACCAATTTTACCTGCTAAATCTGTTAAACATAATTGATAAGCAGCTTGTTTTGCAGCAGCAAAAGTTTCACCTTTCGATTGTTGATATGCTACAAAGTACTTTGGATTACCCATATCGTCAGTATCTAAACGGGCAAAAAATGAAGCTTCTAATTGCTTCTCCATAGGTAAATCACCAGGTAATACTGAGAAACCTTCTTTCTTTAAAGCTTTTGCTTGTTTTCTGGCATCTTTGTTAGCTCTACCTTTCAGAGCTTTCAAAGTTTCTTTTTTCTCTTGCTTTGTTTGGGCATGATTCTCATTGGAGATAAAGAATAATGTAGCAAAAACTAGTAAAAAACTTAAAATGAATTTATTTTTCATAGTTCATTAATAAATTAAAAAAATAATTGTCAGTTACGATGCGTAAATATATGAATATTATATTTTAATTTAACAGATCTTTTGACAAGAAGTATACTAACAACTGAATTTCAATGAAAAAATTTTTATTTTTTTGCATTTACTTACTTTTTACGGTATCAATAAATGCCCAGAGTACAAAAAAAGTTAAAGGAGAAGTTATCGAAAGAGTCGATGAATCCTACTCAATTAAAGAATTTAAAGAGAATTTATTTCGAAAAGCACAAATTGATGCCCTTGCTAAAGCCTTCGGAACAAATATTACTTCTTCATCTGATCTTAGATTAGATAATACTGCTATGGAATTAAATTCATTCAATAATAGCTCTATTAAAGGAGAATGGATTAAAACCTTACAGATTACTTATGAATGGAATATAGATATAGAAAATAATCAACAGGTATTATATCTTTCATGCAATGTAGAAGGAAAAGCAAGAGCCATTGATACACCCACATTAAATTATCATGTAGCGACATTAAGTTGTCCTGATCAAAAGTGTGAAACGACACTTTTCAAAGAAATGCAACATTTTTATGCTTCTCTGACTTCTCCTAAAGATGGATACATAAGCATTTATATGAGAGAAAATGATAAAGTCTATCGTTTGTTCCCCTATTCTACTTTACAAGGTGAACTCACTAAACCCTATCCTGTAAAAGCTGATGTACCTTATGTATTTTTTGATCCTAATAATACTTCTCATTTTGAAAACATATCAAGTCGACAAGTAGATCAGTTAGTATTGTCTACCATGGGACCAAAACGAATAGTTAATCGACTATATTTTATTTATTGTCCTGAAGAGTATGATAAACCTGTATTAAGGACAGAACAAGGCGGAATTAAAACATTAAGTCCAGAAGAATTTCAAGAATGGCTGAGCATTCAAAAAACAAATAAAAAGGACTTTCAAGAAAAAATTGTTTATTTCTCTGTTGAGCAATAATTATAAAACCATTCAAAGTAGCATTTGAATGGTTTTTTATTCCATCACAATGGAATTGAATTTCTTTAAAAGAAAATTGCGAGATAGATTCTTTCTTTTAGTTGAATACTTTATTACAAAGTTTCCCTAATCCAAAACCGACCGTGTTACTCAACACTTGCCACATAATAAAGAAAAATAGGATACCAAATCCTGTCTCAGGACTGAATGTTTCATAGATCGCTTGACCTACTACAATTTGAACACCTAAGTATACAATTAATGCGATACTTAAGTAGATAATGAATGATAAGTATTTCATATTAATGAATCGAGGTTAGTTATTTGTTTGATTAATGCAATAACGATATGTATGCTTCATTCACAAAAAATATTAACTATTATAAAAGCCTTTTTATTTTCTTTAAATCTAACACTGATTCTTTTATTTTTTTTAAACAACAAGGTGTGTAATGAATTATTATTCAGTTATATAACTAAAAAAAGACAGCATAAAAAATAGACTCACTCCATTGCAAGTCTATTTTTTGAATTTATTTGTAGATATTTTAAATTAATTATTTTGAATTCGGTTGATTCTCTATAGCTTTCGCCCAAGGTATCGTTTTTGATTTATAATAGTTAATTCCTAATGCTTTAAAACGATCTTCTTGATCTGCTAATCGGTATTTGTAAGACTCCCAAACTCTGTTTTCTTGAGCACTCCATCCTATTTCAGCATAACCTAAAAGCCTTGGGAAAGTCAACCATTCTGCATCATCTAAGGTTTTCACTGTTTCACCCCAAAGAGGTGATTCTATTCCAATAACAAGCTCAGATGGGATTTCAGCTAAGAATTTACCTGGGTCCCAATTATAAGCCTTATCTACTTCAACAGTCCCTGCCCAAGCTAATCCTAATTTACTTTCCTTATTATATTTCATATCTAAATATGCATAGTTAGCTGGTGACATCAACATTTTCACTCCTTGCTTAGCGGCTAGTTTTGCATTTCTAGTATCCGTTTTCCAAAATTGAGCAACGTTATTTTTTTCTAAGTCTGCATCAGATATATCAGCCCAACCCATCATCTCTTTTCCATTTTTGGAAACTATCTTTCTTACTTTAGATATAAACTCAATAAAATCTTCTTTTTTAGTGACATGAGTTTCATCTCCACCAATGTGAATATATTTTCCAGGTGTCATTTCTGCTAATTCTTTAATGACATCATTCATAAACTCATATGTTAAAGGATTATTGATATCTAAAGAACTCTCTCCCACTTCTGTACCTGTATAATAGTCATGTTTAAATTTTCCAAAAGGTTTTTTCACCAACTCAGGGTAAGCATGAATAGCAGCTTGTGTATGGCCTGGTAAATCAAATTCAGGTATGATTGTAATAAACTTTTCTTGAGCATAAGCAACAATGTCTTTGTATTGCTCTTGTGAATAAAAACCACCATCAGTCCCTCCAACTTCAGATACAGCCCCTTTAACAGTTAGGTTTGGCCAAGATTTTATTTCTATCCTCCATCCTTGATCATCTGTCAGATGAAGGTGTAGCTTGTTCATTTTATACATTGATAAATAATCAATATACTTTTTCACCTCTTCAACGGTATAAAAATGTCTTGAAACATCAAGCATAAAACCTCTATATTCATAACGAGGGCTATCTACAATTTTTCCTGTTGGAATAGCAAAAGAAACTCCTTCTACCTTTTTATCTGATTCAATTTCAGCAGGTAAAAGTTGTCGTAATGTTTGTACTCCATAAAATAGTCCATTAGCCGTACTAGCACTTATTGTTACGTTATTCCTATTTATATCTAAGATATAACCTTCAGTACTTGTAATTTTAGCATCAAATTTTAATACAATATCTCCTTTTTCAGAGGATTCATTCTCAATTACATTAAAATAGCCTCCGAGAGAAGGGCCAAAAGTTTCTTTGATGGTACTTATTGCTTGTGAAGTGATTTTGCTATTACTTTCAACAACAATGTTAGCGTTTTTAGTCAAAAGAAAAATGTCTCCTGTTGAATAGATTTTACCCGGTAATGGTATTGCATTTGTTTCTTCGAGAGTACCGACTGTAGTTAAATCAGCAACTGTTTTTTCTGTAGTAGTACAAGCTGCTAAACTTATCGCTAATCCACCGATAAGTAATTTATTCCTTAGTTTCATACGTAGTAATTTCCAGCATTTATTGATTCAGTCAATTTATCAATAGAAAGAAGTCTTAAATCAATTGTGCTAGTTTTGTTTAATCTGTTATTTATCAAAACAAATCTAATGATTTATTTCAAAATACATGAGGATCATAGATATAAAAAAAGAGATTAATCTATTCTTCATCAATAGATTAATCTCCTATTTTATATCTCTAAAGTAACTTTACTTCAACTATTAATTCATCGAGTAAAACGACCAACTAAATCCTAACCTTACAGTTTGAGCATAATCATTATAATAATCAGACTCAAAAGTAGGAGAATAACTTTGTCTTGAATAAGATCTCGTATTGAAGATATCTTGAGCACTAAGCCAGATTTTACCTTTGCGATCTGCAACATATCTCGAAATACTAACATCAACTCCACTGGCAGGTGTAGATGTTCCAGAGTAATCAATTCTTTCTGATGTGTAATAACCGACAATTCTAAAACGATAATGCTCTAGGAACTTCACTTTATAGGTTAATTTTGTATCCCACATCCATTGACTTTTAGGTAAATCATCTACAATTCTTTGGTTGTAAATATCATTATAAATATTACCAGAGAAGATAATCGATTGATTGGTTGTCAACTGCATATGAACATACACATTTCCTCCAAAAGTATGCTTATTTACAATATTCTCATATGTAGCATAAATAGTATCTCCTTTGGAATCATACACTCTTTCTGTTCCATCTAAAATATTTCTGTAGAATAAACCATATCGAGTAGAGAATTTATCATTTTGATTGGTTGCTTCAATTGTCAATTTTTGAAATTTCTCTAAACCAAGGTTTGGATTACCATAACTAATATAAAGAGGATTACTATCATTAATTGTTGGGTTCATTTTCCATTCCGCAGGTGTATTCAAACGGAATGAATAACTTATATTACCCATCCAATTTTCATTGAATTTTTTATTGATATTGGCACTTGGGTTGATTACCAAGAAGTTATTATTCGTATTATAAACAGTATCAGGAGAAGAAAAATCTGTATCGACAATCGAACTTTCTACAACACCTCCAACTCTAAAAGATAAATCATTGTAGAATTTATAATTCCAAGAAGCATATCCTGCAAACCTTTGGTTTAAATAATCAATGTCTTGAGATCCACTTCCTCTTTCAGATATTCCACCTTCTTGATTTACATCATAATACTTTTCATAAGTTTGTTGGATTTTAGTATAATTTCTAAAACCTGTTGTTAAAATACTCCTTTCATTAAAAGGATGGATATATTTTAGGGTAGCAAAATAATTCTGAGCGGGACGATCTCTTTCTGTTATTCTTGTATCACCATAATCTATAGAATCTGAATCATAGTAATATGTTTCAACTCCATTCGCGTTAAATTGATCATAAGTATCCATTGACCACCTCGCTCTAAATAATAACTTTCTTCCTTCTTGCATAAAGTTTTTATCATAATTGAATTGAGCTTGTAGACGTTGAGATGTTCTTTCATTTTCGATCGTTCTATGGTTATCTCTTGGATTTGGATCCATAGTATCTACATCATAAACATGTTCATTTTCATCGCCATCTAAATTGTAATCATATCTACTCCAACTTAAAATTAGCTTCAATTTATCATTTGCAGATGCTGCATAAGATGTAGACCAATTCACATTATAATTTGCTCTCGTTACATCATCCACTCTTGTTGATGACCTTTGGTTTTGATCATAATTCAATCTTGATGTTTCTTTTTCATAAGGTGTTTTTCTAACTCTTGCACCAACATTTAAGTTTGTAGACCAACGGTCTTTTGATCTTGAAACACTTACATTGGCTCTATATTGATCTGGTAAACCACCTTCTAGAAGTACTCGTCCATGATTACCTAACTGTACATCTTCTTTCAAAATAATATTAATCGCAGAGCTAGCAGAAGTATATTCCGCAGGTGGATTATTCATTAATTCTACCCTATCAATCATTTGTATAGGAATTTCTTCCAATGGATTTTCAAGATCTGACTCCTCACCATTTACTAAAATGATTACCGTTTCACCATTAGAAGTAACTTGACCATCATCATCCATAGTGATCGAAGGCATTCCTGAAATAATATCTTCCATATCAGCCCCCCCATCATTATCAATATTAAAGCTCATACCAGAAGCCGTCATGTTGACATTTTCTCTTTCAGCTGTAATCGTTACACCTTCCAGTTCAGTAATTGTAGAAGCTAATTTCACTTCCCCTAAAGAAATATCTAAATCATCTTTAATTGTAATAATTCTCTGATGTGGTTTATAGCCTGTAAATAAAAACCTAAGCTTATAATCTCCATGTTCTGTTAGGTTAAATAAGAATTTCCCATCAAAGTCAGTGGTTGCAGTAGCAATTGTAGTACTATCCTGATCTAAACATGCTATGTTTACAAACGGTAATGCTTCGTTGGTTTCTCCATCTGTCACTATACCTGTCACATTTTGGGCAAAGGTGTTAAAGAAGGAAATAAATAATAGAGTGATTAAAAATAATTTCTTCATGATATGCTTGAAGTCCTAAATATCGCTTATAAGGTTTTGAAATAAAGTTTGCTGGTAATTTTATTAAAACACAATAAGTGGTCTGGTGAAAATTTAATGTTGTAAAATTATATTTTTCAATTGACAAAAAGTATACACGAATCTTATTCTGAATAAAGAAAATGTACAAATTTAATTTTATTAGGAAATTAAATTGTTAATGCTAAATACACTGTAATTATCTAGAAATATAAAAGTCCATATGAAAAAACATTTGGACTTTTTAATGGAACTTATGAAGCACAAAAATTCACTTCAATAACTAGTATTTATTGAGTAATATGATGAAAAGATTCTAATTCTTTTTGAATCTGCATTTTCTTTATCTGTAAATCTTTAATTGGTATTCCTTGAGGTAAACCAGGTCTGTTATAACCAATATGAGTCAACCAAGCATCTCTTTGTAAATTCTGTTTATAGGAAATCAGTTTATATATAGAATCAAAATTATTGATATCACCAAACACCTCTTCTTTTGAAGTTTCAGCAGATAAACTATCATTTGAAAAATAATTGATTAATGGTAAAGTCATCAACCAATGCCCCTCATCGTTTGGGTGGATTGCATCTTCAGCTATAACAAATTCAGGGTGCTGTTCCCTTTTCCGAATTACATAGTTCTCTACAAAATAATGCATATCTATCACTTCCCACCCTCTTTTTCTTTGTTCTACTAACCAATTTGAATATCTGTCCAATACTTCAGTATAAAAAGCGGCCTCACCTTTTGGATCATACATAGCAGGAGTCATATAAACTACAGGAATTTCTCTTGCCATTAATGTATCATTTAAAGCTTTCATACCACTGATGTATTTCTTTTCCCTCTTTTTATCAAAAGGGAGAAATATACCATCATTCATTCCATAACACGCTACAACAAGATCAATGGATAAGGAATCTAAGATTCTTGATAAACGCTCATTAAGGACAGGTCTAGGAAATTTACCCCCTGCATGATCTTCTTCTGAAAGTCCTGAAACTGTTTCACTAGGTAAACCTAAGTTGATAAAATCAACATTTGCATCTGGATGTTTAATATTCCAATAGGTTTCAAAATACTTTATATAATCACCTTGATAGGTAATACTATTTCCAAGAAATACTACCGTTTGCTTACCTTCTCTTTTTACCTTTTTTGAAACTTGACCAAATGTGGTTAAAGAAATGAATGATAATAGTAGTAATACTATTTTAAAGATAGATGTCATGATATAGTCTGCACTTAGTTAAGTTATTGAGGGTAAATTCAACAATAAAGTATTCAAAATGAATTTACTAGACCTAATAAGTTTTAACAAGGTGTAAAACTCCAATTATCTTTACATTTTTTTATTTCACAACGTAATAATGATTTAGATAGATAAACAATTAACTCATTACTGTTTTACACATATGCCGACTTAAGAGTCATTTTATGTATTATTGTTGTTTAAATGGAAAAAATAAAACTATTTAGTTTAATATCACACATATTATCATTTTGAATTTGAGAGATAACCAAATTGAAAAAAATTAAAAGTTAATTATATTGATTCAGATCACCAAAAAATAGTAATATTAGTCATTATGGTATAAAAAAGGACTATTTTCATAAAATAATCATAAAACACAAAGAACTAACTAAGCAATCACATTTTAAAAGAAGATAGTCAGATTATGAAAATGAAAGCCAAATTTCACAAGATTATAAACGGAAATTATATGTTTCATATAAAACATCTCCGTTAAGTAATGTATAGAATGAAATAAAATAAATTATGGAAAATACTTTTCGTCATCACAAATTAATTGAAGGTGCTTTTATCATGAAGCACAAATGTTTAGAAGATATTTCAGAACAATTGAACTTACCTTACAATCGAGAAGAATTGATAAATATTACTTCAAAGTTAAGGGAAGATGGTCTGATAAATTTAGTCAGTATCACAAAGCATAATATTTATATTTCTTTGAGTCAACAAGCTGAAGAAAGAATTCAATATTACTCAAGAGCATAAATCAAATTAACTATTTCTTCATTACAAAGCATAAATCAACCATGGATAACTTTAGAATTCTATTGCTTGTTTTTATTACTTCTTCTGTCACCTTCTTATTGAATGTGATATACAGAGAATTTAAAAATAATAATCAAAAAAAAGCGTAGTGTGCATATATATGTGTATTAATCATGAGAATAATATCTTAATAGAAATTATTACTTAAAAATTAATTGAATATTCTTTTATAACCCTCTGATATATTTTGTGTGTTTTTATCAGGAAAATGATACTTTTATTACTCCAATTATAACTTGTTTATCCAAGAATAATAAATTATTTCTAGTAAGATTTTGAATGAAAAAAGAGGGAATATTTCTCTCTTTTTTATTTTTCTAAGAAGATAAAAACGTCCATGAAAATCCTAATTTGAAGGTTGATGGTAGATCTATCAGAGAAGAAGATTCGAAAGTCGGTGTGACATTATTCCTTACAATTTTTCTAGTTGAAAATAGGTCAACAGCAGAAAGCCAAATCTTACCTTTACTCTTATATATAAATTTTGAAATAGATAAATCAACACCGGATGCGGGTTGGAAAGTACCATTGTAAAGTATTGTCTCTGATAGATAATATCCTGTCACTCTTAATCTAAAGCCTTTTTTGAAACGAGCATTGTAGTTGATTTTACCATTAAACATAACTTGACTCAATGCATAATCTCCTGTTCTTTCATTAAAAAAGTCTTTGTATATATCTCCAGAAACTGTAATATTCTGTTTTTTGCTTAGTTTATACTGCATATATAGATTTACACCTGCTGTATATTTATCTACAATATTCATGAAAGTAGTATAAATAGTATCTCCTCTATTTTCAAAAACTCTTTCTACTCCATCATTAATTGACCTAAAAAACACACCTCCTCTTAAAGAAGTTTTCTTTTTATGATATGTCACATCAATCGTCAATTTGTTGTATTTCTGTAACTGTAAATTAGGATTACCACTTGATATATATAAAGGATTATTATCGTTGATAGTTGGATTTAATGCATGATCTGGAGGTGTCAGCATTTTATATGAATAGGTAACTTTACCAAAAAGATGTTTTGTAAATCGTTTATTCAGAGTAATGTTAGGATTGAAAATCCAGAAGTTGTTATCTGCTTTAAATGAGTTTTCGTTGTTTATAACACCTGATACAACTCTTGCATTTTCTACAAGTCCTCCAATATTTAATGTCAATTTATTGTCAAATCGATATCTAAATTGAGAATAAAAAGTCAGCTTTTGGTTTAGGTAATCTGTGGTTTGTAAACCTTTTCCTCGTTCTATTTCATCACCTTCATCACTAACATTATAAAATCTTTCTTCAATATTCTGAATTTTAGTATTGTTTCTAATTCCATTTGTCCATGAACCTTTATTTTCATTAAATGGATGAGTGTAATTTAAATTCACAAAAATATTTTGTGCAGGACGTGACCTATCTGTAAAACGCTCATCTTGATAATTCCAATTACCTGAATTGACATTATAAACATCAGTATTGTTACTGTTTAATTGGTCAAAACCTTCTAAAGACCAACGTACAGTACTACTAAACTTCTGTCCTTTCTGTAAAAAGTTTTTATTATAACTTAGTTGAGCTTGTGCTCTAGAAAACTCTCTCGTATTTTCTGCTTTTCTATAGTTTTCGCGAGGATTTAGATTATTCTCGTCAGTATTTTGAACTAATTCAAATTCATTGCTTTCAGTAGTATTTATCTTAGAAAAATAAGATAAGCTTAATCTGATTCTATCATTGGGAGATAATGCATAAGCAGTGGTCCAATTTCCACTAAAATGTTTTAAACCATTTACATATTCACTCTCATTTTCTCTGTAGTTATTTCCGTAGTTTAAACGTTCTGTCTCTCTTTCAAATGGGAGATAATATTCTTGATATTTTACATTTAAAGAAGTAGAAATTCTATCTGAAGCTCTAGAAATATTTAGCCCTACTTTGTAAGCTTCAGGCAATCCACCTTCTAATTCAAACCTAGCTAAATTTCCCAGTTTTACATTCTTTTTTAATACAATATTGATTGCACTGCTGGCAGAAGTATATTGTGCAGGCGGGTTATTAAGTAATTCCACTTTCTCTATCATCTGCATTGGGATATCTTCAAGAGGATTATCTAAGTCAGACTCTACTCCATTTACTAAAATGACTACTTTTTCACCATTTGAAGATACTTGTCCATTTTCATCTACTGACATAGAAGGCATGCTTGAGACAATATCTTCCATTGTATCTCCACTCCCGTCTGTTATGTTAAACGTCATTCCATTTTCAGTCATATTTACAGACTCTTTTTCGGCAGTAATTGTAACTCCTTCTAATTCCGTGATATTTGACTTTAGTTCAATTTTACCCAAATCAATTTCAAGATCATCTGAAACCAATAGTATTCTTTGATTTTTTTCATAACCTGTATAATGAAATTGAATAATGTATTCTCCCCGATTTTTAGGAGATGTTTCGAAATGACCATCAAAATCAGTTGAAGTTATCGATTCGATTGAATCATTAAAAACGAATGAAATATTGACAAAAGGTAAAGATTCTTTTGTATCTCGATCTAGTACTGTTCCTTTAATTGTTTGCCCATAAACAGTAGAGAATAATAGAAAGAATAATATCGTTAAATGATATTTTTTCATTGTAATAATTGACAGTCGAGTTCACACTTTGTTAGATTTATGTAAGTTAATTAAAATCTATTGTATTGTTTTGTTCTAATTCGTTTATAATGTAAAATGACCAATATAAATACTATATTGGTCATTTTTATGCTAGTTTTAATTTATAGTAAATTACAATTTCAATCTTCTTAATCGAAGTGCATTTGTAATCACTGATACTGAACTAAAACTCATCGCTAAAGTTGCTAACATTGGAGATAATAAAATACCAAAGAAAGGAAATAATATTCCTGCAGCAATTGGCACCCCTAGTGTGTTATAAAAGAAACCAAAGAATAAGTTCTGCTTGATATTTTTCATCACTTTTTCGCTCAGTTTTCTTGCTTTTACTAAGTTATCTAAATTCCCTTTTAATAAGGTAATTTCTGCACTTTGAATGGCAATATCAGTTCCATCACCCATTGCAATTCCAATATTAGCTTGTGTTAATGCAGGGGCATCATTGATACCATCTCCTGCCATTGCAACATGCTTTCCTTGTGCTTGATATTCTTTAATTTTCTTTAATTTATCTTCTGGTAAACATTCTGCCACAAAGTCTTTAATGTTTACTTCATTAGCTACATTTTGTGCAGTAACAGGATTATCTCCCGTCAGCATTACTACTTCTATTCCTTCTTCTTTTAAAGCTTGAACTTGTTGTGCTGCTCCTTTTTTAATCGGATCAAAAATAACAATTCCACCTACAGCTTTATTATTTTTTGAGATAAATACAATGGTAGCACCTTGTTCTTGCTCTTTCTTAATTTTTATCTTTGATTCCTCATCTAATTGAGAAAGGTCAACTAATTTATTATTCCCTATTGCAATCGCATTTGAATTGACTGTTGCAGTAGCTCCTTTACCTATTACATATTCGAAGTTATCTACATGTAATAATTCAAGATTCTCTTTTTTGGCTTTTCTTACAATAGCCTTGGCTAAAGGATGGTCACTATTTTGATCAATACTAGCTGAAGCTTGAATCAATTCATTCTCATCTTGTTCACCAAATGTAATTAATCCTTTGACCTCAGGTTTACCTTCTGTAAGCGTCCCTGTTTTATCAATCATTAAAACATCTACTTTACTAAACCCTTGTAAGGCTTCAGCATCTTTTATTAAAATACCATATTGAGCACCTTTACCTGTTCCAACCATAATAGACATTGGAGTTGCCAAACCTAATGCACATGGACAAGCAATTAACAATACTGCAACAGCATTAACTAGAGCGTAAGTAGCTGCATTTTCACCTGTGTATAAGAAATACCAGATGAAAAAAGTAAGCATTGAAATTCCAACAACGATGGGAACGAAATAAGCAGAGATTTGATCCGCAACTTTTTGAATCGGGGCTCTTGATCTACTAGCATCATTGACCATTTGAATTACTTTAGAGAGCAATGTTTCACCTCCAATGCGTTCTGCTTTCATCAAGAAATGACCATTTGCATTGATAGATCCACTCGTTACCGCATCTCCTTCAGCAACATCAATTGGAATTGGCTCACCCGTTATCATAGATTGATCTATAGTCCCTTTTCCTTCCGTAATGTGTCCATCAACAGGGATTTTCTCTCCCGGTTTAATCTTTATAATGTCTCCTTTTTCTATATGTTCTAATGCCACTGTAAGTTCTTTACCCTTACGAATAACTGTAGCTGTAGAAGGCGCCCAAGATAATAATGCTTTTAAAGCAGCATTTGTTTGAGAATGTGCCCTTAATTCCATTAACTGACCAACCATCACTAAAACTAAGATGGTACATGTTGCCTCAAAATATACATGTACAGCTCCATTATCTTTAAATTGATCTGGAAACACATTAGGGAATAAAAGAGCGAAAATACTGAATAGAAAAGCCACTGCAGTACCTATTCCAATCAATGTCCACATATTGAAATTCCTAGTTACAATAGATGACCATGCTCTTTTTAGAAAAATATTTCCCGTATAAAATACCATTGGAATGGTAAAAGCGAATTGCACCCAATCCCAAGCAGTTTGAGACATTAACTCCAACATGGCATGGTGAATCGATGGAATAATATGACCAAGCATGGCGATTAAGACAACTGGAATCGTAAATACTAAACTCCATCTAAAACGGTGCTTCATGTCTTCATACGCCTCATTTTTTTCAACTGGAATATCAACCATTACAGGTTCCATTGTCATCCCACAGATTGGACATTCATCAGGACCATCACTCGTTTTATCTGGATGCATAGGACAAGCATATTGAACAGCAGGCTTTGGTTCTGGAATTTTTTCTAAAGGCATACCACAGACTGGACAATCACCTGCCTCATCATATAATTTATCTTCTCCTTCACATAACATTGGACAATAATACTTCCCTGCTTTGTCTGCTGAAAAATCAGGTACATCATACTCTATTGCAGGAATATCATGTTTAATTTTATCTTTATAATCTTCTGGGTTCACTTCTTTAGATGAAAGTTGTTCTTTCACTTCATATCCCGCTTCTCCTATTATTTTATTTACACATTTTTGACAAGCGCCTTCCGTGACAACTCTCAGTATATGCCCCTCTTTTACTTCCCAATCAATCACTCTTGGATCAGCATCCAATAAAGGTTGTACTTTTGCTTCACAAGCTTTACAACCTAAAGTAGTGTCTAGTGTTAACTCTTTCATATTGTTTGTTCTTTGTATAAAACAAAGGTAGGTAGTTTGTGTATTTGTTGATGTATAATATTTTGAATGAAATGTATAAAATTTTAAAATTGTTTTAAATATTCACGTATGTTTCAAACATACCCATTACATAATCTGATCTAATTCTTTAACAATTATATTATCTTTCTCAATCATCAAAAAAAGACAAACAATCTACTAAGGATCATTTGTCTTTTTGTGTATCAATAAAGTGTTATTACTTATTGTATTTCTTTTTTCATTTCTCCACAACGTAGCATCATATCACCATAGTAAGGATTCAATACCTCATTGGTCGTTGATAACCATGCAGCTCCTTTATCGTGGTTTGCCATTGGACAATACAATAAAAATATCTTTTCACTTTTGGGTAATCCTAATCTACTCACTAATCCTGTGAGCTCATTCGAAACATCAACAAAATACCTTCTTCTTGTATCAATGTTATCAGCAGCCAACATTTCTTTTAAGTTTTTCTTTAACTCTTTTGAAGTCATCATCCAATACATATGAGCATCTCCTTTTAAACCTTTCATATCTATAGCTTTGACGTTATTGGACAAATCCTCTAAAATTTCTTTTGCTTTAGCATCATCACTTGCTACCAAAGCATCTTTAACTAAGATATAACTTTGGAAAGCTTTTAATAATTGATTTTGAAATTTCTCAGAAACACCTTGAGTAAATTTAGTCTCCTCTTTCATCATTTCAGCCATATCATTGCCATGGTCATGATTCTTCCCTTTATTAGGATCAATCATACTTGGTTTTCCTTTTAACTGTGCAGCAGCATCCACTGTATACGTTCCGTTTGTCACCACTTTTTCACCCACTTTAATTCCTTCTGATATAACATATGCATTGGCTAATGCTGTACCTAAAGTCACTTCTCTCATTTCAAAAGTTGGTTCATCTTGTCCTTCTACTTTTACATATACGATTGAACGAGGTCCTGTCCATAAAACAGCAGATTTAGGAACAACAATTACATCTTTCGATACAGGTAATTTTGCTTTTACTTTTCCTGTCACAAACATCTCGGGTTTTAACTTTGTGCCTTTATTTACAATATTACCCCTAACCGCTGCAACCCTTGTTTTTGGATCAATAAATGGATCGATAAAATTAATCTTTGTAGTAAATTTTTGCCCAGGAAAAGAAGTCACAGAAAAGGCGACTGCGTCACCAACTTTCAACCATGCAAGGTCACTTTCATAAGCATCAAACTTTACCCAAAGGCGAGATAAGTCAGCTAGATCATACATTACTTGTCCCTCCATCACATGGTCTCCTTCCACTACATTTAGTTTTGTAATCACTCCAGAAATATCAGCTCGAATATCAAACTCCGTCATTACTTTTCCAGATTGATCAATTTCTTTGATTTGTTCATCCGTCAATTTCCATAATCTTAACTTCTCTTTTGCTGCTCTTAAAAGCTGAGGGTTTGTTTCCTTTACTTTTTTTGCTTCAAAATATTCTCTTTGAGCGGTAACTAACTGAGGTGAATAAATAATCGCTAACTTTTGACCTTTACGTACTTTTTCACCTAAATAATTCACGTAACTTTTTTCTATTCTACCCGAAATATGAGAAGTTTGAGAATACGTTCTTCTTTCATCTACTGCCACTTTCCCTTGTAAAATCAACTCCTTTTCAGGAGATGCCATCGTTACTTCTGTCGTTTGTATATTGGCTAATGCAGTTGCAGATTTTGAAAGTGAAATATGTGATAGATCTTGATTTGCATCCGCTGTAGATGCAGGAATTAAATCCATACCGCAAATTGGACAATCTCCAGGTTCATTTTGTCTAATTTGAGGGTGCATTGAACAAGTCCAAACCTCTTCTTTTGAAGTATGTTGATGCCCTTCATGAGTACTCGAAGATTCCCCTCCGCTAAAAAATAACCATCCACAAAATATTCCAATCAGGAATATAATAATCAGCGAACTATATGATTTTATATATTGATTCATTTTTATCTATTTTTATAAATTAAGCATTATAAACCAGCTAGAAATTCAATCTTTGCTAAAGCATCATACTTATTCATTTCAGATTGATGATTCTTGAACTGATACTCTAACCTTTGAATTTGTAACCTTAAAAGTTCAATAAATGCCTGTCCCTGAGAATTTCCTACTGAATAGGCTTCTTGTTGAATTTTAATCGCTTGATCGACTTTAGACATTTGACTATTAATCACCTCTATTGCTCTTAATGCATCTTCTTTTTGATTTAAAGCCTTTAAATATTCGCTTTGAAGAACATTCTCTAGCTCTCTTTTTTGAAGATTAATGGTCTGATGATTTAAGGCCAATTGCTCTTTTTTTCCTGTATATTTTCTTGAATTAAAAACAGGTATAGAAAGTCCAACCATTGGCATCACTGCATCTCTTCCTGCGTTTTCAGCAGTTGAACCAGCATCTCCTAAAATGCTATATTCTAAAGCGATTTTAATTTTAGGAGAAGCTTCCTTTGATACATTTAAAACTTGAGAATCAACTACTTTTTGAGAAGCTTCTAACCCTAAAAGCATTGGATTATTTTCTAAAGTAATTTTATCATCATTTTCAAAGATCATCTCATCTGATAATTCAATTACATCTACTTTTTGATTCAATACTAATGTAAATTGTTCATCCAACAACACACTATCTTCTTCAAACGTCTTCACTTTATTTTCAGCCTCCTCAATTTGCATTTGCACTCTAAGAACATCTACTAATGATCCTTTTGCATTCTCATAACGTGATAAAGCTATCGATTCAAAAGTCTTTAGAATTCTTATATTATCTCTTGCAGATACTAAGTCTTTTTTGTTTTGAAGCATCTTAAAATACAAATTGCGAACAGTATACTTTACACCATTTTCGGTTTGTACTTTATCTTTCTGTGCTTTCTCGACTTTGTGATCTACAACATGATATTGAGTTGAACGTGTACCAAACCAAGGCAATAGTATTCCAGCTGAAACTTTATGATTCACAGGACCATTTTTAGTTTCAATTGGCGAGGCAGCGTATCCATACATCACATCAAAATTCGAGGTTGCTTCACCTTTTATTATTTCTTTTTCAGAAGCAACCGCTTGAATGTTTTGAGACTTAGATTGTACCCCATAATTATTTTCTAATGCAGTATTGATATAAGCATCCAAAAAGGAATTTTGAGCTAAAACACTTTGAGAAAATAGAATAAGGGATATATATATTAATTTTTTCATTTCTTTAAAATTTAAAGCTTAAACTATTCACTCTTTGTATTTGCTTTTGAAAGTTTGCTTTCTTCAACAGCACTGTAAAGAGTTGGCACAACAAAAAGCGTTAATAATGCCACTGTCATTCCTCCAAATCCTGGAATAGCCATAGGCTTCATGATATCTGCACCCCTTCCAGCAGAAGTAAGAATTGGTATAAAAGCAAGTAATGTCGTTGCTGTTGTCATTAAACTTGGACGTATTCTTCGCATTCCTCCTTCGAGCACTGCTTTCCTTATTTGTTGAATATCTTTAGGTGAATTCTTTGCAAATGATTGATCTAAATAAGTAGCGATTAAAACGCCATCATCTGTTGCTATACCAAACAAAGCAATAAATCCTACCCATACAGCAACGCTAAGATTAACTGTACCGACATTAAATAGTGTCCTCATGTTTGTGCCTAAAATTGAGAAGTCTAAAAAGTCAGGTTTGCTATACAACCATAACATTAAAAACCCTCCACTAAATGCTACCGCAATTCCAGAGAAGACCATAAATGTGGTTTTCAACGATTTAAATTGAAGATATAGAATAAAGAAAATCATCATTAAACAAATAGGCATTACAATTGATAATCGTTTTGCAGCTCTAAGTTGATTTTCATAATTACCAGAAAATTTAAAGCTAACTCCTTTAGGAACTATCAAACTTCCCTCTTCTATTTTAGATTGTATATATGCGGTTGCTTGCTCTACCACCTGAACTTCTGAATATTCTGGTAATCGATCCAATAAAACATAACCTGTTAAAAATGTATCTTCACTTTTAATACTTTGAGGACCTGCTACATAATTGATATTTGCCAATTCTTCCAATGGAACCTGAATTCCTAATGGAACATTGACTAAAAACTTCCTTAATACATCTGGATTATCTCTATATTCTCTTGCATAACGTAAACGAACAGGAAATCGCTCTCTACCTTCAACCGTATACGTTAGAGGCATACCACCGATGACCATCTCTAATAGCATTTGCATATCTTTGATATTCATGCCATATCTTGCAATTTTCAAACGATCTATTTCGATTTCCAAATATGGTTTACCAACAATTCTATCTGCAAAAACAGCTTCTTTTTTGACTGAAGGAACTTCTTTTAAGATCCCTTCTAAGGCAACTCCAAAGCTCTCAATAGTTTTTAAATTTGGGCCATATACTTTGATTCCCATTGGTGCCCTCATACCCGTTTGTGTCATTATCAAACGCGTCTCAATAGGTTGCAATTTAGGAGCTGAAGTAAGGCCTGGTAAATGAGTTGCTTTGACAATTTCTTGCCATATATCATCCGGTGAGTGAATATGTTCTCTCCATTGACGATAATACTGACCATCAGGATCTATGATTAAATCTCCATTCTCATTTTTAATATAATTACCCTCATCATCAACTTTAAATCGCAAACGTGTTCCGTTTTCATCGACTTTATATTCGCTTTTATAATTAATGATGTTTTCATACATCGATAATGGAGCTGGATCCAAAGGTGATTGTACTCTTCCTGCTTTTCCAACAACAGACTCAATTTCAGGGATGTTCTTCACTGCCATATCCATCAACTGAAGATTCTTTTTAACTTCTGAAATACCCGCATTTGGCATAGTCGTTGGCATCAAAAGAAAACTCCCTTCTGAAAGCGAAGGCATAAACTCTGAACCAATCCCAGGAAAGGCATGTTGCATGTTTTTATAGGCTCTTGAAGTAGTAACATCAACACCTAACTTAGTAATGCTATTCGTTACAGGAGAAAATAATTTTGCAAAACCTAACCAAGCTGAGATACCAGAGAAGACTACAAAAAATACGATTGATAAGAATGTAATTTTATTATCTAAACAGAATGCCAACAACTTAGGGTATAGTTTAATGAACAGCTGAAACCCTCCAAGAATTAATGCAATTAAACCCACAACAAATAAAAAGTTTTTAAAATTACTTTCTTGTGCTCCTAAAGGCAACCAATCCATTGCCAACAAATAAGCAATAATAAAAGCGACAATTCCACTTCTGATTTTATCATAATATCCTTCTGGAATGTATTTTTTAAGAGGTTGTTCTAATACATTATAAATTGATATCAATAATAAGCCAACTCCTAAAGAGGTCTTAATAAACAGTAATACAAACCCTATCAAAATAGTCAAACCCTGAATGATATAGGATACTTTTTTCTTTTGACTTGATTTAAAAAAGTAATAAACGAAAGAGGGTAAAAACACTAGTGCAACCACTACTGAAGCACATAATGCAAAAGTTTTAGTATAGGCAAGTGGTGTAAATAGCTTACCTTCTGAAGCTTGTAAAGTAAAGACAGGAATAAAGCTAACTACTGTTGTTGCGACAGCTGTTACAATCGCTCCAGAAACTTCTTTTGTAGCATCATATATCAGATCTACTAATTGTCTTCCATTTCGATGTTCTAAATGTTTAATCAAGTTTTCTGACATGACAATCCCAATATCCACCATTGTTCCAATCGCAATTGCAATACCGCTCAATGAAACAATATTGGCAACAATACCCATATATTTCATGACGACAAACACCATTAAAACTGCAATTGGAAGTAAACTTGAAATCAACATAGAAGCTCTCAGATTCCAAACCATAATCAAGACAACAATTACAGTAATTAGAATTTCTTGTGTCAAAGCTTCATTTAACGTTCCTAATGTCTCTTTGATTAGAACTGAACGATCATAAAAAGGAACAATAGTTACTTTACTTACAGTACCATCTTCTAAGGTTTTTTGAGGTAAACCTGATTGGATTTCTTGTATTTTAGCTTTTACATTATCCACTACAAGCATTGGATTAGCACCAAATCGAGCAGTAACAACTCCACCTACTGCATCAGCTCCTTCTTTGTCCAAAATACCTCTTCTTACTGCTGGACCTTCAACTACTTTGGCAACATCTTTTATTCGAATTGGAATGTTATTATTGACTTTTACAACAGATTCCTCTAAGTCATTTAAACTTTTGATATAGCCTATTCCTCGTACAAAATACTCCGCATTATTTACTTCAATAGTCCTAGCTCCAACATCCAAATTTGAATTACGAACGGCGTTCATCACTTGTTGAAGGGTCACATTATAAGCCTTCAATGCATTAGGATCAACATCAATCTGATATTCTTTCACAAAACCACCTACAGATGCCACTTCAGACACACCATCTGCAGCCATCAAAGCATATCTCACTAAAAAGTCTTGAGTTGTTCTTAGTTCTTCTAAATCCCACCCACCTGTTGGGTTCCCCTCTTTATCTCGTCCTTCCAAAGTGTACCAAAACACTTGACCAACAGCTGTTGCATCTGGCCCTAAAGTAGGTTGAACACCCTGCGGAAGAGTACCTGGAGGTAAACTATTAATCTTCTCTAAAATTCGAGTTCGACCAAAGTAGAATTCCACATCATCTTTAAAAATGACGTTTATCGTTGAAAAGCCAAACATTGAATTACTTCGAATGCTCTTCACCCCAGGAATTCCAAGAAGACTAGTTGTCAAAGGGTAAGTAATCTGATCTTCAATATCCTGAGGAGATCGACCAGGCCAATTTGTAAACACAATTTGTTGATTATCCCCAATATCTGGAATTGCATCTACAGCAACGGGATCATATGGAATGTAATCATTAATAGTAGTTCTGAATGGGCTATGCATTAATCCCCAAAAGACTACTAATAATAATGTTACGATCGTTACTACTCTATTATAGAGGAAGAAACGAACAATTTTATTAATCATTTATATATAGTTTAGAGCAGAAAAAGATGTATTTACTGCTATTGTATAGATCTTATTTTTAATCACTTAATTTAAACAAAAATGTATTGCATTTTTATATATGAATATAAAAATTCATATGTACAGAATACTAGATTTTGTTTAATACAATTGAAAATAAGCTTACTAAACTAAAATAACTTGATTTGTGATATTAATAGGAACCTCCCGATAGATTGGAGGTGATGAATAGATACTATGATCCGTTTGAGCAACTGATATAATAGAAATAGTATCCATTGAAGGTTGAATAAATACAAATGCAGATTCCCATAGATTTCTCATCATTTCCTGATAAGTAAAGGAAGGTACTTCTACGATATCAATAACATGATCGAAATGTCCTTCAATTTTAATATGATGTGCATTGTTTTCACAGCAATCTGTTTTCATTTTCATATCCATTCCCATCGCACAACACTCATGTGAAGGTGCCATATTGATTGCTTTTAAGACACCATTGCAAATATGAGCATTACCCATTGTCCCAATCGTTCCTAAAATCAATACAAAGGAAAGTAATATGTTCTTTACAGATTTATACATATCATAAAAGTCGAATATTTTGATTTTTTTTCAAATAACTCAACCGTTAATAAACTTTAATTACATCATAAAAGATGAAAATTATTAATTCCTATTATAGAAACGATTTGGGAGAATTGTTATCCATTTCAAAAAAAACATATTAATTCATTGAAAAATTTGCATGAACTTTTATTCATTAAAAAAATCTAATTAAATTTATGCATAGATAATTTCATTTTTAATGTGAAAAGTCTAACAAACACTTTCAGCAAACTTCCTATATAATTTTCAAACCTTTTATTAATGAGGAAAAGGACCAACTAACACTTGCTAAAAATCCAATTATCGAAAATCATATAAGGAAAAACATTAGAATTGATCATAGTTATCAATATGCCCAAAGTTCGCTTTGGGCATTTTTTTTGAAGTTATACTTTTACACAATGATTTTTTAAACTTATAAGAGTAATGCTTTTTAACTCCATAGAATATTTTTATTTCTTACCTATAACATTCCTGATCTATTGGATTGTCTTGAAAGGTCAGCTAAAAAGTCAAAACCTCTTTCTTTTAATTATCTCATATATATATTATGGTTTTTGGGACAAAAGATTCCTACTCTTAATCGCATTTAGTTCGATTATCGATTATAGTATTGGTCTACAAATTTCAAATTCACAGAACAAAAGCACTAAGAAACTTTTTCTAACACTTAGTATAATTGTAAATCTAGGGCTTCTTCTCTTCTTTAAATATTGTAATTTCTTCATCGAAAGTTTTGTTACATTAAATGAACAGTTTGGCCTTAAACCCAGTCTTTCAACGCTCAACATCATTTTACCTGTTGGAATTAGCTTTTATACATTTCAAACACTTAGTTATACGATAGATATTTATCGAGGTAAAATTAACCCTATCAAGGATCCTATAGCGTTTTTTGCATTCGTAAGCTTCTTTCCACAATTGGTAGCCGGTCCAATTGAAAGGGCAACTCACCTTCTTCCTCAATTTCAAAATAATAGAACATTCTCTTATCAAAAAGGTATAGAAGGGCTACGACAAATACTATGGGGATTGGTGAAAAAAGTAGTCATTGCTGATAACTGTGCAGTTTATGTAAATCAAATCTTTGATGAACCTTCAAAATTTAACGGTATCAGTTTATGGATAGGCTTATTTCTATTTAGTTTTCAAATCTATTGTGATTTTTCCGGTTATACTGACATAGCTATTGGTTCAGCTAGGTTATTTGGGTTCGATTTAATGCAAAACTTCAACTATCCCTATTTTTCGAGAAATATTGGTGAATTCTGGAGAAAATGGCACATCTCACTAACAAGTTGGTTTAAAGATTATCTATACATTCCTCTAGGAGGAAGTCAAAAGTCTAGACTCACAACAATTCAAAATATTTTTATCGTCTTTATAATAAGCGGATTCTGGCATGGAGCAAAATGGACTTTTATCTGTTGGGGAGTACTAAATGCATTATTTTTCTTACCATTAATCATAAAAGGTAGTAATAGAAATTATCTGATTAAGTTTGAAAACAAGCAGTTACCTACTCTTAAAGAGTTTCTTCAGATACTTATCACCTTTATTATCATTTCATTTACGTGGATCTTTTTTAGAGCTGAAAGTATACAAGATGCATTCACCTATACGCAACATTTATTTGATTTCGAGGGACGTTTATTATTTCCAAAAAAAATCATAGCATTAATCCTTATCTTCATCATTATAGAGTGGTTTCATAAAGAAAATTCATACGGAATGCCAACATTAAAAAATCATAAATTGATGAGAAGATTAATGTATTATGTACTAACCATTTCACTTTTCTTGGTTGAATATCCTGAACAACAGTTTCTTTATTTTCAGTTTTAATAATACAGATTACAATGAAGAAATTTATCATTAATACAACACTATTCTTACTTCCATTTGCAATCTGTATTCTATCAACAGATTTATTTTACAGTAAAACTGAAGGTGACCTTACTCGTATAGGTTATTTACCTAAGAATACTGAGTACAGAAAGCAATTTTCTGAAGCATTTAATTCGCCAATATATTACGATAGTCTAATTAATTGGAAGGCTTTCAATGCAAACGCAAAAGGAAAACGTGTATTAATCTTCGGAGATTCATTTTCAGAAGTTGCTAATTCAGGTTATAAAAACAGCCTAGCAAAAGATCCTTCTATTAATGTTATCTATGATAAACCTCTTTTTTTCTACAATCCTTTCCAAAGATGTATTGATTACCTCAATGGTGACTTCACAGATAGTTTAAAAGTGAATTACATTATTCTTCAAAGTGTAGAGAGGAAAATTGGCGAAAGAGTAAAAAACATAGAGTATAACACTTCAAAAAAAATTGCTGATTACAAAAGAGACATATTTGACAAGGGTTACAAAAAAAATAAGATACAAGACAACGGATTCCTTTCCTTAGATCATCTCAAATTTCCATTATACAACTTCTTATACCTATTTAATGATCATGCGTTCATCAGTAACGTTTATAGAAAACCTGTGAAAGGAAATTACTTCTCAAATAATAAAAAAGAGGTCCTCTTTTATTCAGAAGACCTCCTCTATCAAAAAATAAATAACAGGCCTGAAACAATCACAAACCTTAAAAAAACATTAATATCCATCTCTAAAAAATGCAAAGAGAAAAACATCAAGTTAATTTTCTTGGTTGCCCCAGACAAATACTCCTTCTATAACGAAGAAAATATCCACGGTTCAGATTTCCTCTACAACGTCTTCAATTTAAAAATTGAAGACGTCCAAATCCCTAATACATACAAGATATTGAAAGATTCAGGAAAAAAGGATATTTATTTGTGGGATGATACACATTGGTTAGAAATCAATTATAGTTTTTATTAATTTCTGAAATAGTAACAAAAAATGTTACAAATTTTAAGCTACCCTTTCTAAATTCATAATGTATTGTCCTAACGATACACTAAAACAATCGTTATTATGAAAGAACATAAAATTTTGTGTGTTAAACGTACACAGAAGGATTACCACCCATTGTCTTTAAAACTTCAAATTGTGCCAGAAGTTGAAAGTGGTCAACTAGGTTTAAAAGCTGCTCAACGTAAATATGGAATTCTAGGTAATCGAACAGTAAAGTTATGGTTACAAAAATATGATAACTTTGATTGGAACCATAAAGTGAATACCTTGAAAAAGAAATCACCAAAACAAGAATTGCTAGAAATGAAAGTAGAATTAGAGGCGGCCAAGAAAAAAATTAACCGTCTAGAAAAAATAAGCTGAAAAAGCAGGTCATAAGGCTATTATTTTTGATATGATTATTGATCTTGCGGAGAAAGAATATAAAATTGATATTTTAAAAAAATACAAATATTAATTCATAAAACATTTTTTTTGCAAAAATATTTTCCTTAATGTTGTTATTTATTTTAAACATTATAATTGTTAATTATATAAGAATCTTCTGATTTTATGCCAAATAAAAAAAATATATACTTTGAAAACTTAGATGGTTTTAGGTTTTTATGTTTTCTATCGATTTTTTTTTACCATAGCTTTCATACTAAATATGAATACATCAAAGATAATGATATATATATATTTATAACAAGGCATATTTTTGTTAACGGAAATTTAGGTGTTAACTTTTTCTTTGTCTTAAGTGGTTTTTTAATTACTTATTTTTTAATTCTGGAGAAACAAAATACAGGAAAGATAAATATTATTTTTTTTTGGATAAAAAGGATTCTTAGGATTTGGCCTCTTTTTTACGTTTGTGTATTTTTTGGTTTCTTTATTTTTCCTTTTTTAAAAGAGTATTTTGGTCAAACACCAAATGAAACTGCGTCTATTTTTTATTATTTGACGTTTACAAATAATTTTGATTTTATAAATTCAGGGTTACCTGACTCTTCAAATTTAGGTGTATTATGGAGTATAGCTATTGAAGAACAATTTTATCTTATTTGGCCTTTATTTCTTTATTTGTTCCCTGTAAGAAAATATTGGATTCTTTTTATCATTATTATATTAATAAGTTTGATATTTCGATTTTATAATCAAAGTCATACTATGTTTGAATATCATACTCTTTCATGTATTAATGATATGGCAATAGGTTCTTTAGGTGCTTGGTTAATTTTGATGAACAAAAACTTCGAACAAATAATATCTGATCTAAGTAAGAAAAATATATTTATTATATATGTCTTTTTCATTTTAATTTTCTTTTTCAGAAAACAAATTTTTTTTAATGATTTTTTCACCATTTTTGACAGACTAATTATCTCAACCATTATTTTATTTATAATTTTGGAACAATGTTTTTCAAAAAAATCTTATTATAAAATGTCTAATAATAAAATATTTTCCTACTTAGGGAAATATACTTATGGATTATATTGTTTACATTTTATTGCTATCCTTATTATAATTACAATCACTGATAAATTAGGACTTAATAAAACTCTAGAAGAGGTACTAATACTTGAAACTTTTTCAGCTTTAACATTATCAATTTTGATAAGTTGGTTTAGTTTTAATTTTTTTGAGAATAAATTTTTGAGATTAAAAGGAAAATATAATAGTATTTTTAACTAGTTATGAATCCATTATATAACTTTATTATAACACCTATATATTTAACCTTATTATATTTATTTGTAAGATTTTTTATTGAAAAAAAATTAACAAATAAATACACAAAGATTTATTTTAGATTAGGTTTAATTCTTAAAACAATAGGTAGTATATTCTTTTGCTTAATTTATATGTACTATTATGGTGGTGGAGATAATACTAGATATTTCCTACAAGGGGGTATACTTTCCGATTTATTTATCGAGTCACCAATAATTGGTTTAAAAACTTTTTTTCATGAAAATGGTAAGTTTGATGGTGAAATAATGCCATATATAAACAGATTATATATGGCTAGAGAAATAAGTACTTGGAGGATGGTTCAAATTTCCACATTCTTTGAAGTTATTACATTTAAGTCTTATTTTATTACATCATTTTTTTTTGGTCTTTGGTCTTTTATTGGAACCTGGAGATTAGGTCAAGTTTTTCTAAATACATACAAATACAATTATAAACTTATCTGCATCTCTCTAATAATTATTCCTTCTTGTTTATTTTGGAGTAGTGGAATTGTAAAAGAATCAATAACAACAGGGGCAATTGGCTTTTTAGTATATGAATTTCATGAGTTTTTTATAAAGAAAAAAAAATCTTTGAAATCAATAATTATTATTCTTTTAATTATTAAACTAATTATTGACATAAAAGGTGCTACAGTATATATTTTATTACCCTGTTTAGTTATATGGTTATTTTTACATAATTTAAATTCTTTCTCTAAATTTGTTAAAATTATTTTTTCACTGTCTATGATGGTGGCTATACCAATTATACTTTTATTTGTTGGTGAAAATTTTGAAAAATATGTTGAATCTAGCGAAGAATTTAAAAGTGCAAAAGAGACAATTTCTGGGTTTCAAAGTGATCATGGTAGTCAAAGAAGTAAAAACAGAGGACATGGTGGTGGGCAAGCTTCTACATATCATCTAAAAACAGCAGGTGATTTATCATTATTAGGTATATTATTTTCTTTTCCTGAAGCTGTGAGTTACACATTATTTAGACCTTTTCCATGGGAAACAAAAAAAATAGTGCAGTTATTAGGTTCATTTGAAAGTTTTTCTATTTTGCTAATTACACTTTATTTAATTTTAAAAGTTGGTCCTTACAATTTGTTAAAGAGAACGATATCTGATCCTAATTTAGTGTTTTTAATAGGTTATGCTTTACTTTTTGGTTTTATCGCTGGTTATATATCTTATAATTTTGGTGTATTACAAAGATTTAAAACACCAATGATGCCTTTTTACACTCTATTTTTAGCAATACATTTTGGTTTTATAAAACAAAAAAAATTAATAAAAAAGAGAAAGAAAATTATTAGAGTTTGATAATACTGAATAGTTTTCTATGATCTTTTTCCTAGCTTGGTAAGCCATATCATTTTCCTTATAGCTTTCTAAAAATTTTGACAATGCTTCAAACCATTCTTTCTCACTAGAACATTTAAATCCATTAATTCCATTATCTACAATTTCATTATTTACACCCACTGGTGAGACAATTGCAGGTATTCCTAATGACATATATTGAAGAGCTTTAAAACCACATTTTCCCTTAGCCCATTTATCATCAACAAGAGGCATAATACCAATATTGAATTTCAGAAGGTCTTTAATTTCAGTTTCTTTTTTCCATTTAATATATTCAAGAGATTTTAAAGGTAAGTTTGGATTTTCATTTGAAATCACAATAAACTTAAAATTGTATTTCTTTTCTAATTTTTGAAAAACAGGAACTAAGAAATCAAGGTATTTAGCAGTAGTTAAAGTACCAGTCCATCCAATAACAGGAATATTATTATGAGGTTTAGAAAACAATGATGGATTGTGATAATTTTCAGTATCTATTGTTGTTGGGTTGATAATTACATTTAAATTATACTTTTCAGCATACTGCTTTAAATATAGGTTACCAACACTAATTTTTTCACTCCATTTAATTATTTTATTTACTTTCCAATACATTTTTAATTTATGGAATCTAGCATTATGAACAGAATAGTTTGGCATCCATATAGCATCATCAAAGTCATAAATTATTGTTTTTTTATATATTTTAGCAATTAAATATTCAAAAACAGGTGGGCCAATATGTGATGCTTCTCTATGAAGAAAAACTTTATCAAAATTATTAAGTTTCTTCATGAGCTTAAATCTTTTAACAAATGCATATATTATTGAAAAAGCTTTTTTTACAAAATTACCTGGTTGATGTAAATTCTTCCATGCTTTATTATCAAGAAAAGAATGATATTCATAATTTATATTATTCTCACTTAATAACGATAAGTATTGTTCAAATCTAAACCTTTGTGAAGGTGCTTTACCCTCTGGATATGGTGCTAGTATTAGAATTTTCATTTCTTAATTATATAAATTTAAATATTGCTCCTCCAATATATCATATGAGAACTTATTAAGAACTTGAGGAGATGCATTATTAGCAAGTTTACTCCTAAGGTTTTCATCTAATATTACCGTTTTTAAACCAGATAAAATAGAAGTTATATTTTTGTTTTCTACTAAATATCCTGATTCCAGATGAACAAATAACTCTTTTGGTCCTCCACTATCTGTAGATATCAATGGTTTTCCTAAAGTCAAAGCTTCCAAACATGTCCTTGAAAAGGATTCAGATTCAGAACAGTTCAATACAATATCATAGCTTAAAATTGTTTGAATAATATTATTACTTTTAGGGAAAAATTTAACTTTATCACACAGATTTAAATTTTGAGTTCTATCAAGTAAAGATTTTTTAAATAAAATACCATGGGAATCATCACCAATAAAATGTAACTCTACACCTTCGTTTACATTTTCGTTCAATAGTAAATTAAACGCTTCAAGGGCATAATCTTGCCCTTTACCTTTCACAAAATTTGATAAATAAAGAATTTTAATATTGTTATTATTTAAATTATATGATAAGGTATTGGAATTTATAAAAGTCTGTAATTCATCTTCTATAACATCATAAAGAACCTCAATTTTATATAGATCTTTCCAAGAAGATTTTACAGCATTAGACACACAAATTATTTTATCCGCATATTTAATTATCAATTTTTGAAAAGAAGAATATAATTTTATTATATAAGAGGAAGACATTAATCGTGCAAAATAAATTAATTGTATTTCTGGTTTTAACATCTTTAGAGTAATCCCTAACATATTATACATATCATTGACATGAACAATTTCAATTTTTTCTTTTTTTATTAACTTTAATAATTTAAATGTGTTAATTAATAATTGTGGTAGATACAATATTAAACTTTTAATTGACGTACTTATTTCAATCATATTAAGCTCATATGATTGAATATTTTCTTTATCTAAGAATTGATTAAGCTGATTACCTTTAGGTAATACATAAAAAAAATCATGATCTTGTTTAGAAAAAATTAATGCGGATTTAAATGCACCCGTCAAATATTTTGAATTATCTATGATTAATACCCTTTTTCTATCAATTGGATCCATTTTCTTATAACATTTTCTTCGTTGAAAGTTTCAATTCTTTCTTTTGCATATTTCGTATTATCATTAAATAAATTATTCTTTTTTAATTTTTTGAAAAATTTAATTAAATAATTAGCTAACAATAAATTGTTTTCATCTTTATTTAAAATGGGTATTAATGTTCCGTATTTTGTTTCTTCTATAGAATTCAATTTATAGTTAAGATCGATTTTTGTATTTGGAGCTAATATTTCTCTTGGCCCTGTTGGACAATCTGTTGCTATTACAGGCACTTCTACTGACATAGCTTCTGATAAGACATTTGGAAAACCTTCCCAAGAAGAAGATAATACGAATACATTAGATTTTTTCATAAATTTTAAAGGATTTTTTTGATATCCAAGAAAATATATATCAACTTCTTCTAACTTACTAATACCATTAATCTCTTGATAAGATAGGTTTGAAAGTTTAACTGTTTTAATTATTTCATCATATAAATTACCATCACCAATCAAAACTAATTTTATATCATCTACACCAAAGTCTCTAATTTTTCTTAAAGTCCAAACTAATGCTTTCTGATTCTTCTGAATATGAAATCTACCTACATTGACTATCGTTTTATGTTTAAATAATTTTTTATAAATCTCATCTATAGATTCATTTGATTTTTCATTAATAACATCGAAATCATAATAATTAGGTATATAAATACATTTCTCCTTATTTATATTAAAAATATCAATAATTTCTTTATTTAATGCTTTTGCAACTGAAACTATTTTGTCTGCCTTTTTGTACAATAATGGAATTAATATTTTTAATCTGATTGATCCTAATATCCCACTTATTTCATTATCAAATAATTTCGAGCCTCGAACACTTATTATTATTTCATCATCAACTTTTGACAAAATATTCACATAATTCCCTCCTTCCATAAACGAAATACTATGTGAAATATTTAAATCCTTTTTTATTTTTTTTAAACTAATAATACGATTAAAAAAATTAGTAACCTTCCCTATAACTGAATGAGAAGAACCTGATTTTAAATTAATTACCTCCCCACCTAATGGATATATGCATTCTTGTTCATTACTAAAAACACAGATAAACACTTCAAATTTTTCTGATAATGATTTTGATAATTTACTAAAAGACAATTGTGCTCCACCATACCCAAAATTAGGTATAATCATTAATAATCTATTGTTTCCCATGAGCTCTGTTTTTATATAAACCAATATATTTACCAATACAATTACTCATTGAAAACTGATTAAATAAAATTTGACAATTTTCACTCATTTCTCTTAACTTAGTTTCATTATTTAATAACATTGTAAGTTTCAAAAACAAATCTTCTTCTAAATTAAGAGGAGATAATAATACACCACTTTCTTGAATAGAATTTGATAACATGTATTTAATTTCACCTATATCTGATGCAACAGATGGCACATTACATAATAAATATTCAATAATTGTGGTTGGCAAGCTTTCAGATCCGTAATAAGATGGAAGTATTCCAATATCAAATAGTTGAATGTATTCTAGTGGATTAGATTGGTTACCTAAAAAGATTATATTACTGTTAGTATTATTAACTTCTAATTCAGTTATATAATCACTTCCTCCAACAAGTAATAGTGTTATATTATTTTCTTTTAATTTATTAAAAGTATTGATTGCTATTTCCCAACCTTTTTCTTTAATACCTCTTGCTACCATTCCAATAACTTTATTAGTTTCAGGAATCCCTAAATCATTTTTATTTTTTTTTATGGGCAGTTTTACAGAATATCCATTATATATTTTACTAACTTGAATATTAGTAAAATTTTTATCAAAAAACTCTTTTTGTAACTCTGATATGATTGCTAATTGAATCTTAGTGTTATATAATAATTTATCAAGTTTATTTAAATAATTATGCATTTGATAAATCTTACCTCCATCTTTTATCTCTTTAAAATATTTCAGATAATCTCCATGTATAGTAGTCACATGATTTATTGAAGCATAATTTTTTAAAACTTTTGAAAGTATTAAATCAACCTGAAATAAATGAGAATGTACTACATTTGGTTTAAGTTTTTTTATTATTTTATTTAAATGTAACTCAAAATATTTCCTTCTAAAGGAAAAATCAATATTCAACTTATATAAAAATGAATCTAACTTCCATAGCCCTGCGTTGAATGGAAATACTTTTATTTTTAATACATTTACTTTGTTATTTACTTTTTTTAAAAGTTCACTTTCTATTAAATCTGAATTAAGTATTATAAGAGTAACTTTATACTGTTCAGATAGAGCATTAACTAAACGAATTACAAATAGTTCTGCACCACCATATGTTAGAGTATTAACGACTTGTACAATGCGCATTAATTATTTATTTTAAATTACTTAGTTGATAAATTAGCCTTTCACATGATTTTTTGTAAAATAAATCATATAATACTTTAGTTAATCTATTCAAAGAACTTACTTTACTCCTATAAAGCTTCTTATCTCTAAGATCAACAATATCATTATTTACAAATTTTTTTAAATTTAAAAATTCATAATTTTCTGTCATGAAATCATTATAATTTATAGTGATAAAACCGTTTCCCATATTAGGAACATATTTAATTATATTTAAATATGTTGCTCGCCAAGATTTAATAACTTTAACTAAAATAAATGGATTTTTCACTTTATAATGCACTAATAATTCTCTAGGATCTCTAATCACAATAATTGTTTTATACTTATAAGGTTTGAGAATCTTACTCCAAAAATCTAGTAATAATGGCATTCTAGGCTCTTTAATACCCCAATCATCAAATGTTATATCACATTTATTAATAATTTTTGTAGCTTTTTCTTTATCTTTTGTCGAAACAGATAAATTATTATTGTTAACTAGATAACTTGGAATTTTTTCTGCGTTTAAAATTGAAATATCAAGGTTTAAAACTTCTTCTCTTTCATATTGATTACCTTTGTCATATGATACATTATCATTAAAATCCCCCATATTAATCCCAGATTTATGAAGTGTTTTTGATATTAGAGTAGTACCACTCTTATGCATTCCTAAAATTATATAAATCATTTTATCAAATATTAAAAATATTTTACATTATCAAACATTATTTATGCCAGATATTTGGAACATCTGATCACTTTGTATTCTATCCGGTCTAAAAACTGTATAGTTACCCCATCAAAATGGATTGCAATCAAAATTAATAATTAAGTAAATTGCAGTATTATGAAAAGTAAAAGAAAATTCACCTCAGAATTTAAAGCCAAAGTAGCTTTAGAAGCCATCAAAGATTTACAGACTACCACAGAATTAGCCCAGAAGTACGATCTTCATCCTACTTAGATCAGTGCATGGAAAAAGGAATTTCTAGAAGGTGCATCCAATGTTTTTGAAAAGTCTGGAGAGAAAAAGAAGCTTCAAAAAGCGAGTGAAGGGAAAGAAGATGAGCTTTATGCGAAAATTGGTAAACTTCAAGTTGAAGTGGATTTTTTAAAGAAAGCCTTGTCGTAAATAAGTCGTTGTCAGAACGGAGAAAAATTGTCGACAAGGCTCATCCAGAGCTAAGCATCACACGTCAATGTCAGCTATTAGGTTTACAGAAATCTAGTTATTATTATAAGCCAAAAGGAGAGTCAGCACAAAATGGAATAGCAACCAAAAAGGATACAAATTTCAAGCTGCCCTTTCTAAATTCACAAATTTTAATTCATTTTCTTTTTCAGCAGGTGTTTTATAACCTAAAGCTGAATGAAGTCTTTTATTATTGTACCAATAAATATATTTAGTTACTTCTTTTCTCAGATGTTCCATGGATTGAAAATTGAATCGATAAAGGTATTCATATTTGATACTCTTGAAAAAGCTTTCAGCAACAGCATTGTCCCAACAATTTCCTTTTCGACTCATACTTTGTTTTGAAGTTGGTTTCTCTGATAAAATCGAAGTAAACAGTGTACTATAGTTACCCCATCAAAATGGACTGCAATCAAAATTAATAATTAAGTAAATTGCAGTATTATGAAAAGTAAAAGAAAATTCACCTCA
>NZ_JBSWYJ010000006.1:0-209716 GCF_056161045.1 Flammeovirga sp. AWQ4_249
TTTGGAGACACGATAAATCGTGCCTCTACAAGGGAATACTTTCAATTTATATTCTACGCTTTTTTGGAAGGATAGCCAACCTCAAGCCCATCATTTCAATCATGGGAATACGTGTATTAGCGTTATTAATTATTCATTATTCACTTTTCATTTTTTGCTTGTGGTTTGGAGACACGATAAATCGTGCCTCTACAAGGGAATACTTTCAATTTATATTCTACGCTTTTTTGGAAGGATAGCCAACCTCAAGATCATGAATTTATGCGTGGGAATATGGGTATTGGCGTTTTTTATTTTTCATCCTTCACTTTTCACTATATTCGTGTATTAGTATTTGAATGAAATCACATGAAGCAGACATTTTTTATCCTTCTATTATCATTTTTAACGATGAATAGTTACGGTCAAGATTTTTTAAATTTATGGGACATAGCGGAAATTCCTAACAGTAGAAAATCTAATGAAAAAGAAGAAATTCCTGAGAGAGATATTGTTTTTATTAAACATGTTCAATCTCCTACTTTGGAGGTTTTTTTACCATCAGAAAGAATGGCGAATGGTAAAGGAATATTGATATTACCTGGAGGTGGTTATGGTGGTGTCGCTTATGATTGGGAAGGGACTGACTATGCAAAATGGTTGAATACACAAGGTATTGCTGCATTTGTATTGAAGTATAGATCTCCTCAATCGAAATCTGTTGTTACTTCTTATGAAGCACCTATTCAAGATGCACAGCGTGCTATGCGTTATATTCGTCATCATGCTTCTAAATTTCATGTCAAGAAGGATAAAATTGGTGTCATTGGTTCCTCTGCTGGTGGTCACCTTGCCTCTACTTTGGGTACACATCAAAAAGCTTATTATGAAGCCAGTGATGAAATTGATCAAGAAGAATTTTCACCTAACTATATGCTTTTGATCTACCCTGTGATCAGTATGCAGAAAGGAACAACGCATATGGGTTCAAGGCTTAATTTACTAGGTCAGGAGGCTACTGAAGAACTAATTCAACAGTTTTCCAATGAATTACATGTTGATGAAAATACGCCTATGACTTTTATTGTCCACTCTGGAAATGATGGAGCTGTTCCTGTCGAAAACTCTATTCTTTTTTACAAAGCCTTAAACGATAAAAAAGTGAAGGTAGATATGCATCTTTTCCCAAAAGGAGGTCATGGTTATGGAATGGGAACTGCTAGTGATAGTACTCCTGACTGGACAGTTTTGGCAGAACAATGGTTATTACAATTTGATAAAGAATAATATTATACTGCCTCTATTTTATCACAAATATTGAGGCTTTTTTCTAAAGAAATATTCGAATTTAACCTCCACAGTAAAAATAGCCTTATTTTCTTAAATAAAGTTATAATCAATAACCTTTCTAGTATGCTTTCGTAATACAATTAAAATCTATTTATTGAACACTACTGACTAACAAACTTTGAAAGCAAACAAAAACACCCCTTATGTAGTAGGTAGTTTAGTGCTATTTATACTCTTAAAATTTGGGTTTACATTTACTGAAACAGAACATTTACATTTCATATTGTATCCTATAGATCAATTTGTCTGTTATTTTACAGGAACTTACTCGATCTATCAGGAGGGATACTATCATCCTGAACTAAATATCATTATTGATAAATCATGTGCGGGAGTCAACTTATGGTTAATTAGTTTTATACTTATTAGTTATCTCTTTATCAAATACACTTCAGACAATGTATTCGTGAAGTTGATCATTTATCCTTTTGCATTAATAAGTACCTATTTTTTTACCATACTAGTTAATTCTTCTAGAATTATCTCATCGATCATAATACAGACACATACTAGGGAAATATTTGAGCATTCTCAACATATCATTCATGAGGCTATTGGTGTGATTACGAATTTAACCTTCCTCATACTTCTTTATTTAATTACCGAAAAATTACTAAAAAGCAAACAACAAAATGCGCAACTTACTTCATCCTAGATGGCTTTTTGTCATCAACACAGCCCCTATTGTATTACTTTTCCTTCTCTTTTTTAGTCAATACAACATCATTCATACTTTATTAAAAGAAGATGAAATTGATAGCTGGATTCATCTTACTATTACCTTAAGTTTCCTCGGCATCAGCAACTTTATTTATGCTGTAGTATTGGAATTTAAAAAACAAAAGGTCTCTGTAATTTATGGCTTTATAGCACTTGTTTGTTATATAGGATTTATCTATTTCTACCTCAATGAAGGTCATAATATTATTCCCTTTTCTATTCCTAGGTGGATGATCTCTGGAAATCTTGAGTTGTACCCTGCCACTTTTTTAATGCCTACTCTACTGTATTCTATTCTGATAATTGTAGTGCATTTTACACCCGAAAATAAAGATAAAAAAGCTTGGAAAAGCTTTCTTGGAGCTATCAGTGTTCCTTTGATTTGTTATCTATTTATCCAATTGATTTTACCATTATGGAAAGGTTTTGAAGATATAATCTTTTCAAAACATGTGGGAGTGGTTTTATTCACTTCTTCAACTTTATTGTTTTTATTTTTCCTCCTTCAATGGGTCTATATATTAATCTCAAGGAAAGCACAAAAAATCAAAGAACTAGCGCTACTTTATAAAATACCTTTTACGATCTTATTTCCTATTTTAGGTTTAGCCCTAAATAATGGAACTTTTAAAACTCAAATGGGTCTTCATGGTGTGTTTGGAGACTTCTCTAATCATTGGTTTTATATTCTTGCATTGGTCAATGGTCTTTTAATATGTTGGCCTGCAATACAAAATAAATCCATCAGATTATTGATCTTTTTAGGAAAAAGTATCACACTCGTCTATACTCTTTATTTTTTAGTTGTTTTCCTTCCTTATTTTCCTCTTTCAATTATAGCCATACTTATTTTTGGAGCAGGCTTCTTGATGCTAACTCCACTTGTATTAATGGTTATTCATGTTGAAAATTTGGTGCAAGATTATCGATTCTTAAAAGCCAATTATGAGGATAAACTACTAAAAATGCTCTTGATTTTAGGACTTCTTGTTCTCCCCTCAATCATTACTATTCAATACAAAAAAGATAGAATAGTATTGCATGAAACGTTAGATTATATCTACAGCCCTGATTATAATGCTGAATATAAGATTGATACCACTTCCATTCGAAAGACACTCTCTTTAGTAAAAATACATAAGGAAAATAATAGAGTCAGTTTTGAAAATGATAATACTCCTTATTTATCGGCCTATTATAAATGGATGGTATTGGATAATTTAACCTTGTCAGATAGAAAGATAAATACCATTGAAAAAATCTTTTTTGATCAAGAACCAATCGAATTGAGAAGTGAACAATTAGTCAATAAAGAGGTAGATATAACAGGAGTTTCATCTACCTCAACATACGATCCTGATGAAAAAGTTTGGCATAGTTGGGTGGACCTTGAAATTACAAATCATAATAATAATAACTTCCAATCTGAATATGCGACAACCCTTGACTTACCTGAAGGATGTTGGATTAGTAATTACTATTTGTATGTAGGAGATAGAAAAGAATATGGATTATTGGCAGAAAAAAAAGCCGCAATGTGGGTCTTTTCACAAATAAGAAACATAAGAAAAGATCCTGGTTTGTTGTATTACCTTACTGGCAATAAAGTAGCCTTTAGAGTTTTTCCTTTTGCAAAGAAAGAAGTGCGTAAAACAGGGATAGAATTCACTCACAAAGAACCTATTACAATCACATTTGATCAACATCAAATAAAGCTAGGAAATAAAGAAATGGAGTTGTCTGAGATAGTTGAATTGGAGCAGATTGCCTATATTCCTTCTCTACAAAAAAAGAAACTCCCTTCAATAAAAAGAAAGCCTTATTTCCACTTCCTATTAGATGTTTCCTTAACACAAGAAGAGGCGAAAGACCGCTATACTCAAAATATTACTTCACTTGTAAATCAATATCCACATTTGGTAGATGGAGCCAAAATAAGTTATGTCAACACCTATACCCAAACGATGAATTGGACTTCAAATTGGTCAGAAAACTTGAATACTATTCCTTGTGAAGGCGGTTTTTATTTGGATTATGCAATCAAGAGCACTTTAGTGAAAGCACATCAAAATAATGATAATCGCTATCCTATCTTTGTTGTATTAACGAACTCGATAGGAAATGCAATTGTCAAAAATGACTTTGCTGATTTAGCATTCACTTATCCAGAAAGTGAGCAATTTTATGTTATCGATCAAAATGGTATTGTTAATGCACATTCTTTAGCTAAAAAAGTAAAAAATGTAGTAGAATATGCCGCAAAGATAAAGGTTGATACAGAGGTGAAAAAGTTTACGTTTAAGGATCAATCGATAGCCTACCTCCCTCAAAATAATAAAGGCAATTTAGCCATTAAAAAAGATTTGAAACCAATACAATCAGAAGTATCTAGAGCTAGAGATTGGGAAGCTGCATTGATCATGCAAGGGCAATGGTATCAACAACAATTACATCCTGAAGAAGCCGATCAGGAATGGCTCTCATTAGTGAAAAATAGTTTTACGGCCCAAATGATGACACCGGTGACCTCTTTTATTGTTGTAGAAGATGAAGCACAAAAGGCCATGATTTTAAAGAAACAAGAAGAAGTACTATCTGGGAAAAGAGCACTTGATCTCAGTGAAAATATAGATCGAATGAGCGAACCAAATTTACTTTTGATAATTGGTCTTTTGTTCTGTATTATAGGCTATAGAAACTATTGTAAAAAAATTAAACTTTAAGTTTAAACCAATGAAAACAAGCTTAAACTTCATTTTTTTGTTTTGCTTTGCCATAAATTCATTTGCACAATTTGGTAAAATAATTCCCAATGATACATCTGCTCAAGATCCATCATTAGTAGAATTTTTGGAGCAATTAAAAGTAGCTGTTCAGTCAAAAAATAAAGCCTTTATTCAAGAGCATTTAGCAACTACATTATATACACCATACGAAGGAGGTGAACAAGTATCTCCTCAAAAATTTATGAAATATTACTTCTCTGAGAGTAGTAATGAAAGTTCCTTATGGAGTAATTTTAATGCTATTTTCAAAATCGGTGGAGGTGGATTTGGAAAAGATGCTCATAAATACTGCATTCCATATACTTCTGGTAATATCAAAGAAAATGATGAAAAATGTGGTTTAGGATTAGTCGTTGCAAAAACGGATCATGTAAAGGTGTATTCTTCTTCTGATAATAACGCTACAATCATTGATACACTTTCCTATGATGTCGTCGCAATTCCTTACGATGACTTTGTACAAAAATACAATTGGCTAAAAATTAAATTGGCTGATAATAAAGTAGGGTATGTTCATGAAGATGAGATCTATTATACCTTATCCGTAAGAGCAGGTTTTATCAAGGAGAATGGTCTTTGGAAAATACAATACGCTGACTACTACGATTAAATACATATTAATCGTTACAATCTAAAAGTAGGTATATAACTAGCATGTATACCTACTTTTTTATTTGACAAACTTCGAAAAAGTAGTAAATTGAAATATTGAAATGAAACTCATTCACTACTAGAATTATTTAAACTAATCTTTCTTGTTATTGCACATTGTTAAATGAATGTACTAAACAAAATAACTAACTTAGGTATATCTGAGAGTATACCTGAATCTGCACAAACCAAAATAAAATTGACCAATTCATTTTTGGTAATAATGCTACTTCATGTACCTGTCTATTTGGTACTTTTTTACTTCTTTGATTTAATGCATGTAAGTTGGGGATTTATTTTTCCCTCTATATTGTATCCAATAGGGCTTTATGGGGCAATGAAAAAAAATCACCTCCTAGCAAGACATAGTCTTATGTTGGGTTTTATTTCTGGAATTTGCTTCTTTCTTTATTTACTTGGAGATGGTATTGGTATAGAAATGTTCTTTTTTGTAGTGATTGGCCTATCCTATTTGGTCTGTCCTCCCACTGATAAATATTTTAGTTATGTCTATACAGCACTTTGTATTTTATTAATGGGCCTAGGGTATATAGATTGGAACTTTTCATTACAGCTTCCCGCTAATATTAAAGTTGCCTTAAGAATGTCTCTCTATCCTGTTCCTTTTGTTCTTGTATTTTTATTAATGAAATTTTTCAATGATAATATCTATAAACATGTCAATAAGATAGAATCACAGAAGGAAGATCTTGAAAAGATGAATAAAGAGTTAGAACAATTTACCTATGTATCTTCTCATGATCTCAAAGAACCCTTAAATACCATCAGTAGTTTCACAGATATTATTCAATTAGATTATAAAGACAAATTTGACGATCAACTCAATCAGTATTTTAATTATATCTTAATAGCAACTACACGAATGGGGGCATTGATTGATGGATTGATGAACTATGGAATTATCGGAAAAAGAGGCCAACCTACCACTGTCGATTGTAATCAAATTATAGACAATATTAAAGGTGAATTAAGTTCTAAAATAGTAGAAACTGGAGCTATTATAAATTCAAGTAATCTTCCAAAGTTGAAGGCAAATTCAATGGATTTGCATATTCTCTTTCAAAATTTAATTTCTAATTCGATTAAATACCATCAAAAAGGCGTTACACCAAATATTACAGTATCTGCCGTGGAAATGGAAAAGTATTGGAAATTTTCTATTGAGGATAACGGAATCGGTATTGAAGAAAAATACAACACACGAATTTTTTCAATCTTCCAAAGGTTACATACAAGAGAAGAATATGAAGGCACTGGTATTGGTCTTGCACATTGTAAAAAAGTTATCGATACCTATGGTGGAAAAATATGGGTAGAATCAAAATTGTATGAAGGGAGTACTTTTCATTTCTTATTTCCCAATTAAAATCCGTTTTGGATATCTTTATTCGTTTTGTATTTTTGAATAAAAGAAATAATGATGAAAAGCAGACTACAACTTCCTTTAAAAGACAATATTTTACTTTTATTAAATGCCAATAAAATCGGATACATTATCAATAGTTTTATGGTATTGTTAATCCTATTTATCGGTTATAATTATGATAATCTTGACGTTCAATCGGTTTTTTATCTTCATAACAATAGCCCTGTTGGTGAAGGTGAGATCGTAAATATTTTCCCAACAAATCAGACCATGAATGATGAAACCTATTATGGCTTTGATTATGTTTTTCATCATGAGCTGGGAAATTTTGAATATACTTCTTACGGTCTTGGTGAACTATATGATATTGGAGAAAAAGTTTATATTCAATACAACCCTGACAAACCTCATATCAATAGGATTTCTGGTTTGTCTAATCAACCCATCCTAAGTTCATTTTATTATATTTTTATCTTCATTTTTATAAGTTGGATAGTCAATACATTGTTTGCTTTCAATAAATTATCCATCATACGAAACGCTATTTTAGTTGATGGTGAACGTTTATCAGTAACCAAAACGCTTGTAAGAATAAATAATGATACATTGTTTAACTTAAAGATTAAATATAAGACAATCGAAGGGACGAAATATACATTAAGTCATTATACAACATATCCTTATCTTGTGAATGATTATTCTGTTCTTTATCATAAAAAAAAACCTGGAAGCAAAATTTTACTTGCTTCTCTTCCTTCTTCAATCCAAGCTGTAATTCTCAAAAAATATAATGAAGAAGAAATGATTTAGAAATACTTACTAGGTAGTATTGTGATCTAATCATTTACCTTCTATCTTTCGACTTTTCTTAGAGTACTTTACTTAACAAACAATTCATTTTTAGTATTACAATGAAAATTCATTACCTTCTTTGTATCGTATTTTTAGCTTTATGGTCTTGTGATTCTTCGGAAGAAACAAATGAAGAACAAAAACAAGAAGTTACGGAAACAGATAAGATTAAATTATATCCGTCAGAATTGATTGATGGTCCTGCTAATATTCGCCAAAACCGAAAAGGTAAAGTGGAACTAAGTCTTCACAATAATGTCGCTGTTGAAACGGGTGTGGCTGTTAAGGGATGGTATCCTATTGGTGTTGATTTCGATCTTTCTGATCAACAGGTAAAAGACTGGAAAATCAATCAAGGAGAAAAATTATTCATTAATGGGAAAGAGGTTGGCGAAGCAAAAACAACTTTTTCTCTAACAATGGTCAACCGCCGAGCGAAAACAGGATATTATATGGGCTATACTTTTAAAGATAATATCCAATCTCCTACAATTTTGGAAAATCAAGTAGCAGCATTAATTGATATAGGAGAAAACACAAAAAATAGCCTACTTAGTAAGCTATCCACTTTAAAATTTGAAGAATTAGATGTTTATAATTTTGAAGGAATAAAAGGTTATTGTGTTTATGATCCTTTAGTAGTTGATCCATCTCCAATGGATAGAATTACGGTTTTCTTTAAAGGAGATCAATTGGTTGGCGTAAAGCATTCAAGACCATTACATTTTAAACATAGTAAGGATCTTTCCTTGAAACGTGATTTTATTTTGTCCATTTCAAAATCGATAAAAGACATTGATGTCAACGCATTTCAAAAACATATTAATGATGTACTGGGTGTAATAGATTAATAAAAATTTAAAAAGGCTATCTGAGATTATTTTAAATCAGATAACCTTTTTTATGAAACTGGAAATCGCTTATTTATTCTCTACAATTGAAATACGCTTTAAACGTCTCACCTTCATACGTGTCTGTCAATACCAGCTGACCTGAAACTATCTCTGCTTCAACACCTTCAAAATATAATGATCCATCTTCATAAGTTTCTGTATCTGTAGAATCTTATAAATTTATATATCCAAAGTCGATTACAGTAAGTTTGCCCTCTTCTTCGTTATAGGCCCAACTTCCTGTATATTTATCATGAAACACTTCTTCTTCTTCATAGTAGATTTCAGTACAAGTAGCTCTAGATGAATCATAATCTATCACATGATATGCATCATCATAAGATTCATAATAAGAACCATCTTGGTTTAAAACAAAATTCCATATATTACGATCATATCTATATTCTTCAACAGTAAGACTATCTCCATTATCACAAGAGATGCTATACCCTTCATCATCATCTTCTGGCTCAGCTCTATCAAAAACCCACTCACCAACAATAGAAGCATTTCCACCCCAAGCTTCTACAGTTACACAAACCGTTTGGATTTGGCTTACATTATTCGATGCATCATACAAGCAGATATCATAACAAAATTGGCCAGCAGGAACAGCATCACCAAAGTCCACATCAATCACTTCATCATAATCAGTTGTTGGTCTTGCATTCGAAAAACTATTATTTCCCTTTTTCTTCTTTGTAACTAAGCGGTCATTTGAGCTTCCAAAAGCAGAAGATGGAACGTCAAAATAATTCTAGTAGCATTACCTTCACTATCTTTAAATAAGATGTAAGCTCCTGCTACATTTGCTGTTGAAGTAAATTCAATTGTAAAACCTGTACCTTGAAACCCTTCCGTCAACTCTGTATTTAACTGGAAATCCATTTCACTGTCAGGTGCTGGAGGTGTTCCTACTTTTGAAGATGCACCATCAATTTCTATCCCTGTATCTAGTGTTTAGTAGTAGGAATATTGTTTTCTTCCGTAGCATTTTGATCATTAGATACCTGTTCATCTCCTGTATTTCCAGGATTAGTATCATCATCATTATCACATGATGTAAATAGTGTCGTCATTGCAAAAATTGCAATCAATAATAGGTAGTTTAACCTCTTCATCTTATTGTTTAAGTATGGGTAAAATAATAGAATACATTGAAGTAAATAGCAACCAGTTTCTAGCGGCATCGAAATTAATAATTTAATGGAGGTAACAATCATTTTAAATTGAATAATTATACTTTTTCTTTATTTCAAATAAAATATTCCTATAACAATGTACACCACATTTAAAAGCATAAAAAAACTCCATTCAATTTTCTTCAATGGAGTCTTCGTTTTTAAATTAATTCTTTGATAATAAAATACAGAAGTATAGCACCTACGACCACCATACTAAAGATGTTTCCCGGCCTTGTCTTCTCTTCTGATTTACTGGTTCTTTCGGGTTGAATGTTATTTATTGAATTGTCTTCCATACTTTGTGTGTTTATTGAATAGTAGTTTCGATAATTTACTGATACTGATTAAATTAAATTTTTATTAGAAAAAAAGCAAGAGATCAGAAAATGGATTTTGAATAACATCTTACAATCATTATTTTTAGTTCGTTAAACACAAAACCATGAGCAAAGTAGATTTTAATACGCTTTATCCAATTGATGGATTTACCAATACTATTTCTTTAAAATACCTCGTTGAGCAAAGTGATGTTCAAAATGTACAGGTCGGAGAATATACCTATTATAGTGACTTTGAAGATCCAACAAAGTTTCTAGAAAAAAATGTACTTTATAACTTTGGGATGTCTGATACCTCATTAAAAATTGGGAAGTTCTGTGCCATTGCCAATGGTGTCACATTTATTATGGCAGATGCAAATCATGCGATGAAGGGAGTTTCTACTTTTCCATTTGCTGTTTTTGGGGATGAATGGTCTGAAAAAATACCTATACAAGAGTATCCCATGAAAAAATACAAAGATATCATAATTGGAAATGATGTTTGGTTGGGTTATAATGCTACGGTTATGCCTGGAGTAAAAATTGGGGATGGAGCTATAATTGGAAGTAATGCTACAGTGACAAAAGATGTCCCTGCCTATTCTATTGTTGGCGGTAATCCTGCTGAAATAATTAAATACCGCTTTACGCAAGATGAAATCAATTTTTTGAAAAGTATCAAATGGTGGAATTGGGATCAAAAACATATTGATGAAGCCATGGAACTGTTAGTCAAAGGTTCTGTAGAAGAACTCCTTTTGTACGCTAAAGAAAAAGGGATTTTTTAAATTTTTGAGTAAGATCACTTGAAAAAAAATATAGCTAATAATATTCGAATTGAACTCTATAATGACGCTCTTATAAAGGGCTTAAATTCATTGGTATCAAAATACAATGGTTCTTTTGATGGAAGAATGTTTTGGGTCAATAATTCCATGATGAAATGGAAGATGGAATATTATGAATTCGTTGATGGTTTTGAGTGTGTCATTAGCGATTACATTGGTACAGAAGATACCGATTTATTCATTCATGGGGTTGAACCAGATATTGATAATAGTATCTATTTCAGGCTTGATTTTACAGAGGAGAATACCTTAAACCAAGCTCTACATGATCAAGGAATTTGTGTACATTCCTCTTCCTATTCCTTAAAAACACATATCAAAAAGAATCAACCCTATAGGTGTCTATTAGTAAAGATTTCTAAGAATATGATTGATCAACAATTTCCTTTTTTTAAAGAAATCTTATTACAAAAACTAAAACCATCTTTGATTTGGGTTCAATATGGTATTGTTCCTTTTTCGTTATACCTACTCCTCAGATCCATTTTTTATGTAGATAATGATCTCCACCCTGCATATAGAAAGTCAATTCTTATTGGTCGCTCTATTGAAGCTGTTGGTATAAGCTATGCAACACTTTTTGATATAGACAACAAAAAAAAGTCGCCAATTCACAAAGATGATTTGAAAGAATTAATCGAATTGAAAAACATGATTATTAAGATCAATGGTACCTTACCATCTTTAGAAGATCTTGCTTTTCAATATGGAGCATCAGTTTCTAAACTAAGACGAGATTTTAAGATTGTATATGGTATGAGTATCCATAGTTATCATAATAACTACCGTCTTGAAGAAGCAAAAAAATACATCTTCAATAATAACTTAACCATTTCTGAAATTTCTAGAAAACTTGGCTTTCCTTCCGTCGCAAAATTCTCGACTGTTTTTAAAAAGAAGTTTGGGTTGAGTCCAAAGCAATATATGAACATAAGTGTAAAAAAATAGACATTTATCGTCAAAGAATATCATCTACATTTGCGTTATGAAAATGTATGACTTAAAACATTATTCTTTGATATGAAAAAAATATATTATCCATTATTATCACTATTTCTCCTTTTTGGACTTACAAACTGTACTATAGATAACAGTAATGTATCAAAAAAAGGGAACAGTATTACCGCTAACTTCAAAGGTAAGATTGCCAAAACCTATGAGGAATCTGTTGAAGATTGGCCAAAAGAAAAAACATTCACAGGAGAGGAACCCAATGTATTAATCATTATGCTAGATGATACAGGTTTTGGTCAACTTGAAAGCTTTGGAGGTATCGTTTCCACTCCAAATATGAACAAAATTGCGAGCAATGGATTGAGATACAACAATTTCCATACAACTTCACTTTGTTCCCCCTCTAGAGCAGCTATTTTAGCAGGAAGAAACCATCACTCTATTGGTTTAGGGTCACATGCTTTGACAGCGATGGGCTTTCCTGGATATGCTGGTCGTGTACCCTTAGAAGCAATGGAAGTTGCTCGTCTTGCAAGGGATGAAGGGTATACCACTTATGCTTTAGGTAAATGGGACCACACTCCTGGCTATCATGTACATCAACAAGGGCCTTTTACATACTGGCCTTCAAACGATGGATTTGATCACAACTATACCTTTATGTCTGCCGATGCTAATAATTTTGATCCTGTAATGTATTTAGGTCATGAGCCTGTTGATGCAAAGGAAGATAATGAAGATTACCATCTAACAGAAGATATTGCAGACAAAGCGATCAATTATCTAACAGGACATAAATCTATCAATCCTGATCGTCCTTTCTTTATGTTTTGGGCTCCAGGTGCTATGCATGCCCCACATCATGCTCCACAAAATTACATTGAAAAGTACAAAGGTAAGTTTGATATGGGTTGGGATGAGCTTCGCAAAATTGTCTTTGAACGTCAAAAGAAAATGGGTATCATTCCTGAAAATACCCTTCTAACAGAAAGAGCAGATGACCTTCCTGCTTGGGATAGTTTAACAGACAGACAGAAGAAAATGTATGCCAAGCAGATGGAAGCTTTTGCAGGCATGTTAGACCATACGGATGCTCAAATAGGTCGTATTATGGAAACCATCGAAAGAATGGATGAATTAGATAATACAATTGTAATTGTTACTTCTGACAATGGTGCTTCTGGTGAAGGAGGAACGGAAGGTAGTCATAATGAGCTTAATTTTATTAATGGCATTAGTACTACTCCTTTTGAAGAAAACGAAAAGAAAGAAGATGAATGGGGTACGATTGAAACAAACAATCATTATCATGCTGGTTGGGCATGGGCTGGTAACACACCTTTCAAATACTTCAAACAAATGTCACACAGAGGAGGACAAGCTGATCCATTGATTATTTCATGGCCTAAAGGAATCAAAGACAAAGGAGCTATTCGCCAACAATATTGTCATATTATTGATATTACTCCTACGATCATGGAAGCGACCAATGTTGAATTTAGAGAGGAGATCGATGGTATTGAACAAATTCCAATGGATGGGACAAGTTTGGCTTATACTTTCAACAATCCAACTGCAAAAGATAGACATACAGTCCAATATTATGAGCTTTTAGGAAATAGAGCGATCTATAAAGATGGATGGAAAGCAGTCACAATTCATGGTAATAGAATGCCTTGGGATGGTGCTGGACGATATGATTTTAATAAAGATGTTTGGGAATTATATCATGTTAGTGAGGACTTTTCTGAAGCAAAAGATCTTGCTAAAGTACATCCTGAAAAATTAGAAGAACTTAAAAAAGTATTTGATGAAGAAGCTGTAAAATACAATGTATTCCCATTGTATGATGACCTTTTTGCTAGATTAAAAAATACCAATCTACAGTATGCCCCACATAGAGAAGAATATATTTACTATCCTCCAGGGGCTGTAAGAATTGCAGAAGGTTATTCTCCTCCTGTAAAAAATAAGAAACACTCTATCACATCTTATATCAAAAATTACAAAGGAGAAGAAGGCGTATTATTGGCAGCGGGTGGTATCTATGGTGGTTACACTGTTTACATTAAAGACAACAAACTCGTATATAATTACAATGCTTATAACAACAAATATTTTACTATTTCTAGTAACATTTTACCGAAAGGTCAAGATCTAGAGCTTGAAGTTGTTTACACTCCGATTTTGCCAAAAGATAAACGTAAAATAAGAGAGGCAAAAGCTAAAATTGAATTATTTGTAAATGGTCAATCCATTGGAAAAGGATTTGTAAATCAAGTGATGCCAGGTACATACTCACTGTCTGAAACATTTGATGTAGGTACAGATGAAGCTACTTCTGTAGCGAAAGAATGGAGAAATAAAGATCCTAAATTTAAAGGTGATCTTCAAAAAGTAAAAGTGAAATTACTTTAGAAATACAAATTTGAATAACAAAACATACCATGATAGTCAATTGATTATCATGGTTTTTTTTTAAGCCCATTTTTTATACATTTGACTAACCATTTTTTAATAAGCAAACTTCATGGACAACAGTATCATTCTTCTGATCATACCTATCGCCATTGTAACTTACAGTGGACTTAGAGATTTTAGTTTTAATAAAAAGTATATTTTTCATACTGAAAACATACTCAGTGGAAAAGAATATTATCGAATTATATCTTCTGGATTCCTACATTCAAGTTGGATTCACTTTGGTTTTAATATGGTCGCATTACACTCCTTTGGTAGTTATGTGATTTACAGGTATGGTTTTTTAGAATTTTTACTTATCTTCTTTGGCTCCTTAATTACCGGAAGTTTATTGTCTTTATTTATCCATCGTAATCATGCTGATTATAGAGCATTAGGAGCTTCAGGGGCTGTTTCAGGAGTTGTTTTTTCGACCATTGTAGCTGATCCTTTATCACCTATTTCATTTCTCTTTATTCCTATGGAGTTCCAGGCTTGGATCATTGGTGCATTATTTATAGCTGCTTCTATTTGGGGTATCAAAAAGAATCGTGATAACATTGGTCATGATGCTCATTTGGGAGGAGCTATCTTTGGTATCTTGATTATGTTAGCAATTCAACCTTCTTCTATTTATGACAATTGGTGGACTTATGCTCTGTTAGGCATTCCAAGTGTTGGGTTTACTTTATTTATCATCAAGAATCCCACTTACATTATGTATGAATCTATGTCGATTAGTGGTCATACATCTTTTTCTAAAAAGAAGAAAAAAGAAAAAAATAAGGAAGAGGAACTCAATAGAATTCTAGATAAAATCAATGAAAAAGGGATTGAAAATATCTCTAAAAAAGACAAAGCGAAGCTAGAAGAATTAACTGCACATGCAGATTAAAAATTTATTTCGTATTTTAGAATAGAAAATTTTTCTCAACCCAATAACTACTATACTAATGCTTCAACGTAAACTGGAACAATTTAGAAACATTATTCACCTCACTCCTATCAAACTTAGAAAATTAGGAGAGGTAGAAATGAACTATAAACCATCTCCCAATAAATGGAGTAAAAAGGAAATTTTAGGACACCTAATTGACAGTGCTGCGAATAATCACCAACGCTTTGTTAGAGGGCAATTTGAAGAAACGCCTTCTATTAAATATGATCAAAATGAGTGGAATGCATTTAGTTATTATCAAGATAGAGACACTGAACTTTTGATCTCTTTTTGGGAACTTTATAATCGTCAGATACTGGATATTATTGTGAGAATTGCTCCAGAACATTTAAATAATAAAGTTCAAGTAGGCGATGAATTACACACTTTAAAATTCCTTATAGTCGACTATGTAGATCACCTCCAACATCATTTCAAACAGATCTTTGATGAAAAAGTGATTTCAAAAACTATATAAGATAATAAATTTCAAGTGTACGTTTTATACAAATGATATGATTAAAAGTACAACTGCAATAAACTATAACAAGGTAAATTTGCAACATCTTAAAAAATCATTTATTAAAAATAATCATGAAAAAATTTACACTTATTCATCTAATAATATTATGTTTTTCAAACCTATTATTCAGTCAACAATCTAAACAGCCAAAAGAAGCTGGTGAATTATATGAAATTACATTCAAAAGTAATAGTAAAGATACTGTCATGTATAATGAAACAAATGTTGATATTAATGGATATAATACCAAACAAGATATTATCAATTCGATAACAAGAGAAAATAATGAATTTGATAATATCATTACAAAAGTTGGTTTAGTCTCATCAAGTGATCTAAAAGATTATTTTACATTATATGATAGAGAAGAATATCAAAAAGAGGTAACTCCAAATTCATACGAAGTAGAACTTATAACCGATAATGGGATACAAAAAAGTATTACAATGAAAATGGGGCTCTAATATTTATCATGGAGTATTTTGAATCAATTGACCTTCCTATAAAGTTAACTGAACAAATAAATGATAATTATCCAGGGTGGAAAATTATAAAAACATCAGAGAAAATTAAAGAAAATCAACAATCTTCAACTGAAGTTTTCAAAGTTTACATTAAGAATAAAAATAAAGCAAAAAAACTTTATTTTATAAATACTAATGGGTCTTTTAACTTGAAAGTAAGTAAATAAAATATATGGTAATCAGGCTAATAGTCATTTTCATATTATTAGCCTGATTGTTATATCTTCCCCAAAATCTTATCCATGACCCAACTTGTATGCGTGGCCGTTTTTCCAGTTGAAGGATGATGAAAAGTTGAATCAGTCAATGCTTTCATCATATTTTCAACATGATACTGTTGGATATGTTGAGGATTTTCAATAGATATTTCTTCTTTTTTTTCTCCTTGAATTAAGACGAGTGGTTTGTTGTCAAATACTGAGAATTCTATTCTTCCAATACTGCCGATAATCTCCACACTATCTTCATAATGATCACTGCCAAAATTCCATACTCCACATCCTGTTATTCCTTTTTTGTAGATCCAATTGCCTGTGATTGCATCGTATGAAGAGTAGAGCTTCTGCTGATTATTGACTAAACCTTTTGCCTCTTTTACATCTCCTAAAAGATAATTAAACAGATCCAGACCGTGACTTGCTAAATCATCGAAATATCCTCCGAGTGCAATCTTCGCATCGGTTCTCCAATTGTAATTTCCAGAACGATCAATAGCACTTGGTGTTCTCAAGTACTTCCAACTTATATGTCTTATCTTTCCTATTTCCTGATCCTCTAACCACTTTTTTAATTGTTGAAAACGAGGTAATGAACGTCTATAATAAGCAACAAAAAGAGGTAACTTCTTCTTTTCAAACGCTTCCGTAATTGCTCTACATTCTTCGTAAGAAGGTGCCATTGGCTTCTCAATACAACAGATTTTATTTGCTGCTGCTACTTTAATGGCATATTCATGATGAGAATCAGGTGGCGTTGCAATATAAATCGCATCCAATTCTGGATCTTGAATTAATTCATCTGCATTGCCATAATATTTTTGGACATTGTGTCTAATGGCATAGTCCTTTGCCTTATCAATATCTCTTCTCATGACTGCATCCAAAGAAAATTCATGTACCAATTGATAGGCTGGACCACTTTTAACTTCAGTTACATTACCGCAACCTAGAATTCCCCAACGTACTGTTTTTATGATTTCCATAATGAAAAAAGGTAATTAATAGAATAAAAGTAAATTTCTGAATAGTAAAGCCTTTTGAAATGACAACTCTTTAATGTGCATATATCACCTAAATGGAATCAAGTTAGTTGTCATTTTGTGAAAATTCAAATTCTATACAATACTTTTTTGCTTGATTTATCAATTTAATTACGTTTTCTTTTCCTCTAATTGTAGATAATTAATTAAATTGACATTCAACTTCCACAGTCCAAGAAACATAACTTTAAAACAATTCAATCATTAAATCATTATTTAAACGATAGATCAGTTTTTATTAATTTCCAATAATCAATTTTAAACTTCCAATCCTGATCTATTTATAAACTAAATCTTATGAGAAATATTACTCTTTTGCTATTGGTAGCTGCACTTTTTTTCAGCTATACGGAGAGCTCTGCACAAAGAAAACGAGCAGCAAAAACGAAAGTTACTCCATTAGACACACATCTTTTTGATAGTCTTACCTTTAGAAGTATCGGCCCTGCATTTATGTCGGGAAGAATTGCAGACCTTGCTATTGACCCTACCAATGAAAATATCTGGTACGTAGCTGTTGGTTCTGGCGGTGTTTGGAAAACGGTCAATGCCGGTACAACTTTCCAGCCTATTTTTGATGGGCAATCCGTCTATTCTATTGGCTGTGTTACTTTAGATCCTAACAATCCAAGTACTGTTTGGGTTGGAACAGGAGAGAATGTAGGTGGTCGTCACGTTGCTTTTGGAGATGGTCTTTACCGTTCTTTAGATGGTGGAGCCACTTGGGAAAATATGGGATTAAAAAACTCTGAGCATATTTCTAAAATAATTGTACATCCAGATAATTCAGATATCATCCTTGTCGCTTCCCAAGGGCCTCTTTGGAGTCCAGGTGGTGAAAGAGGTTTTTATAAATCTATTGATGGTGGAAAAACTTGGAAGAAAACCCTTGGAGATGAAGGATATACAGGTGTGACGGATATGGTGACTGATCCGAGAAACCCCAATAGAGTGTACGCTGTTACTTGGGAACATCATCGAACTGTCGCTGCTTGGATGGGTGGTGGAGAAAATTCTCGCATTTATGTTTCTGATGATGCAGGTGATACGTGGACACAATTGAAAGCAGGTTTACCTGAGGGAAAATGGGGAAAAACAGCTATTGCGATTTCACCTCAAAATCCGGATGTATTGTACGCTGCAATTGAATTGAACCGTAAGAAAGGCGGTGTTTGGAGAACTGAAAATAGAGGAGGGAACTGGACTCAAATGTCTGATGTTGTCTCAGGAGGAACAGGACCGCATTACTATCAAGAAATCTATGCTTCTCCTCATAAATTTGACCGTTTATACTTCATGAATAATCGTTTGATGAAATCTGAAGATGGAGGAAAGAATTTTACATTTATGGATGAAACGGCAAAGCACGGTGACAATCATGCTATTGCTTTTAAAGCTTCCGATCCCAACTATTTATTGGTTGGAACTGATGGCGGTGTATATGAAAGTTTTGACCTAGGTACAACTTGGAGATTCATGGAAAATATTCCAATTACGCAATTTTATAAAGTTGCAGTTGATGATGCTGTACCATTCTATAATGTCTATGGTGGTACACAAGACAACAGTACTGAAGGAGGTCCATCTAGAACGGATAATCACCATGGTATTCGTAATGCAGATTGGAAAGTTGTACTTAATTGGGATGGACACCAACCAGCAACGGAACCTGGAAATCCTGACATTATGTATGGACAACGTCAGCAAGGAACGTTGTCTCGTATTGATTTGAAATCTGGAGAAGTAATAGACATAATGCCTCAACCAGCTGCAAATGAAGGAAATGAAAGGTACAATTGGGATGCTCCAATCTTAGTCTCGCCCCATCAACCAACAACGATTTATCATGGTTCTCAACGTTTATGGAAATCGACAAATAGAGGTGATTCTTGGACGGCACTCTCCGATGATTTAACTAGAAATGAAGAGCGTTTGGCTTTACCGATTATGGGAGGCCAACAAAGCTGGGATTCTCCATGGGATGTCTATGCGATGTCAAATTACAATACGATTACTTCTATAGCTGTTTCTCCAAAAAATGAAAAAGTAATCTTTATCGGTACAGATGATGGATTAATACAAATCACTTCTGATGAAGGGAAAACATGGAAAAAAATTGAAGTCAGTAGCCTTGGTGTTCCTGCTAAAAGTTATGTCAATGATATAAAGGCTGATTTATACGATGAAAATACTTTGTACGTCGCTTTAGACAATCATAAAGAAGGAGATTATCATCCTTATCTATTAAAAAGTACTGATAAAGGAACCACTTGGACGACACTAAATAATGGTCTTGGAGACAAGAACTTAGTTTGGAGAATTGTTCAAGATCATGTTGATAAAGATCTACTATTTGCAGGAACTGAATTTGGTGTGTTCTTCTCTGTGAATGCTGGTGAAAGTTGGACAGAATTGAATGCGGGTATTCCTACTATTTCCTTTAGAGATTTAGCGATCCAAAGAAGAGAAAATGACTTAGTCGCTGCTTCATTTGGACGTGGTTTCTATATTTTAGATGATTATACAGCATTGAGAAATGTAGATGCATCGCAATTAGAACAAACGGCTACCCTATTTACACCAAGAAAAGCATGGTGGTATTTAGAGAAATCTACGATGGATTTTGACAATGCTAGAGGTTCACAAGGAAGTCAATTATTCCTAGCTAAAAATCCTGAATTTGGTGCTACATTTACTTATTACCTAAAAGAGCCAATTCTTAGTTTGGAACAAGAACGTCAGGAAAATGAAAAAACAAATGGCACTTCCTCATTCCCTGGCTGGGAAGCATTGGAGACAGAAAAACGTGAACTAAAACCCTTTGTTTATCTAGAAGTAAAGGATCAATCAGGAAACATCATCAACCGTGTACAAGCTGCCAACGCAAAGGGTTTCAATAGAGTAACATGGGATTTAAAAGTGGGTGGAACGGGTACTATTCTATTGAATGGAAAAGAGGAAAGGTTAACCGCTTTCTTAGCTGCACCTGGAACCTATACAGCTACTCTGAACGCCTTCGAAAATGGAAAGTCTACACCTCTAGCTGCTCCTGTTAATGTAGAAGTAGAACGTCTTGGTGAAACGGCATTGAAAGGTAGTGAAATGGAAGAGGTTATCGCTTTTTGGCGTCAGTACGAGCAACTAACAAGAGATGTCAATACACTGTCCATTCAACTAGAAAATACACAAAAGACAGGTCAACAATTATTCAACGCTGCGATGCACTCTTCTGTCAATAAAGACATTATAGAACAAATTGCGGAAATGAATAAAAAATTAGACGCACTTGATACAGCTTTATATGGTAATGCCGCAAGAAATGAAGTAGGTGAAAAAAATAAACCCACAATTGGTGAACGTTTATTTGCCTTAAACAGAGGAATTTCTGGTTCTACATATGGCCCTACCCCTACTCATCTTGAAACTTTAAAAATCATTAAAGACCAATGGAAAGCAATTAATGATCAATTGATTCCACTTAAAAAGGAAGCCAAAGAAATCGGTACGATTATCTTACAAGCTAACGGTTCTTGGATCGAAGGAATAGAATAATAATATTACATTAATATACTTATAATAAGGAGATTGCTCTGTCGTAATCTCCTTATTTATTGAACCATAATTAATTTACAAAAAACAGATACCCCTATTGAATCTCTTCAGATTGATTTGTTTATCAATAAAAAATCATAATTGAATTTATCAATTGTTAATTAACCTCGGTTTCAGCATTCTAGAAACTAAAATAGTTTAAATCAAACAAATGTAAATTGTAAAGAGAATCTGGATCTTTTAGATTAAAAAAAATAATACACTCTTTTAATCTATACTATCTTATGAAGCAACTATACTTTTTATTATCAATTTGTATCTTAACCTCCTCGTTTTCTTTTGCTCAAAAGGTAAAACCTTTCAAAGAATACAATCCAGAAAACAAAATTACAGTTAATTTCAAAGCGAAAATTGATGCTTTTCCTGATGAAGTTTGGTTTGGTGTAAAATTAGATAGACCTACTAGAAAAATTTATTTTTTGATCACAGATATCAACTACTTTGATGTTCTTTTTCCTAAAAAAAAGAGTGGAATTGTCATTGATTTAATTAAAAAAAGTCAATTTTCGTGTTCTAGAGCCAATAATGATTATTCCAGTAATGGGGATAATTTTTATGGCAAAAGTATGTTCACTACACTTCGAAATGAGTTAGAAAGTAATAAAGAAAAAACAACAGAAGGTTATTATAGATTTGAGATCGGAAGACTACCCAATACCTATAAGTTTGAAGATGTTGAAATCAATTTTCAGTTATTTATTAAAAATCAACTTACCTATTATCGGAGTTCATATAGTCTAGAAAGTAATTATCTTGATACTTTTTATATCCCCTTTTTACAATTCCCTTCTGTATCTGAAAATTTTATTAATTACACAAAAACACTAGAAAAAGAACTAGAAGCTGAGGTGAAATTTCAAAGAAATCAAACTAAATTTAATCAGACATTACTGGATAGCCTCCACCATGAACTTCAGCTTACTGATTATACAATTCAATCCATTATTATAGAAGCGTATTCTTCTATTGAAGGTAATCCTGATAAAAATAAAAAGATACAACAAAAAAGAGCACAAGCTCTGATTGAAGAACTAAGACCCTACATGCATCAAAATGCGGAGGTGAAAATTGAAACAAAAGAAAATTGGGATGCTTTTTTTGAGGATATCTCTTCCACATCTTATGCCTATTTAGGTACTAAATCAAAAAAGGAAATTCAACAAAGTCTAATGTCTCAAAAAGTATTAAAAGGTTTAGAACCGATTTTTCAAAAACATCGAAAAGGGATGATAAAAGTAGCTTTAAAGAAAAAAGAGAATTTTTATATGCTATCGAATGAGGAAAGTATAGAAGTCTTCAATACAATGATCAATAAAAAAGAGTATGAAAAAGCATATATGCTTCAAAATATAATTTTTTCAAAAATTCAAGTGGGTGAGTTTACGAAGGATACATATGAAAAAGTAAAAGTACCGAATGAACCACAATATGGGTATTTCTTGAATAATGAAATCTTCTTTTTAAGAAATTCACAAACCATAGATATCCCCACTGCTATCAAAAAGTTTAAAGCACTTTTAGAGCTGATTCCTGATACTGAAGAAACATATTTTAATATCGCTAATCTAAAAGTGCAATACTACTTTGATAATTATGATGTTTCTGATAAAGATATTCTTTCTTTACTTCGTCGTTTAGTAAAGAATAATTTTGATCCTGTATTAATGGATAAACTATTATTTAACTATCATCTTGGAAAGATTAAGAAAGCGTATTCGAGAAAGGATTATAAACAAGTCAGAGCGAGTATCAATGAGATCGATAAACTTTTTAAAGAAGTAGATTTGTCTGATGATGAAATTTTACGTCTAGCAAAATATTATAGTTTGTATAGTCAATATAAGAAAAGAGATCAATTACTTGCTACTAGAATTAATGAAAATAATGTATCGGAAGATCTTTTATTCTATTATCTCAATATTACTATTATTGACCCTAAATATTTAACGAAGTCAACATACAAGCAGTTATTATTTAAAGCAATCGATCTTAATCGAAAGCGTTTCTGTCAAATGTTTAATTCAAATCTATCTGGAGGTATCACTTTTCAACTTCTTCATCATGATATACTTAAAGAAATATATTGTAAAGAATGTAGTATAATGAACTAACTTGAATATATGATAATTTCAATAAAGGAAAATGTATTTAAGTAGAAAACTACCCTTTTTTTTGATCAGAATACTGATAGTATAAGCGACCGATTATTGAAGAATTAGTAGGGGAATTTTATTGGATTTTGTAAATGAAAATAAAACAATTGTCAATAGATTCTAATGGTAATACTGATCATTGTAAGTTGTTCCAATACGCTCAATAAAAGATTAAAAAGACGAAAAACATTGATTTATTGAGCATTAGAGTACATTTCATAACAATTTCAATGAGGCTATAAATAAAATTAATAGGGTTCTATAAATTTTTCTTATACCGCTATAGATTTTATCACTTTGTATTATAAATAGGTGGCTGTTATGTTTGCATCGTGTTCAGAAAATGGCACTTGAAAACGAAAAAATTTTATTAAACATAGATTTAACAATTATGTCACAAATCGGAAAACAAATTGTAGATTTCAAAGTAGAAGCTTTTGCTAACAACGATTTCAAAACTGTTACAAAAGAGGACGTTTTAGGAAAATGGTCAATCTTCTTCTTCTACCCTGCAGACTTCACTTTCGTTTGCCCTACTGAGTTAGAAGACTTAGCTAACTTATATGAGGAATTCAAAGCTACAGGTACTGAAGTTTATTCTGTGTCAACTGATACTCACTTTGTTCACAAAGCATGGCATGATACTTCTGAGACTATCAAAAAAATCAACTACCCAATGTTAGCAGACCCAACAGGTGTTCTTTCAAGAGGTTTTGACGTGATGATCGAAGAAGCTGGTTTAGCTGAAAGAGGTACTTTCATCGTTAACCCTGAAGGCGAAATCGTTTCTTACGAAGTAGTTGCAGGTAACGTAGGTAGAAATGCTGAAGAGTTATTAAGAAAATTAAAAGCTTTACAATTCGTTGCTGCTAACCCATCTGAGGTTTGCCCAGCAAAATGGAAAGAAGGTAACGAAACTTTAAAGCCTAGCATTGACCTTGTAGGTTTAATCTAGTCAAAGTCGACACCCAGACTTTTGTTAACACGAAATCCCATCTTTTGCTTCGGTAGAAGATGGGATTTTTTTATACTCTTTTTTACAATGGTACTCTATTAATTATTAAATTTAAGAAACTACTCAATCTTCACTAACTATTCGTATGAAAAATATAGCTATTTTTTTAATGTGTATTACACTAACTATTCTAAATTCATTCGCTCAAAATCAAGCCTATTATTTTGATAATTATACCGATAAGGAAGGTCTTATTCATAATCATGTCTTATCCATTTTCAAAGATTCCAGAGGGATTTTATGGGTAGGTGGTTACGGTGGTTTACAATACTATGATGGATATAAATTCCATAATTTTAATGTAGCTATTGATGAAAAAACCAATAAACTTTCGCATACAACCCTACAGGTTATCTATGAAGATCAAAAGAAAAATCTTTGGTTTGGTACAGAAAGCGGGCTTAATAAATTCGACGTCAAAACAGGAAAAGTAGAAGCCTTTCTTATTGAACAAAATTCTGAATTGAAATCAGATAATATCCGAGCAATTACACAGGATAATCAGGGAAACTTTTGGATTGGCACATATGGTGGGGGCTTAGTAAAGTTTAATGCTGAACTTAAAGAATTTTCAAGTATTTCGATTAAAGTGAGCGACAATCAAAAATTTAACACTCAATTTATCAATACATTATATTTTCAAGGAAATCAGCTCTTAATTGGTGGTGAAAATACAGGGGTAATCATTTATGATATTGCTACACAAAAAGTAGAAACCATACTTAAAGATGAAAAAAATGGTTTCCCTACTGTTAATACCTTATTTGTAGATTTGGACCAAAATATTTGGGTGGGCACTTGGGGAAGTGGGCTATTGCAGTATGATGAAAATTATAATTTAACCAATACTTTTGTACAACATCCTGCCTCCTCAGACGGTATTCCGGGAAATGTAATTCGTGTAATAGCTCAAAAAGATAAAAGGAACCTTTGGATTGGAACATATGGAAATGGATTATGTATTTTCAATAAAAAAGATAAGACTTTCACGTCAGTTCAACCCAAGGAAAAGAAAGAAAATTTAGATTATATATGGACAGCTTATTTTGATAAAAATGAAAATTGGTATGGTACATTTGGTTATGGTCTGATGAAGAGAAATATTCTCAAAAGTACTTTTAAATATCAAACGGTTAATCAAGGCATCAAGAAAGTTGACCAATTTGTATTAAATAAAAAAGGAGATGTTTTTTACAGAAATGAAAAACATGGACTCTTTTCCCCTTCAGAAAAACTCAATTTTTCAGAAGACATTTATAGAAGCTATACGAATTGTTTCTACATTGATCATCAAGACAATTTCTGGATCGCTAATAATGAATTTCTCTATTGTTTTGACATCAATCGACAATTAAAATCTGCTTATCCATTAGACAATACTTTTTTACCACATGGCAAAATCTCTAATATCACCCAAGATCAAGAGCACAATTTGTGGATAAGTTACGATAAGCAAGATGTATTTAAATTAGACTATAAAAACGGAAAATATTCCGAACATTTTACGAGTATCTATCAAGTATTCAAAGGGCAAAATATTCCTTTACATGGACAAATTTCTGCATTTGAAATTGATGACAATAACACTCTATTTATAGGGACTCCAACACACCTCCTCGCCTTATCAATTGATGATAAAAAAAGTAAGCAATACCCTATTCCAGTGGTAACTTGCCTTGAATCAGATGAACTAGGTAATCTTTGGGTAGGAACAAATGGTGAAGGATTTTTTCAAATTAGTTTTCGTAATAATAAAGTATTCAATTACCAAGAAGGACATGGTTTTGATTGTTTAGATATTCAAAGCTTACAAATAGATACACAACAACGGGTTTGGTTATCAACTTCTTGCGGTTTTTCAGTTTTTGATATCAAAACCAATAAAGCAACCAATTATGGAGAAAGTTATGGGTTAAAAAAATTCAGTTTCATCAATGGAACTGCTACGAAGACAAAAAATGGACAGTTCTTATTTGGAGGTAACCATGGTATAATCGCATTTAATCCCAATGCTATTCGCCAAACATATATTTCACCTCCTTTATTTTTAACAGATATACGAAAAGACAATGTTTCTATTGCCTATGAAAATAGAAAGGATTCCATCTATCAAGTTGATGGGCTTCTTGCTGAAATAGATACTATCACATTGGATTCAGATCATCACATTCTGACCTTTGAGTTTGCCTCCATAAACTATGAAAAAATAGCAAATGTATTGTATTCTTATCAATTAGAAGGATATGATAATCAATGGATTGAAACAGCCGATGGAGAACGTACAGCCACCTTCACCAAGCTACCTGCAGGTGAATATAAATTAAAAGTCAAAAGTAGTTATCAAAAAGGGTATTGGGACAGTAATATCAAAGAATATCTTGTCGTTGTAAAAGGAAAATTCTATGAAAAAATCTGGTTCAAAATAGCTTGTATTTTATTTCTTTTAGGTATGGTATCACTTATTATTCGCTCTTACTTAAAACGTCTAAAATTTGAATCAAAATTCGATCTTAAAAACAAAGAAATCTTTAAACTTCATGAAGAAAAAATCAGTCTAGAGCATCAAAATAAATCCTTAAAACAACAACTTAATGATGCAAAAGCAAATACACATGCAATCAAAATAAAATACGAAAGTATAAATGAACATATGCAATCAATGTATCAAACAGTGTCAGAAATAATGGAAAGTCCTTCCTCTGAAGTTCCTATTAATCACTTAAAAGACAACCTTCAGACAATCAAAAATGACCCAATGTTTGAAGATTTTAAAGAAGTTGAACGCGAAAATTTCACCCTAGATTTTGCCAAAAAATATCCTAAGTTGACCTCAACCGACCTTCGTATATGTGGTTTAATTAGACAAAATAAAACAAATAAAGAGATCGCTCAAATCCTCAATATAACTAGCAGTAGCTTAGAACAAAGTAGGTATAGAATTCGTAAGAAAATGGCCTTGGATAAAAACGTCAATCTAAACGATTTAATTTTGAGATTTTAGTCATCAATGAATGAATTCATGGGCTAAAAAGTAGATATCTCTCAAAAAAAATTTAAATGGAATTATAACACATTGATTATCTAGACCTTATGGTACATGTAGAGTATTTGTAGAGTCGACAAAAAAGGTTTGTAGAGTGCCTTTTTTTCTCCTTTATAAATGTAGTAAGTACTATTGTGACATTACTTTTTTTTACTAACTATCATAAATGAAATGAGAATTAAATACTTATTACTCTACTTATTTTTTGGGTTAACCTTTGTCCCTGCTTATGCACAAAAAGGAGACCTACTATGGAAAGAAGATTTTAATGATCTCAACGACAATGTTTGGACTTTTGAAACAGGCAATGGCGACTGGGGTTGGGGAAATGGGGAACTCCAATATTATTCTGAAAACAACACTTCTATCCTACCTATTCCGGGGGAATCCAACAATTCGGCGATTGTGATTGAAGCGAGACAAGAAGAGAAAGAGGGTTTTCAATTTACTTCTTCTCGATTGATCAGTGAAAATGGATTAGCGGTTCGTTATGGTCTAATCGAAGTACGTATGAAAGTACCTGAGTTGGGGAATGCATTATGGCCTGCTTTCTGGATGATGGGTACAGACCAACCACAATGGCCTCAGCGTGGTGAAATCGATATTATGGAAATGGGACACAAACAAAGTGTCAGAGAACATCATGCAGACAGTGATGTCAATAGTTTTACAGGATCGAATATTATCTTATATGCTGATGCGGCTTGTAGTCCTGAAAACCCTACTTGTGCAGGAAGTGCAGCATACGATGTAAATTATGCCAATCCTTATATTGCTCCTACTCCCTTAAATGACCGTTTTGTACTCTACAGAATGTATTGGTCAGAAGAGTCTATTCGTATTACAATGGTTGATGAAGGTGTGGAACATGAGATGTTTAATGGTCCATTTGGCTTAGAAGAAGGTACAGAAACGGAAGTATTCCAAAAACCTTTCTTTTTCCTATTCAATATGGCTGTTGGAGGTAATTTCACGGATGCTATGAGCAGTGATGCTGTAAATATTTCCACTCCTGCTCAATTATGGATTGATTATATCAGCGTGCATCAATGGAATGGTCAAGGTGAAGTTTTTGAAGGGACTATCAGCAAACCAGAAGTTGCTTTTACCTCTCCTACTTCACATGCTGTAAATAATGCTTCTCCAATTTTATTAGAAGCGGATGTGACTTCAGAAAATAGTATTCAAGAAGTAGATTTCTATTTAAATGATTCTTTAGTAGGAACTGCTACTACAGCACCTTATCAATTCAATTTAAATACTATTGAAACAGGCGATTATACGCTAAAAGCAACTGCCAAAGATAGCAAAGGAAATACGGGTACTTCTGCTGATTTTGACCTTTATGTTTCTGACGATTCCGGTGAGGGTGAAATCATTTGGGAAGAACAATTTACAGAAATTGATCGTAATGTCTGGACGTTTGAAACCGGTAATGGCGACTGGGGTTGGGGTAATGGAGAATTAGAATTCTACACTGAAAACAATACTTCTATTCAAGAAATCCCAGGTGAATCTGGTAATACTGCTTTGGTAATTACTGCCAAAGAAGAAGCTGCTGGAGGATATAATTATACTTCTTCTCGTTTGAAAAGTGAAAACGGTTTAGCGATACAGTACGGAGTTATTGATGTGAGAATGAAAGTTCCTGAGCTAGGAAATGCCCTTTGGCCTGCTTTCTGGATGATGGGAACGGATCATCAACAATGGCCACAAAGAGGAGAAATTGATATCATGGAAATGGGACACAAAACTTCGGTTCGTGAACGTGAAGGGGGTGAAACAGTTGATGTCAATAACTTTGTGGGATCAAATATTATCCTTTACTCTGAAGCGGCTTGTAGTCCAGAAAATCCTACATGTGCAGGAAGTGCGGCATACGATGTAAACTATGCAAGACCGTATATGCCCGAGACTTCATTAGCTAATAAGTTTGTTAATTATAAAATGTATTGGAGTCCTTCAGAAATTCGTATTACAATTATCGATGAAGGGCAAGAATACGATTTATTTGCCGGTCCATTTGGATTGGAAAAAGGGACAGATACAGAAGTTTTCCAAAAGCCTTTCTTCTTCTTAATGAATATGGCTGTGGGTGGTAACTTCACTGATGCATTAAGCAATAATGATGTAAACATAACTACTCCTGCTGAGATGTGGATTGACTACATTAAGGTATCAAAATGGAATGGTAGAGGAGAAGTTTTTACAGGAAAAAGAAATGCTAAAACAGGAAAATTTGCCGTTTTTACAGACGATACGTCAATAGAAAATGGGATTACTGTGGGTGTGGATGCGAATGTATTTGTTTGGGAGAACTCTCTGATAGAGGGAGACATCACTCCTTTTGAAGGCAGCAATACGCTTTCTTGGAACAATGCATTTGAAGATTGGTTTGGTGGTGGTATTGCGACTTCTACTTCTGAAAACATGACAGATTATGCAGAAGGATCATTAAACTTCGCTGCTAATGTACCCTCAGATTTAGGTTTTAAAATCGGGATTATTTCGGCTTTAAATGAAAGTTGGATTGAATTCCCTGCCAACCAAAGTAAATACGGATTAGACCGTTCGGGAGAATGGGAAGAAGTCAGTATTCCAATCGCTGATTTTGGTTTAATTGACCTTACTCAAGTGGACTATTTCTTTGCGGTGGAAGGTTTAGAAGGTATTGCTGCGAACCAATCTTTTTCATTCGATAATATCTATTGGGATGATACTCCTACTGTCTCTAAACCACCGGTGGTTACATTATTGAATCCTTCTAATGGAATGCTTATTGAAAGTCTAGAGCCCATCGAATTGAGAAGTGCTGCTTATGATCTTGATGGTACTATTTCCTCTATTCAATATTATGTCAATGACTCTTTAATTGGCTCAAGCAACAACGCTCCATATAGTGTGATTTGGAATGATGTAGTAAGTGGTACACATCAAATTAAGGCTGTTGCCACAGATGATGCTGGTATCACTGGAGATAGTGAAAATGTAGAAGTTTATGTGATGGATACTTCAGAAGGAATTGGTGAGGTATTGTGGGTTGACGACTTCAATGCTATTGATAAAAACTATTGGCAATTTGAACATGGAAATGGCAACTGGGGTTGGGGAAATGGTGAATTGGAATATTATACTGAAAAGAACAGTACGGTCAGAAATATTCCTGAGGAAGGCGATAATTCAGCCTTAATCATTACTGCGAAAAGAGAAAATATTAAAGGCTTTTCTTTTACTTCCTCTCGTTTAAAAACACAAGATAAATTAGCCGTCAAATATGGTGTAGTAGAAGCTAGAATTCGTGTTCCTGATTTAGAAGATGGACTATGGCCTGCTTTCTGGATGCTAGGTACAGGATCTCAAGGATGGCCTGCAATTGGCGAATTAGACATCATGGAAATGGGACATAATGAAGCTGACCGATTAAAGCATTTGGAAGATTCTACGGTAATTCCTCATGTCAATAATTTCACAGGTTCCAATATGTTTTGGAAGTCAGAAGCCGCTTGTAGTGAGGATAACCCTACTTGTGCTGCAAATGGTACTTGGTTTAAAGGTTCAGCCACTCCTTATGTTTCTGAAACTTCTATGGCAGATCGTTTTGTCACGTATAGAATGTACTGGTCACCTAAAGAAATTCGCTTTACTATTTTAGATGAAGGCATTGAGCATGATTTATTACCTGCTCCTTTTAACATCGAAAGTGGTGATGGAATTGATGCATTCCACCAACCTTTCTACATCTTATTGAATATGGCTGTGGGTGGCGTATTCCCTGATATTCTTGATCCAAATGGTATTACGGCTGATCTTCCTGCGGAAATGTGGGTGGATTATGTCAAAGTATCAAAATGGAACGGATTGGGTGAAATTTATACGACTCCAGTTTCCAATAAGAAAGAAGGTCTTTATGCTGTATTTAGTGATCTAGAAGCTGTAGACAGTAGAATGAATCTAGGAGTTGATGCGGATGTTTTTGTATGGGAAAATACTTTTGAAGGTGGTTCTACTGCTCCTTATCATGGTAATGGTGTCATTGCATGGAAAACTTCTCAACCAAATTGGTGGTTTGGTGCAGGCTTGACTTCTAGAGAATATATTGATCTTACAGCACAAAGAAATGGTACTTTACGCTTTAAAGTAAAAATCCCTGCTGATGTAGGATTCAAAGTAGGAATTGAAACCGTAGATGCCCAATATTGGGTGGATTTTGAAGCCAACCAAACTAAATATGGTTTAGAAAGAAATGGAGAATGGGGTGAGGCCATTATTCCATTAAGTGATTTCAATGGTATCAACTTACAAAAAGTGACTTCACCTTTCTTGGTTCTTTCGGGTGAAGGTGGGACGAGTACTACCTTTGACTTAGCTTTCGATGATATCCTTTATGATCCAACAGTGTATCCATCAATTGCACCAACGGTAAGCATCACTTCTCCTGAAAACAATTTAACGTTAGAAAATCCTGCATCAATTCTGATTACTGCTGATGCTTCGGATGAAGATGGCAGTATTACCAACGTAACTTTCTATGATGGTGCTCAACTCATTGGTATTGCAACTGAAGCTCCTTATGCGATCGAATGGAGTGGAATCACAGAAGGTATACATATTATTACGTCTAAAGCAACGGATAACAGTGGTGTTTCTACTTCTTCAAGTGTTACAGTTGAAGTAACTGGTGAAGGAATTGGGGAAGTAATTTGGAGAGAAGATTTTAATGCTATTAATTCTGAAACATGGAGTTTTGAGATTGGCAATGGTAATTGGGGATGGGGTAATGGTGAACTTGAATATTACCGTGAAGAGAATGCGAGTATTGAAGCAATTCCAAATGATCCAACCAACAATGCTTTAGTAATTGAAGCCAAAGAAGAGGCTTTTGGTAATCAACAGTTCACTTCTTCAAGAATGATTACAAAAGATAAAGTAGCCATCCAATATGGTGTTGTTGATGTGAGAATGAGAGTACCGGATGTATCAGGTGGACTATGGCCTGCTGCATGGTTACTGGGAACTGGTGCTGGAGAATGGCCCCATATCGGTGAGATTGATTTAATGGAAATGGGGCAAAATATAGAGGATAAAGCCCGCCAAGGTTTCCCTTATGCTGATGTCAATCATTACACCGCTTCCAACATTATTTGGTATTCTGAAGAAGCCCTTTCTCCTCAAAACCCAACAGGAGCAGCATTGGCGGCTTGGGACCCCAATTATGCAAACCCTTATGAGGCTGAAAACTCATTAGCAAATCGTTTTGTTACTTACAGAATGTACTGGTCTCCTACTTCTATTCAGTTGTCAATTTTGGATGAAGGAGAAGAACATTTTATGTTTGCTGCCCCTTATTATTTCTCTGAAAGTACTTCTACATTCCAAAAGCCTTTCTATTTCTTGTTGAATATGGCAGTAGGTGGAGTCTTTACAGATGCTCACGCCAATGAACATATCACAGCAAACTTCCCTGCCAAAATGTATGTCGACTACATTCAGGTTTCAAAATGGAATGGGCACGGTGAAGTATTCCTTGGAAAACAAGAAAATGAAGTGGCTGAAGGTCGTTTTGGTGTCTATACCGAAGAAACTGCCACAAATGAAAAAGTTACGCCAGGAATTGATTCTGACATTTATCTATGGAATAATTTAACGCCTGTTACTGCTTCGGCTTATGAAGGGCAATACAGTATTGCTTGGACGAATAATGCCTCAAATGTTTGGTACGGCGGCGGTATTCATAGCCGTGCAAATTGGAACTTAAATAACTATACTGATGGTAGTCTAAACTTAAAAATGAAGTTACCAGAAGATGTGGGTATCAGACTTGGTTTCACTACAACTTCAGCTGAATATTGGGTGAATATTGAAGCGAATACATCTCCATATGGTTTAGTAAGAGGAGACGAATGGTCTACCTTACGAATTCCAATGACTGACTTTAATGTGGGTGATCTGAGTGAAGTTAATGCTCCTTTTATTTTATCATCTTTAGATCCTTTGAAAGATAGTATTTATACTTTTGAAATCGATGATATTTATTGGGAATCTGCTACGGTAAATACACCAATTGTCAACTTTGAAATCACTGCACCTCAGAATGAGTTCGCTTATGTAGTCGGTGAATCAATTTCCACTACTGCCAATGTCTACTCTCCGACCAACTCAGTACAACGTGTCGTTTATTACTTGGATGATGTACAAATTGGAGAAGCAAATGTAGCTCCTTATTCAATTACTATTGATAATTTGACATTTGGCAATCATACTTTGAAAGCTATTGTTTATGATAATGAAAACGAAGGGCAATCCTCAATCAAAAATATCTCAGTGATTGAAGGAGGTGTAGTCTTTGAATTACCTAATGTTACTGTCACTTCTATCAGTAATGGACAAACATTTGCTGAAGGAAGTCCAATTCAATTGCAAGCTGATGCTTCTTCGGTTAATGGACAAGTGACAAAGGTTGAGTATTATGATGGTACGACTTTGATTGGTGAAAGTACGCTTGCTCCATACACTGTCAATTGGGACAATGCTTCATTGGGTGAGCATGCCATATCAGCAAAAGTATATGATGCAATTACAAGTAATACTTCTGATCTAGTAATTATTGAAGTCATCGAACAAAATTGTATTCCTACTAATATTGCTCAAGGAAAAGTAGTGAGTATGTCGAGCCAAGAAGGGTATTATATTCCTGAAAATGCAGTAGACAATGATCCAAACACCCGTTCATCAACCGCATTTAGCATTCCTCAATGGTTCAAGATTGACCTAGGTCAGACCTATGATATTGCTACTGTAAAATTGGTTTGGGAAAGAGCTAATGCAGACGCGTATTACATTATGGTTTCTGATCAAGATACTGAGCCAAACCCTGCTACTTGGACGATCATCAGTGACCAAAGTGGTTTGGAGGATATCGCGAGAACGGATTCATTGGACAACCTACAAGGAAGTGGTCGTTACATCGCACTTTATGCCACAAGTAAACAACATCCTTATGGTATTTCATTGTATGAATTTGAAGTCTACCCTACTTGTGGATCAGTAGCCAATAACACCGCTCCAGTAGCAATTGCTGATGTCACAAACCAAGGAAGTATGTATACATTTGATGCCACAGCATCATTTGACGCTGAAAATGATATTCTCACTTATACATGGGATTTTGGTGACGGTGCAACAAGTCAAGAAGCTATTACATCGCATCGTTATTTAGCCAATGGTATTTATTCGGTAGTCCTAACAGTTAATGATGGAAGAACTTCAGATACAGTATCATTCGAAATTGAAGTAAATACTATCAATGAGGAAGTTTGTTTCTTCAGCAGTCAGAATGGAGACTTTGAAGTGGAAGTTGAAAACAATGCTCAACCATTAGTGACCTTTATGCCTACTGCACAATTGGGTGAAACAGATTGGGTGATCATGACAGTATTCAAAGATGGTGTCAACATTGGTGGATACTTTATGAATCAAGATGGTGCAAATTATAGCTACAATATCAATTTACCTTTAGGTGATCAAATAGAAATCTTCTTTACGTATCAGCACGATACTTTTGGACAAAGAGATACAGGTGGTGACCGATTTGCTTTTGAAATTGGGGGATGTAGTTCGAATGCTAGAAAGATAGATATACTTTCATTACAAGAAGAATTAATCCTCTACCCTAACCCTTCGCAAGGAAAGTTTACCATTGCTCTTCCTTCAGATTTAAAAGGAGTTAACAGTCAGATTAGAATTATCGACGCAACGGGAAAAGAGATATTCTATGAGTCCTACTCTAAAGATGCTCCAATGAGAAGAGGTATTCAGCTTGAAAATCGTCTGGCTTCAGGATTGTATCATGTAATTATACAAACAGAAGTAGGGGTAATTTCAAAGACACTTACTTTAAATAAATAATTAAACTAACTACCTGAAATCTATCGCTATTTGATAAAGTCAGTACTTTCGGGTACTGGCTTTTTTTTTAAAAAAAATGTTCAAGTATACAATGGCTAATTCTATTGAAAATTGGTGATACAAAAATTCCTATATATCAGTGTTCAAAATTATTTTTCAATAAAAGTTCTTTATAAATTTCAATTTATGTAGTAATTTTTCAGCCTGACACTATAAAAACTCACCCATATGCTTACAAAGGAAGAACAATTAGCAGAAGATCAACTAGATAATAGCTTCAAATGATAGATTCAACAAATAAAAGAAGCGTTAGAAAACGAAGACTTAAATACGATTCGTGAAGTCATCGGAAATATTACTGTATGGTCTGGACATTTAGGAGAAAGACCGGACTGGTTAACGAATTTTTCTAAGGCACTTCAGGATACCATCAATAGTTATGACATCTATTCTAAGAATGAAAATAAAACACAATTCTTTCATGAACTGAGAGAGGCTTATCATAAGTTCATTTTAAAGTTATCATAAAAAAGGTGAGGTAGCTATATTGCACAATTTTTAGATAGCGAAGCTTTAGAATAGGGAACTATTCAAAAAAATAAAAATCAAAGCATTAAGTCTTGCTGTTATCTAGTTCATATTTTGATAGTGCTTGGCTCTCTTTAAACGTTGAGGGTAAATAACAAACTGTATAAAATTGAATTCAACAAATTGCTGGCTTAATGTTTTTTCTTTTCTTTCCATTTTCAAAATGGAATAGCTACATTTACCCGGAGAATAAGTTAAGTCCCATTAATCAAAAAAAGTATTTTTGCATTATGGGAAAAAGACGTACAAGAAAAAGCTACGACAAAGAATTCAAATTGATGATAGTTAACTTGGTTCAAAGTGGTCGAGCAGCAAAGACAGTTGCTGAAAACTTCTTTAAAATTTTAAAGTCAGAAATGGTTGACCATAAGTATTATTACTCTTTCACACAGGCTAGAAATGATATCTTCGAATTTATCGAGGTTTGGTATAATAGAAAGAGAATTCACTCTGTTTTGGACTATAAATCCCCAGAACAATTCATGAAATTATATAATCAGAAGGTGGCTTAACTTTTTATACGAAAAAAGGTTGCAAATCCAAACTTTATGATATTAATGTATCCTCTTCAACAATATCACGTATTACCGATCGTATTTCAGAAGATATTGTAGCATGGAAAAACAGACCTTTAGATCCGTTATATCTCATCGTTTGGATGGATGGTATTGTCTTCAAAGTAAGAGAAAATTCCAAGGTGGTAAATAAAAGAATGTATATCGCTATTGGACTGAAAACCAATGGTAAAAAAGAAGTTTTAGGCTTGTGGTTAGGTAAAAATGAATCATCATCTTTTTAGATGACAGTACTTACAGATATGAAATCTAGAGGACTTCAAGATATTCTAATTACTTCTACTGAAAACTTAAATGGGTTTACAGATACCATTAAAACTTGCTTCCCTGAATCTGTAACACAAATATGTGTAGTACATCAAATCAGAAATGCTTGTAAATATGTCGTATGGAAGGATAAAAAGGCTTTTACTAGAGATATGAAAGAAGTCTATACTGCTCCAACAAAAGAAGCAGCTCTTGCAGCATTGGATGATTTTGCAGATAAATGGAATAGTAAATATGTTTACGCCATTAAAAGTTGGAGGGACAATTGGGATGAATTAACCGTATTTTTTGATTTCCCAATAGAGATCAGAAAGATTATTTATACCACTAATCTAATTGAGAATCTTAACGGGAAAATCAGGAAATACACCAAGAATAAACTCTCATTCCCTACCGATGATGCAGTCATTAAGTCTGTCTATCTGGCTACTAGAGAAATTACCAAAAAATGGACTATGCCTATCAGAGATTGGGGCATTATACTTAATCAATTTTTAATTATATTCGGAGATAGAGTCAAGTTATAAAACTTAACTTGACCCTATCCAAAAAGAACTTACACACTTTACAGGAAAGTGTCAATCATTGAGAATTATGTATAAAAACAATTTTATAAACTTGTTTGCAATGCCGCTTTCAGCAGTATTGCTAACCTATTTTGGCTTTATGAATAGGAGTTTTACTAGCATTTGGTTTCATGGTATTATTTATTGTGGAGTTATCACTCTATGTTTTTGTTTAATATTTTTTTTAAGTAATTATTATGATGATATCAAAAGTCGAATTATTGGAGTTACTCCTTACGTAACTTTATCAATACTATATACTTACAGTATTAATTATTTTTTACTAATTCCGATTGTAATTGCATATTTATTGATATTTGTTTTGCATTCAAAAGCAAAGAATGTAATAGTTTTAGATTTATCTATATCAGTTTTATCTAATTTTATTAAGCAGGCTAGCCCTTTTTATAAGTTAATTTTAGTTGCCTATATAATTATTACTTTAGGGATGTTTAAAAAATTAGGTTTAGGGCTTTAAAAGATTCACTCTCTTGTTGAAAACATAACATGAAAACTAAACCACTCTGCACTGAAAGTGCAGGGTTTTAAACCCATTTCTGAGACCAATAAATTCCCTACCTATAAAGGACATGATTACACCGCTGCAAACAAAAGAAAATTAAAAGCGATTAAAGGGAAAAAATGGAAGACAATTCGAAAAGAGCATATCGAAGATTATCATCAATTGTTCCAAAGAGTCACGCTATCTTTCGATGAAAATTCAATAAATTCTCTTCCAACGGATGAAAGATTATAAGCATTTTCTGAAGGAAATAATGATTTAGGGTTAGTGCAATTGTACTTCCAATATAGTAGATATCTGATGATTTCTGCCTCTTGAAAAGGTACAATGCCTATGAATTTACAAGGAAAATGGAACAATTCATTAAATCCAAAATGGGCATGTGATTATCATATGAATATCAATCAACAGATATTGTATTGGCCTGCTGAAGTGACAAACCTAAGTGAATGTGAAACACCATTGAATGACTACATCGAAAATCTAGTAGAGCCTGGCAAGAATACAGCAAAAGCATTTTACAATACCAGAGGTTGGACTGTGGGAACAATGAATAATCCATTTGGTTATACTGCTCCAGGTTGGAAATTTCCGTGGGGGTACTTCCCTGCTGGAGCTGGATGGATTGCTCAACATTTATGGGAACATTATGAATTTACACAAGATAAAGAATTCCTAAAAAAGCAAGCCTATCCTATCCTAAAAGAAGCCTCATTATTTTGGATGGATGTATTAATAGAAAATAAAGAAGGTTACTTAGTTTCTGCACCATCCTACTCCCCTGAACATTGAGGCATATCAAATGGTGCTTCTATGGATCTTCAAATCGCATGGGATTTATTGTCAAACACAATCTCTGCAAGTGAGGCCTTGGGAATTGACAAGGAATTTCAAAAAGAAATGTTGGAAATACGTGATAAAATTGCTCCTCCAAAAGTAGGTTCTTGGGGACAATTACAGGAATGGATGGAAGATGTTGACGACCCTAATAATAATCATCGACATGTTTCTCATCTATATGCCTTACATCCAGGAAAACGAATTACTGTAAAAGAAACGCCTGCATTGGCTGAAGCCGCAAAAGTTAGTTTAAATGCAAGAGGGGATGGTGGTACAGGTTGGTCTTTAGCATGGAAAGTGAATTTCTGGGCAAGATTAAAAGATGGCGATAGAGCCTATAAACTATTCCAAAGGTTATTAAAACCAATCGAAAAGAAACATGATTCTGGTACATACAACAATCTATTTTGTGGACATCCACCTTTCCAATTAGATGGAAATATGGGAGGAGCAGCAGGTATTGCCGAGATGTTATTACAATCGAGAACAGATGTTTTAGAAATTTTACCAGCTCTTCCTCAAGCATGGAAAAATGGAAAAGTAAATGGTCTGAAAGCTCGAGGGGGATATACTGTTGATATACAGTGGGAAAATAATCAATTAAAAAAGTTGGTTATTAGGCCGATGAAAAATGGTAGTTGCCAAATCATTTATGGAGAGACAATCATCACCAAAGAAACAAAAGCCAATAAGGATATTTTTTAGAATTCTAATCTTTATACAGCTTTAAATAATAAAGGACAGCTCATCAAGCTGTCCTTTTTGCATTAATCATCTAGTAACGAGTGTGTCTGGTTGAATTTCTCGTAAACATTTAATTCTTTCTTTGCTTTCTGATAGGCTTCCTCATACGTTTTATGTACAGAATAATTTAAATTCGTTTGTGAGACGAGATTTATTCCTTTAAATAAGATATTCTGTACAACGTTAGGAATGACCATGTATGACTTTCTAATAATTGAACTATAATTATCTTCGCTATCTCTAACGCCCTTACCTAACTCAATTCGAGCATCGGCAGGTATCCATTTAATGGCTGATGTATCAAAAATAAATACAACTTCTTCTCTAATAGCGTCAAAAATGTCCTTTTTTAATAGTTGATATTCCTTTATATCTTTTAAGTCTGGCTCTGGGCAAGTCGTGATAATCTTTATTATTGGGTATTCTGTAAGATCAAAAGTCGCGAAATTACAAGTGTATTTTTTTTCTAAACGCATAGCTGTAATGATGTAATAATTAGTGGTCTATTACTACTTACTACATTTTTTTTACGAAAATCGTTCAAAAGGTACTTAACTAATATTTTGTCTGATATTGAATAAAATTATTCTAATGGAAAAATCTTTTATTTCACAATCAACTGATTAGTGCTCTATTTTTAAAAAAATATAAATAGAATAAAGACGTAAAGACATGGATTAAGATGGTGAAACTTGTTTATTGATAAACAATCATATTCAACGGTTCTATAGAATGAAAAAATTGAGATAAAAAAAACTCCTTACAGATTACAACAAAATGTATCTGAAAGGAGAATAATTTTATTAAAAGTATTTTTTTTAGTTCTTCACCTCATCTGAATTATCTACTTCGATAAAAGGAATTGTAACGATAAATTGTAAAATATTCGCTTTAGATGACAGTTCTGCTTTATCACTCATTACATCTGACAAACTTAGGTTATAACGTAAACGCATATCTAATCCCTTCCCTTTACGCACATTTCCAAAACTTCTTACAACTTCAAATGCCCAATTATAAGAAACTGCATTAAAATAATCTTTTACGTTTTGATTAAATGTTGCATTATTTCCGTTGGTTAAATCAACCTCTGTAACTTCTGTCGCTTTTCCCACAAATGAAAACATTGGACCTGTACTCACGTGCCATTTATTAGTTGCTGAATAACGTAATAAGATAGGCACATCTAAATTATTCACTTCCCATGAGGTTGAACTTGTAGAAATCAATGAATCCGCAAAATCGGGAACCGGTAATATTCTTGGTGTATTTCCACGACTACGATCACTTAACATCTTAAATTCTGCCACCAATTGAAACTTATCAGAGATTTTTGTATGAGTACCCAAACCAAAATTCCAACCTGCTTTTACATCTCCTGGTGCATTGGTATAAAAAGTACCATTAACGCCAAGGTCTAAACTTAGATGGAAGTTTTCTGAGGCGACTTTGTCTCCAAAAATTAATACTAGAATAGCTGCTTGAGCATTACACAATCCAACATTGAATAATGAAAATAAAACAAGTAGAGAGATTTTTTTTGTATTCATATAGATTGATAGAAGTGGTAATAGTAAATGAAGATACTGAAAAAAATAAGAGCAAGGTTGCCTATGAATAGAATAATATAGACAACCTTGCTTTTTATTATAATGACATTTGAGATGTCAAATTATTTATGTTTTTATTCATAGTTTCATTAAAATCTCCAATTGAAGGTTTATTCCCGCAAGGGTTAAAAACTACATTCCAATAGATACACTGTTTATTAAAAAACTAACCCTTACTTTTGAGATAAGAAAATACCGCCAATGATTAATAATAATCCTAGTGCTTTACTCAAAGATATTTTATCTACTGGCATACCCATTAAACCAAAATGGTCTATAATATAACTCATGGTAATCTGCCCTAATAATAACAGGGTAATGGTTTGCCCTACCCCAATTTTTGGAGCGATTACTGTGGTGCTTGTTACGAAAAACACTCCCATAAAGCCACCTAATATTTTCCAGAAGGGAACCTCACCTCTAAACAATAATTTAATATTGTCTTGTGTTTCTGGTATAAAAATAAGATTGATTAATAACAAAAGGGTAAATCCAATTCCAAAGTTGATCAATGCAGAAGCCCAAGGGTTATCAAATTGAAGTCTTAATGATGAATTGGTACTGGCTTGAATCGCTACTAAGAGTCCGGCACTCAATGCCCACGTGATATAAAATATTTTCATTGTTCTGAATTTTAAATAAAGATACTATGAAAACAGTCAAAACAGTAATAATAAATCTCTCTTTTTCTATTCAAAAAATGATTTCTCTATTGTAATTTGCTTATTCAATGAAGTGAACAATCATCTCTTCACTTGTGATAAAAATAGATACCATGATAATGTTAAAAGATAAAACTCTTCTTAAAGATAAATGTTATGTGAATGGACAATGGTTAAATGGACGAGAAGGTAAAACTTTCGAGGTCACAAATCCTTTTGATCAATCCTTAATCCTTTCAATTGCAGATTTTGATGCTCATGATACTCGTCATGCAATTGAAGCGGCTGAAAAAGCTCAATTGGAATGGAAAAAAACAACTGCTGGTGAACGTTCTATTTTACTAAGAAAATGGTTCGACCTGATGATTGAACATAAAGAAGATCTTGGTAAAATTTTGACTTTAGAACAAGGAAAACCACTTCCTGAAGCAATAGGTGAAATTGTTTATGGTGCTTCGTTTATTGAGTGGTTTGCAGAGGAAGCCAAAAGAACATATGGAGATGTCATTCCTGGTCATCAAGCAGACAAAAGAATTGTTACCATCAAACAACCTGTTGGTGTAGTTGCTGCTATTACTCCTTGGAATTTTCCGAATGCAATGATTACTCGAAAAGTGGGACCTGCTTTAGCTGCAGGCTGTACTATAGTTGTAAAACCTGCAAAATATACTCCTTTGAGTGCATTAGCAATAGCAGAATTAGCCCATAGAGCTGGTATCCCAAAAGGTGTTTTTAACGTAATTACTTCTTCTAGAACAGCTGAAATTGGAAAAGAACTCACCGAAAACCCTATCATTCGAAAACTCTCATTTACTGGATCAACAGCAGTAGGTAAAGAACTCATCAAAGCGTGTGCATCCACCGTCAAAAAAGTGTCTATGGAGTTAGGAGGTAATGCTCCGTTTATTGTCTTTGAAGATGCTGATATTGAAAAAGCTGTGGAAGGAGCTATTGCTTCTAAATATAGAAATGCAGGGCAAACCTGTGTCTGTTCCAATCGTTTTTTTGTACATGAAAAAGTATATGATGCATTTTCTAAGAAGTTAGCAACTGCAGTTCAATCCTTAAAAATAGGAAATGGATTTGAAGAAGGTGTACAAATTGGTCCTTTGATTGACGAAAAAGCAGTGGAATTTGTGGATGGTGTTGTTCAAGATGCATTAAAGAAAGGGGCAAAAATAACTGTAGGCGGGAAAGTTTCGGATAATAATGAACGCATCTATCTCCCTACTATTCTTGCTGATGTAACAAAAGGCATGGAGGCGTATACGGAAGAAATTTTTGGTCCAGTGATTCCTATTTTCAAATTCAAAACTGAAGAAGAAGTCATTCAAATGGCGAATGATACCCCGTTTGGACTTGCCGCCTATTTCTACGGTAAAGATTACCAATTGGTTTGGAGAGTTGCAGAAGCCTTAGAATATGGTATGGTCGGAATTAATACAGGTATGATTTCTACCACAGTGGCACCATTTGGTGGTATCAAAGAGAGTGGCTTTGGACGCGAAGGTTCTAAATATGGAATCGATGAATATATGGAAATAAAATATATGTGTTTCGGTTAATAAAACACCTAACAAGAGGTTGATTCACAGTAAAGTTGGATGAACCTCTTTTTTATAGCCACTTTCTTCTTTTTAGATAAAAATAAGGAATGTAAGCCGAAATACAGAGTAAAAGCATCATTTGCCAGAATCCATAACTATTATTACTTCCAGGAATATTATCGAAATTCATTCCAAAAATACCTGCAATTAAAGTTGGGATCATCATACAGATTGTAAACACAGTCAGCATCTTAAAAATATAGTTTTGCTGTAATTCAATGGTATTCGAAACATTCTCCTTCAATCCATCTAAGCGTTCTATATTAAACTTAATGTAATCTGAGATAACGGACATATCATACAGTTCTATATCCAAGATTTCATTGTTATTATTGACTTTATTCCAATCACTTTTTTTGTAAAGAAAAAATACCTTCGTCGTTTCCATAAGAAGTTCTTTCACCAACAAATTATTGAAAAGGTATTTTGTGATAATCACTGTATAGTCATTTTTGAATTTTTTCTCCAATAAAATCTCATTAGCAAGCAACTTCACTTTCTTAGCTTCCACTTCAATAATATCCGCGAAGTAATCCGAGATAAATTGTATTTGATATTGGAAAACACTTTTGATATCCGTCGCATTTCTAAAGTGTCTAATCTTGAAAGCATAGTTTTTTCTTAAGAAAAGATCAATTTCTTTTGAGAGAAATAGAAATACTCTATCCTTATAAATGATCACGAAAACTTGGCTTTCTAATAAGTTTTTATCTTTATCGTAATAGGGAAAAGTAAAGTGAAAAGAGAGTTGATTATTTTTGGATAAAAAATGGGAACTGATCTCAAAATCTTCAAAATTACGCATGATACGAAAATCGATTTTCAGTTCTTTTCTAAGCCAGATCATTTCTTGTTCAGACATATCTATAAAGCGAATGATACTCAAATCAAACTTTTGCTCTACTATAACATCCAAATTGGGCACTGAGATATTTTGTCCACTATTTAAAATAGCTTCTACCATATTTTATAGCGTATAAACGGGTAAAATCAACACTAGGAATCACACACTTTTTGTATTCCCTTCTTTAAAATCGGTAAAAAAAAAGGGATTTCAATACTTTACTTTTTTATCTACAACTCTATATTTCGATTTTTATATTCAAGGATAAATAGTTAGCAAAAAGTGAAACTATTAATTCACTATTCCCAAATAATATCTTTGACTTTCCAACCTTTTATATCTTCTCTTGTATATTCATTTTTATCAGGACCTTTCCATTCTCCCTTCATCCAGTATATGATATGACTCCCTTCTTCTTTGATAAAGACCTGATGATGTTCTGTATAATGTATTGCTTTGGGGCGTTTCTGTAGTACATTTTCTGTTGTCATTCCTATTTTCACTCCGTATTCATCTTCCATCAGATTTCCCTTAAAGTAAACATCTCTCAATGTTAAATCATCAATATTTTTCGTATTAAAAACCACCTGCGGTTGATTCTCTTTTAATAAAATAAACATCTTGAAATTAGGTCCATCTTGTCTCCCTAGGCGTTCATTTAATGTATAGCCTTTAAAGGTTTTCATTAAAATATCACCATTTATTGTATTCCCTTCTTTAAGTGGAAAGCCATTCCAAGTGTTTTCTGTAATCACCTCTTTATTAGGTTTTGAAGTACATTGAATAAAGATGAATGCAAGAAAAAATAAAGAAATAAAGGTTTTTAATTTGATAATCATTCTATAAAAGGGTTAACTCGTTTTTTCTACTTCTCAAAGATAGAAAAATGGTCTTTGTTTAAATAAAATCACCCTTTTATTTAAAACCTTTAGTTTAATCGAACAATTTCATGAACTTAAAATCCTATGATTTGTTGTTTACATTAGTGAATTATTTTAACCCATATATTAACCTATGAAGCACTTAATTGTCTATTCTCATCTTAACCCAGAAAGTTTTTCTCATGCCATGGTCAAAGAAATAGCTGAGGCCAGTAAATCTAGAGGTGATGAAGTCAAGATTGTAGATTTATATGCAGATAATTTTGATCCTGTAATGCGTTTTCCTGATATTCAAGGCATGTTTATGGGTGGAGACACTCCTTCTGATGTCAAAAAATATCAAGACGATATCACTTGGTCTGAACATATTACTTTTGTTTTTCCATTATGGTGGGGACAAATGCCTGCCATGCTAAAAGGATACATAGATCGAGTATTTGCTAGTGGATTTGCCTTCCAATATTCTGCTACTGGTGTGGATCAACTCTTAGAGGGAAAAACAGCAAGAGTAATTGTCAATACAGGTACTCCACATGAATATTATCAAGCTACTGATATGCATAAAGCTCTAAAAAGAGTTTTTGATGATGGTGTACTTGGATTTTGTGGAATCAAGACCGAAATGACTTTCTTTGGTGGAGTTGCTACCACAACGGATGAAGTTAGAAAAGGCTACATTGAAGAAGCGAAAAAGCTCTATCAATAGGCCATTTAAAATAAACGACAGTCTCAATCGTAATCTACGAGAGAGACTGTTTTGTTATAAGTAAGTCTATCTTAATAAAAATCTAACTTCACCTTTCGATCGGGTAAATACATCATCTGAAAGTCAGCTATTTGCTTTTTAGGTACTTTAAAGGAAACTATATATTGTTCTTCTTTGTCATTTGTGGGTAAGAATAGATTGGATAAAGAAACGGATCGTTTATAAAATTTCACATTCGTCAAATTCTTCTTGAGTTTATATTTTGATTTATAGATAAAAGAAACAAAATAGGTATCTGTGTTTTGTCCCGTAATAGCATAAGGTAATTGCTGATGTTCTGACATGATTGCCCCCTTTTTTCTCTCGGTATCCCAAGCTTTGATATAATCATCATTCGATAGGGTAAAGTGGTCAATTTTTTTCACAGACAATTTAAAAGAAAGGTCCACTTTAGCTTTATTGAAAAATAACATTTTCAATCGATCACTTTCAGTATTCACCAACCTACTCATCGTCACTTTCATCCACCAATTCACAGTATCAGTATCATAGTTATAAGTGAAATTTACAACCGGATCATAAAAACTTGGAGAATAATTTAGGTCAGGATAATCTTCTTTAAAATGTATAGGAATTAAAAAACTAATTTCTTCATTGACACCATACTTTCTTTTTGAAAACCGATAATCAAACATGTAAAAGGCTTCCATAGGAAGATAGGTTTCTTCACTTTTAACAAATTCTCTCCACTTTTTGATATAAGCCATCTCTTCTGAAGAGGTAGTATCTACTTTGACATAAATAGATTTGTTGAGATGAGCATGGACTGAAAAAGAAAGAAATAATAAAAGAAGACTGATTATACTTTTCATAGATGTATCCATTAATAGTTTTATGTCGCCTGCCATTGCTTTACAATGACAGGCTTGGTAAAGAATAGGCATCACACATTAAATATCTTTGTGTTCTATATCATCAAATTCAGTGGATTATTCTGTTTCCTCCTCTTCTTTCCTGAATGGTTCAACATCATAAGGAGAAGTATATTTATCTACATAATTAGCTATTTGTTCATCTGTTGCATCTTCACCTAACGTAATCATACTTAGTAATAAATGCATTTTTGATTTATCTAAAAAACCACCAATCGATAGGTTAGATGTTGCTGTCGGGTTTAAAAAAGCAGTAGTTGGATAAGAGAAAGGATCATCTGAAACGAATAACTCAAATTCATGGTATTTTCGTCCTTCAAGTTCTGACGCTTTGTATTCTGTTCCATTGAAAGTAAATGTTTTTTCTTCTTCGGGATTGAATTTTACAGCATAAAAATGCTCATTAATAAATTCGGCAATGATAGGGTCAGCATAGGTTTGTTTGTCTAATTCTTTACACCATCCACACCAATCTGTATAGATATCAATAAGTACAGGCCTTGGATCTTTTTTCATCTTTTCTTCTGCTTCTTTAATCGTCAACCAATTAATTTCTGAAGCAAAAAGATTATTGATAGAAATAATAGAAAATAGTAATACGAGAATTAAGAGCATCTTTTTCATAGTTATAGTATTAAGAGTTATAATTAAATACACTAACTATTATCCATAAAGCATTCCAAGTGTATTTCCATTAAAAATGATTGTTATCTACTTATTAAATACTCATATTTTAATTTATTAGCTCATTATTTGAACACATTAAATCGTATTGCATTAATTTTATAAATAAAAAAGGTATTGTTTTTACACAATACCTCTTGTAAGATTAGAGTTTTTATTGAGTTACCAATTCCAATTCTCTTCTCTTATTTTTGATTCTTTTTCGATAGTGATTTCTAAGACATCACTTAATGCTAATAATTCTTCGGTTTCTAATCTTAGAGAAACTAATTTATCACCCATCAGTAAATTCATTGTTCCATGTTCGTAAGCATAAGAATTTTCACTTCCTGGTAGAATCACTTCTATATCAATCATTTTCTTTTGGAATTCTTTAAAAAATGGATCACAAGTAGAAAAGAACCCTTTCCCATGATTGATTATATTAAGTTGATTTTTTTCATGCCTTAACATCTTGACATCCTTCACTTCATATCGTTTGCTATAGCTCCCATTTTGTAATAGTCGATAAACTGTAATTGTATAGAACTCAGATTTATCAATGGTAATTTTCACCTGTTTGTTATGGAAATCTTGACGAGTTTCGGGCTTGTATAAACCACATATTCTAAGAGAACAACGGGATACTTCTTTAGGATATAAATCATAAGATTGTGCAAAAAGTGGAGTACTGACAAAAAGTAAAAAAGGAATCAATAAAAAACGCATAATATTTTGTGATTTTAGTAAGACATCACAAATCATTATGCATTAAACAGTCCAATACAACAAAGTGATCTTTTGCTATAGAATTACTGAAATAGGACTTTATAATTTAATTCTTTATTTAAATTTTGAGTATTTATAAGTAATATTTCGCGAAATAAGGGTATTTACTTCTTGTAGTTGGTGAAGTATTGGGTTCAAATTGAGTGATTTCAATTTCGTCACCTTCTATATTGTGATCAATAACAAATCTTTTGTTCAATAAGAACTCTCCACAATGAAAATTACCAAATTCGTCTTTATGAATAATCCCTTTGTAATTCTGAGAAATTACCTCTTTCCAATTGTTAGGTGTAGGGTTTTCGTCAAGGAAGAATTTCAACCAACATAAAACATCAAATAACTGATAAATAACGGCCTTTAAAAGGTAGTTTTGCGTGTTTAATTCCAAGTGAAAATCCAAACTTGAACGGTGAGAAGCGGGCTGAGTGACAGTCAATATAAACTTCACTTGATCAGCAATTAATCTTGGAAAATAAGGCTTATTGAGTTCATATCCATCAACATCAAAACCAGCACAAAAGCGGTTGGAAGGACCTAATCTCACTTGACCATTTGGACGTAATAAACCAGGCAACAAATCTCTCTTATACAAGGTTGTAAATACATCCTCCAATAGCTTTCGAATAGGATTAAATAGGTAGACCTCTAAGTTATTTTGCACTTCGTTTTCTCCTTTGATGATCCCTAACAAAGTGATCACCTCTTTTTCGGCATGTGTACCAATATACTCCTCCGTACAAACTTTAAAAAGTTCATAATGTTCGTTACGCATTCCCCAACTTAATGCATTATTTTGCACAAAATTTTTGATAGTATCAATAAGACGATTGTCATCTTTTCCTTTCATGAAAAACTCTGTATCATCTTCATCAAAACCATACGTTTCTCTAAAAGACTCATCATATTCTAAGTTTTTCACACCCGTAAAAGTGAAGAATTTTAGGTTTTGACTATTGAAAAAAGAGACGGCTTCCTGATAGGCTTTTTGCCCTACTTTTGAACTTCCTTTCTCTAAATAAAAGCGTACATCAAGAATAATCACATCAAAATGATTCTTCTTATTCAATACCATTTCCTTGGCTTCTTCAAGGCTTTTTACCTCTGAAATATCGAGTCCTTTGGATTCAGCATTGACGATAAAAGATTCTAATTGGTCTAATTGATCATCTACTAACAGTACTTTTATTTCTAACATCGCAGGAGAAGTATAATTTATAGCTTATCGGAAATTCAATATTCCTGTCTAAATATAAGTCAAATTCTCCATTCATCGCCTTCATTGTACGATAAATATCATTTCCCCCCAGTCCAGTGTTGTTATTTCTATTAGAAGTTTGTCCTCTTTCGACTAAAGCATTAAAATCAAAATCCTCTGGAAAAGGTAACCCATTGTTCATGATTTCTATACAAATCAGGTTTTCCTCTTCCATTTTTGTCAATTTAAAATCAACTTTAATCTTATAGGCTTTTTGTCCATCCACAAAACCATGACTGATTGCATTTTGGATGATATTATCAGTGACTTTAAAAAATCCTTCTTGATGTAGAAAAGGAAAGATATCCACATTATGATGATGTAAATTCAACTCTAAATTGAACTCTTTACGATTGCCATATCTTTTTTCCAACAAGCTGATGACTTGTTCCATTGGCATTTTTTCCAGTGTATAATCCTGCCTTAATTGATCCTCAAAACTTTTTAACCAATTGTAAATATCACTACTACTTTTCTTTACTTTCGTAATCTGATCTCCAAAGGTGACATTACGTTTTCTATTGATAACAGTAGACAAGTCAAGGTCATAATCACCATGTTCTAAGACATTACCAATTACTTCAATACTCGACTGTATAGAAGATAAAAGATGCCCTAAATTGTGTCTAAGGGAACGATATTCATTGTAAAAATCTTCCTTTAACGCCAAATTAGCTTTTTCCAAACCTATTTCTTTGGCTTTAGAATGTACGTAAGCTTCTCTAAAACCAACCACTTTCAACTTTTGATCATGAAAGGATATTTTAGGAATTTTGATATTCAAGAAATCTGCTACGGAAATACTTTTCAAGAAACTACCATTTGAATAAGCCTCCAATTGCTCCAAAAAGAAAGGAGAATGCAGTTCATTGATCAAATATGGAATATGAATTTTGGTTTCGTCAATGACAAAGTAATTCAATTGATCATCATAAATCACTCCCGTATTTTCTTGTTCCTGCAACCAACGGTATTGTAATTGATTATTTTTCAAACGGTTCAATTGACAAATAAAAAGACTATCATGAATCACTTTATCTTCTTGTCTATAGGTTACATCTTCCAGTTCTTCAGAAGCGATTTCATAGTTCAAGAAACTCTCATTGAGAATAGTAGATGAAGGTTTAATGTATTTTCCATAAAATCCTCTTTCCATTACATTTGCCGTATTCAACAATTGATACAAGTAAAAGTATTCTTCATCTTCTTGTACATCCAATAAGTATCTTTTGGGAGATAAGATCGTATTGTTTTCCATGACTTTTTGACCATCCTCAAAACAAATACTTTTCATCTTACCCTGCCCATCAAAAGAAGCAAAAATAAGTTGCTCTAAAGTAGGACCTTTCTCAAAAACAAGTAAGGTATTAACTCCATAATCTTCCATCAGATCGTCACCAATAGAATATACTTCTAATGTTTTCAAATGGTTTAAAAAATCAGCCCGAAAAGCATACAATTGTTCTTCCTCAAGTAGAGAAGAATGCACACCTACGATTGCCTTTCCTTTTTCCTTCAAAAGACGTAAAACGACATCTGTCAGATACCAAGAAGTGTTTGAAGAATCGATTCGGTATTTTGTTCTGTGATTGGCTAAAGAAATGGAGATTTCGTTGTATTCTTTGATCTCAGGAGGATAAATAGAAATCACACCGTCATATTGATTTTCTTCTTCAATTTTATAGATATCGATAGCTTTACTTTTCAGCTTACTCGTCTTTTCCTTTTGAAGAAATTCAATCATAAAAAGAACAGAACTCACCAACGAATCCATACAAGTCAATTCTATTTCTTGACCATTAATATTGGATGGTGTAAGCAATGCGTCTTCTTCTATTTTTCCTAAAGTATTTAAGTTCGAAAAATCAATAGTAGATACATTGAGCAACGTTGAAAATATCTTTTCTTCAAAATGTTTTTTGTGTTCAAAATGATGGAATTTACGTTGTAAAAATTCCTGGGAAGCCTGATTAAAAAGAGTTTGATAACTTAATTCACTTTCCCTAATATTATCGATGACATGAGCATAATCATTCCCATAGAGATCATTTTCCTCCATATTAATTTCCAACTCCTCTACACCTGAAATCTCTAGTTTGATATAAGAAAGGATTTGAACAATTTCGAAAAAAGGAAAATCCTTGACTCTATCTTCCACTTTAAAACCTTCAGAAATAGAGAAGCCCTCACCCATTCCTCGTTCATTTCTTGCTTCTAATTCTAAGAAAAAAAGCAAATAGACCAATCCTAATAATTGATCATTACGGATACGTTCATATCCTTTTGAGGCTACATTTTCGAAAATTTTATTTTGAAATAAAGTATATATATGATTCGATTTGTTCATTGCAGTGTCTTTTTCTTATACCTAACGCATAGATAGTACCAATTCATTTTTCTTGGTAAAACTAAAAAAATAACTTAGATTTCAATTAATAAATAAATTTAGCACTCAAATATTGAATATAAAATGAAGGCATTGGTATCATTTATCGCTTTCTCTCACGATTTTTATTTTAATGAAACCAGCAAACAGCTAGAAGTTAATAAAAATGGTACAACATATAGCTTTTATAAGGATCTTTTTGAACAAGAAAAATACGATAAACACTATTTACTTGCTTCATCACCAAGAGATGAAAATAGAACTAGACTTAATTTATTAGTACGTCAACTTCAACAAGATTTCCCACAGCATAAAGACAAAATTATTCGTCAAGAATTACTGATAAGAGATGTGATCGATCATAAAGAAATCACCTCAGAAATTCGACGTTTTTTAATAGGTTTGGAAAATGAAAAGTTTGATTTGGTAGACTTGTTCATTTCTCCAGGTACACCTGCTATGCAAACGTGTTGGATTGTTGCACATTTGAATCCAAATATTAAACTTCCAACACGACTAATTCAAACGAGAAAACCGGAAGCTGATCAGAAAACGAAGCTCAGTGAGGTACATTTTGAGATGGGAGGTATACCAGAAAATGTGGAACGTAAATCCTTCTTTATCGAAAGCAGTAATACTTTGGAGCATAAGGAAGATTTTCTGCTATTGGATGATTTAAAGGAAGTGTATGCTCGTGCCCGAATGGTTGCAGAGAGTAGAGATATAACCACTTTGATTTATGGTGAAACAGGTGCAGGGAAAGAAAATTTAGCCAAAAGTATCCATCTATTTAGTGCTCGTAAAGAAAAAGAATTTGGAGCGATCAACTGTTCTGCTTTAAATGATGAACTGTTAGAAAGTAGACTTTTTGGACATAAAAAAGGAGCATTCACAGGAGCAATTGACAACCATAAAGGGATCTTTGAACAATGTAATGGTGGAACAATTTTCTTGGATGAAATCGGTGATATTTCTCCCAAAATGCAACAGACATTATTGAGAGTTTTACAAGAAAAAGTCATTAGTCCAATTGGTGGAACAGACAAGAAAGTGGATGTTAGAGTGGTTTGTGCAACCCATAGAGATCTCTCGAAAAAATGTGAAGAAGGTACTTTCCGATGGGATTTGTATTATCGCCTTTCGGTTGTTGAATTAAAATTACCTTCACTTAGAGAAATGTCTAAAGACAATAAAAAGACATTGATCAAACACTTTTTGAAAACACAACAAAAGTATTTCAAACGTAAGAAAATCTTGAAGTTGGCTCCTGAAACAGAAAGTCTTTTGATGCAATATCACTTCCCCGGAAATATACGTGAATTGGAAAATGTATTAATGGGATTATATGTTTTTAATAAAGAAGGTGAACTTATCAATCCAGATGCTTTGCCAGATCGAATTACTTCATCGATTCACAAAAAAGTAGTTTCACTAAAACAAGATTACGTATTGCGTCATCATTATCATAAAGTCTATAAAATGATGAACAACAATAAGGCAAAAGCCTATAAAATGATTGGTGTTTCACAAAATACCTTTGAAAAATACTTTAATATGGAAATGGATTAAGACAAAAATTGTTTAACTTCCAATAGCTCTCCGCTCTCTCTAATTTTTATACCATGAAAACTACTACTTTAGAAGAAATAAAAGCTATTCCTACCTTTGAAGGTGTTCCAGATGATCAACTGGAATGGCTTGTCAACAAAGGTGAGGTCAAGCATTTCAAACCCAAAGAAACACTCTTCGATCCCGGTGAAAAAGCGAAATATTTTCATATCGTTTTGGAAGGGGAATTTAGAACTTATGGATTTAGTGATAAAGGCAAAAAGTATCTCGATTCCTTTGGTGCCGAAACAGTGACAGGTGTACTTCCTTTTTCTAGGATTAAAACATACGGAAATATCCATTGTCATTCATGTGGAGATAGTCGCGTTTTCTTTTTAGAAAGGGAACATCTTAATGAAATGATTCAAAACCACTATGAACTGACAGCGTGTTTGGTCCATAAAATGACAACAAGGGTGCGTGAATTTGCGAAATTAGAAACGCAAAATGAAAAACTGATGGCACTCGGAAAAATGAGTGCAGGTTTAGCACATGAACTAAATAACCCTGCCAGTGCAATGGCAAGAAGTGGTAAAGAACTTAAAAAACACCTTTCATCTGTTCCTGCCAAATTCAAAAAACTAATGCATGTAGAGTTTGAAGACGATGACGTAGATATGGTCAACAATCTTTTACATGAAAAAATTAATACTACACTCCCAACGATGTCTCTATTGGAAAAAAGTAATTTAGAGGATGACTTATTGGATTTTCTAGAAGACAAAGGGATAGAAGACGCTGATGATATTGTTGGACCTTTAGTCGATTTCCAATTTCAAGAAGAGGATGTGGAAGCGATTTTTGATCAAATTGGAGAAGATGGCTTTGCTACTACAATGGATTGGATCGGCAGTCAGTTAGTGACCGAAAAAATGGTACAAGATATTAATGAAGCGGCTGAGAGAATATCGTCTTTAATCACTTCTATTAAATCCTTCTCTTACATGGACCGAAGCCAAGACATGCAAAAAATGGATGTTCATGAAGGCTTGCATTCTACAGTCAAATTACTTGAACATAAAATTCAAAAAGCCGGTAATCAACTTGCTTTAGAGTTACACCCCGACTTACCGAAAATTGATGGTATGCCAGGGGAATTGAATCAAGTTTGGATGAATATCTTATCCAACGGTATTGATGCGCTGGAGGAAACAAAAGGGACGATTGGCGTGAAAACTTCTTTTGATGAAGAAAATGTCATTATCAGACTTTCTGACACAGGAAAAGGTATTCCTGAGGAAATCCGTAGTAGAATTTTTGAACCTTTTTTCACCACTAAAGGAATTGGAAAAGGAACAGGCTTAGGTTTAGATATATCGAAAAAAATAATAGATAAACATGAAGGCACACTTAAAGTAAAAAGTGAACCTGGCTATACTGAATTTATGATCACTCTTCCTATTGAAAATAATTTATAAAATGGAAAAGAAACCAATTTTACTTCTGGTTGACGATGACCCACAGGTATTGCAAGCTGTAAAAAGGGACATGCGTAATCAATATAAAAAGGAATATAAAATACTGGCAACAGACTCTGCAAATGAAGCATTGAACCTTGTCAAAGAATTAAAAAATAAAGGGGATGAAATTGCACTTTTCTTGAGTGATCAAAGAATGCCTGAAATGCAGGGCGTAGATTTCTTGGAAAAAGTAAAAGCTGTCTATCCCAATGCAGGTAGAGTGTTATTGACCGCATATAGTGATACAGATGCAGCCATTAAATCTATTAATTCAGCTCAAATTGATTATTACCTTTTAAAGCCTTGGGATCCTCCAGAGGAAAAATTATACCCGGTAATTGATGATATTTTAGCAGAATGGCACGCTCAATTCACCCCAAGCTTTAAGGGTATTCGAGTAATGGGATACCCTTTCTCTAAACTTTCACATGATATCAAAGACTTTTTAGCTGCCAACTTAATTCCATATCAATGGCTAGATGTGACCAAAGATGAGGAGGCAATTGCTTTAGTCAACAATAACAATTTATCATCAGCAGATCTACCAGTTGTTGTCATGGAGGACGGAACGTTGATTCATCAACCTAATCCAAACCAATTGGCTTCAAGTCTAGGATTCAATGAAAAAGCAAAAGAAGAAGTTTATGATGTAGTCATCATTGGTGCCGGTCCTGCAGGGTTAGCTGCGGCTGTTTATGGAGGCTCGGAAGGTCTTAAAACACTATTGATTGAAAAGAAAGCTCCTGGTGGACAAGCAGGAACAAGTTCTAGAATCGAAAATTATCTTGGTTTTCCAAAAGGTTTGAGTGGGCAAGATTTAGCAAGAAGAGCTATTACTCAAGCCACTCGATTTGGAATAGAATTTTTGAATCCTCATTCTGTCAAGAATATAGAATTTGTAGACAAATACAAAGTACTCTCTCTGGAAAGTGGTGAACAAGTCAAAACGAAAAGTGTCGTCCTTACTACAGGAGTCGATTACCGAAAACTGATGACGGAAGGTTTACCAGAATTGACAGGTGCAGGCGTTTATTATGGTGCAGCGACAACAGAAGCGAATGCTTGTAAAGATAGTCATGTGTTTGTGGTCGGTGGGGGAAATTCTGCTGGACAAGGTGCTATGTACCTTTCTCGTTTTTCGAAACAAGTGAGTATTCTGATACGAAGAGAAGACCTGTCTTCTACGATGTCTCAATATTTAATTGATCAAATTGCAGCAACTCCTAACATTGATGTAAAACCATTTACACAAATTGTCAAAGGAATTGGAGAAGACAAGTTAGAATCTTTGGTGATAGAGAACATGAAAACCAAGGCGCAAGAAACGTATGAAGCTAGAGCTGTTTTTATCTTTATTGGTGCAAAACCATATACAGATTGGTTACCTGAAAATGTGCATAAAGATGAAAAAGGATTCGTTCAAACAGGACGAGATTTAGCTGGGAATAATTTCAAAAAGTATTGGAAAGAGGAAAGAGATCCTTTCTTACTAGAAACATCTGTTCCTGGAATTTTTGCTGCAGGTGATGTTAGATCAGGAGCAATGAATCGTGTCGCTTCCGCTGTTGGTGAAGGGGCAATGAGCATTTCTTTAGTCCATAAATATTTGAGTGAGTTTTAAGAACTGCTGTAATAGTGGTCAGAAAGTAAAAACTATCGTAAGAAAAATGTCTTGCGGTAGTTTTTTTTGACTTTAAAGGACATGAAATCTGATTATAACTTTGAAATTGTATTTTTCCTTAGTTTAAATGAAATTGCTTTCTATTGGTGGTACGTATGGTGTTTCTTGAGACGCAATAAATCGTGCCTCTACAAGAGATATCCTCCTAATCTAGCACTTATTTTCCTTCTTAGGTTAGAATAAAAATTAGATAATACGTTTTTCATTTTTCACTATTAATTTATCATTCATAAAAACTCAAAACACTATAATACTGATAGTTACATTTTTATTTTCAGTAAAATATGAGTATTTTTAATTAAATAATTGAACTGCAAATGAATAAAAAGAGTGTCAAAAAACTATTTTCAGTTCAATAAGTTAAATATCCAATAACTAACCGAAATTAACTTGTATGGAACTAGAATCATTGTTTAGTAACCCGACTTTAACCTGGTTTCTAATAGGATTAGTTTTATTTATCGTCGAACTAATCGGTCCTAACTTAGTCTTAATATTCTTTGGAGCAGGTGCATGGGTCACTTCATTATCAACCCTTCTTTCTGGTCCTTCATTGAATTTTCAAATTGTCATTTTCGTACTATCCTCTGTGATGTTTTTGATCACATTGAGAGGACAGTTGAAATCGCGCTTTTTTAAATCTCAAGTAAGAGAAGAGAAGTTCTTAATGGATGAATTTTTAGGGCATCAAGCAACAGTGATTGAAAGTATTCGTCACGATAAAGAAGGACAAGTAGAGTTCAAAGGAACAGTTTGGACAGCACAGTCAGACCAAACTATTGAGAAAGGTGAAGTGGTTGTCATTAAAGACAAATCAAGCATTATTTTAAAAGTCGAATTAATTGAAAATTAACATGGAAGTAAGCACAATCGTATATTCAGGCGTCGGATTATTTATCTTTTTGGTATTAATCCGATACATTAAAGTAGTTCCTCAACGTTCTGCTTTTATCATCGAAAGATTAGGTAAATATAAAGGAACTTTACAAGCAGGATTTCACATTTTAATTCCTTTCTTTGATAAAGTTGCTTATAAACATTCTCTGAAAGAACAGGCTATTGATGTGGATTCACAAAGCTGTATCACAAGAGATAACATAACTGTAGAGGTTGACGGGATTTTGTATATCCAAATTTTTGATCCTAAAAAAGCTTCTTATGGTATTGAGGATTATAAATTTGCCGCTATACAGTTGGCACAAACGACCATGAGAAGTGTGATTGGTAAAATGGAGTTGGATAAGACGTTTGAGGAAAGAGATAATATCAATACCACTATTGTAACTGCTGTGGATAAAGCCAGTGATCCTTGGGGTGTAAAAGTCAGTCGATATGAAGTGAAAAATATCACTCCTCCACAAAGTATCAAAGATGCAATGGAAAAGCAGATGCGTGCCGAACGAGAAAAAAGAGCCATGATTGCAGAGTCGGAAGGTGAAAAGCAGGCAAAAATCAATGTTGCCGATGGTGACAAACAAGAACTGATCAAAAGATCTGAGGGAGAGAAACAAAAACGTATTAATGAAGCCAAAGGTAAAGCAGCAGAAATTGAAGAAGTAGCCAATGCAACTGCAAGTGGAATTAAGGCGATTTCTGAAGCTATTGGATCTGAAAATGGATTAGAGGCAGTAAATCTTAGAATCGCAGAACAATATCTCAATGAGTTTGGTAAACTCGCAAAGGAGAATAATTCTATGATTATTCCATCTGATTTGGCAAATATTTCAGGAATGATAGCTACAGCAAGTTCAGTGTTTAAAAATACACCCAAACAAGGAGGAAAGGCTGAAGAGTAATATTGGATAAATTATATTCATCAGAATACGATTACAGTATCTATTTCTTTTGAAAAGTTACTGTAATCGTTCTGTTTCTGAGATTTAATTCAATTAAATCATAGTCAAATCACTTTCTAAATAAGTTCCACTTTATAAAAGAAAGTTAAAGAATAGATTAATATTATGGATAAGAATCTATTTTGTTCATCAAGGTAAAAAAATCAACGTTGGGTAAAAAATCTTCTGTTTTGTTAGTAAACAAGCTTAAAAAATCATTGTTCGTTTAGGATAAAAAATCAATCAATCAAATTGAGTAAAAAATCAACTTTGTCAGAGTCTTGAAGATTAACATCTTCGTTATTTGTTGCTACAAAGATATTTTACAGATTTTAACTTTATACTACCCTAAAAGGTAGGTTCAAAAATAATCAAGCATAACTCACTGATTTTCTTGAGAATATTTTTTCTCTTTTTTGTAAAAAAAATTAAATTTTATTGTAGAGCGTTATCAATGTTATGTGGACGCATTAAAATGTATATAGTTCGTGAGACACGATAAATCGTGCCTCTACAAGGGGTAGCTTTCAATTTTTCTAATGCTCTGTTTTGGAAGATTGACCACACATAAGACCATGATTTGAATCATGGGGCTACGTTATCTAAGTTTTTATTTACATTATTCACTTTTCATTAAAGATTTTTGTGGTTCGTGAGACACGATAAATCGTGCCTCTACAAAGGGTAGCTTTCAATTTTTCTAAAGCTTTGTTTTGGAAGATTGACCACACATAAGACCATGATTTGAATCATGGGGCTACGTTATCTAAGTTTTTATTTACATTATTCCCTTTTCATTAAAGATTTTTGTGGTTCGTGAGACACGATGAATCGTGCCTCTACAGGGGGTTACTTTCAATTTTTCTAATGCTCTTTTTTGGAAGATTGACCACACTTAAGACCATGATTTGAATCATGGGGCTACGTTATCGAAGTTTTAATTTTTCATTATTCACTTTTCATTAAACTTATCTGTGGTTCGTGAGTCGCTATAAAGAGCGCCTCAACAGGGGGTGTTTTTCAATTATAAATCTATTTTTTTTAAAAAGAAAGGCTTATTTCAATGCATGAATTTATTTATTGAAACAAAAAAAGCCCTAGAAAATTAATCCTAGGGCCACCTGAAGTCAAATGATTCTAATATATAGTTATATCGTTTCTAAAAGTTTTGATTTAATGACAAAACGATAGCCTAAAGGAATCTCTAATGAGAAGCTGGAGCCTCGTCCTTCTGTAATACCTACTGTCAATTGTGTATGTTTCCAATACTCATATTGAAAACCTGACATATAAAATTCACAGCCATGAATTTCACCTAGCAGTACATCACTTTCCCCAATTCTAAATTCTCCTTTTGGAAAACACATGGGTTGGGAACCGTCACAGCAACCTCCACTTTGGTGAAACATCAATTCTCCATGTTCTTCACGAAGCTTATCGATCAATTGACAAGCTTCGTTTGTGATTAAAACTTTTGCTTCCATTTTAGAAGAATCCTAGTTTATTTTTGTCGTAAGAAATCAACATGTTTTTGGTATTTCGATAATGATTAAGCATCATCTTATGTGTTTCTCGACCAAAACCAGATTTCTTATATCCTCCAAATGGTGCATGTGCTGGGTAAGCATGATAACAATTCACCCAAACTCTACCTGCTTTAATTTCTCTTGGCATTTGATACATTTCATGGGTGTCACGTGTCCAAACGCCAGCTCCTAATCCATAGAGTGTATCATTGGCTATTTCTAATGCCTCTTCCATCGTTTTGAAAGTAGTCACAGATGTCACTGGACCAAATATTTCTTGTTGGAAAACACGCATCTTGTTATGCCCCTTGAAAATCGTTGGTTGGATATAATACCCTTCTTCATGGCCTTCTACTTGTGCAGCTTCACCACCACAAAGTACTTCTGCTCCTTCTTGTTTTCCTATATCTAAATAGTTCAAAATCTTTTCGTGTTGATCTTTTGAAGCCTGTGCACCCATCATCGTACTTGGGTCCAAAGGATCTCCCATTTTGATGGCTTTTGTTCGCTCTACTACTCTGTCCATGAATACATCATAGATATCTTCATGTACTAGTATTCTTGATGGACAAGTACACACTTCTCCTTGATTAAGAGCAAACATTACTGCTCCTTCTATGGCTTTATCAAAGAATTCATCGTCTTTATCTGCCACACTTGGCATAAATATATTTGGTGACTTTCCACCCAATTCCATCGTCACAGGAATCAAGTTTTCAGAAGCATATTGCATGATTAAACGTCCCGTAGTTGTTTCCCCCGTAAAGGCTACTTTTGCTACTCTAGGGGATGTTGCTAATGGTTTTCCTGCTTCAGGACCAAACCCTGTTACTACATTAATCACCCCTGCTGGGACTACATCTTGTATCAATTCCATTAAAACCATAATAGAAGTAGGTGTTTGTTCCGCTGGTTTTACGACGGTACAGCATCCTGCTGCCAAAGCTGGAGCAATTTTCCAAGTCGCCATTAATAATGGGAAATTCCAAGGAATAATCTGACCTACAACACCTAGAGGTTCTTGGAGATTTAATGAAACTGTTGTAGCATCATGTTCAGACATTGTACTTTCATCTGCACGAATACATCCTGCGAAATATCTAAAATGATCAATACACAGAGGTAAATCTGCAGCCATTGTTTCTCGAACCGCTTTACCATTATCTAATGTCTCGATTCTTGCCAATCTTTCCATATTGGCTTCCATGATATCCGCGATTTTTAAAAGGACATTTGCCCTTTCTGCTGCAGATGTTTTAGACCAGATTGGAAATGCCGCATGGGCCGCATCTAAGGCCTTGTCTACATCTTCTTTTGTTCCTCTTGCCGCTTCTGATAATACTTGACCATTGGTTGGAGAGACATTTTCGAAATACTCACATTTAGTTGGGATAGTCCATTCTCCTCCGATGAAATGTTGGTATTGTTTTCGGATGTTAATTTCCTCTAACAGAACTTCGTGTTGTTGTAAAGTTTCCATTTAATTGTATTTATAGGTTATATAAAGTAATAGCGTTGATACAATAGTAAAACTAAAAACTGAGTTACTCACTTGGTTAAAGTTGTAGATAGAAGTGTTTATTTAAATAGGTGATTTGTTATGGTTAAGATCTCATTTCACTTCAATAGTTTATAGTATGATTAGTTTTTATATCAGGCTATTTATTTCGGGCATTTGTAACATTTTTCTGAATTTAAGAAAAAGATGATAATTTATAAACGTATAATGAACGTTTAAATTATTTTAACACAAAATAATCCTTTTCTACCTTACATGAGATACTTTTTTGGCATTACATTAATATTTTGAAACAGGTAAGGAATATTCTAAGTCTTCTCAGTATCTTTCGAGCATGGATTCAAATTTTAAGAATGAATATTTTGGCATTGGTATTCAAAATGGTAAAACTCCTGAGAACTTAGGTGTTTTATGGCGTTCAGCCCAAAACTTTGGTGCTAGTTTTATCTTTACCATTGGTCATCGATATAAAAAACAGTGCAGTGATACACACAATGCCGTCAAAGCAATACCGTATTATCACTATGATTCTTTTGAAGATTTTCAGAAAAATCTCCCTGTAGGTACACGTATTGTTGGTGTTGAATTGGCCGATGAGGCGGAAGATCTAGAATTTTTTGAACACCCAAGAAGATGTGTTTACTTACTCGGCGCTGAGGATCACGGTTTGACAAAACAAGCAACACAAGAAAGTCACCTTTTGATAAAATTTAAAACACCAAGAAGCTTAAATGTTGCTGTGGCAGGTAGTATTGTAATGTACGACAGGCAGCTAAACAAAAAGAGATCTTAGTAGATTAAGATCTCTTTTGGGGATATATCGGTTCAAATTCTAACCATTCTAAAGGTTCTTTTAATTGGTGTCGATTAAATTCTAAATGGATTACTCTTCTCCTTTTCTCATTTGTAGTTCTATCTGATGCATGCAACGTAAGTGGAGTCATTAACATTGCCCCTCCTTTTTTGACCTGACAGACAACCTGATCATTACAATCCCAATTTTTATCCTCAATACGTATGATTCCATTTAAATGTGACTTTGGAATCACTTTCAATGCACCATTTCCACTATCTGTATCATCTAAATGTATTCTGATCGTTCTGGTACCTTCCAAAATGTGTGATGGAGGAATTACACCATATTGCCCTTTTTTAAAAGTCCAATTCGTATACCCTTCTACTTTATTTTTTTGTGCAACTGAAATACTAATATCCTGATGATAAGCCACAAACCAATTAGAATCTGAAGGTTTATCAAAATAAATGGCTTTCGTTAAAAAGTAATTTTCTTCAAATAAACTAGAAAGTAATTCTTGTAATCTTTCATTAAAAATCAATGGAGATAAGGCAGGAATGTTTTTCAATAATTGACGGATCGCATACAAATCTTTAGTTTTCATAAAAGAAGCATTGGACTCCGCTTTATCAATACACTGAATAATAGCATCAACCTCTTCTTTCGTATAGAGTTGTTCAACCGTAGCAAAACCTTTCTCATCTACATTTTGCCTTTGCTCTAAAAAGTTCATGATAATTATTGATTAATAATTTCGTCCACTTGAATAAGATGGCGTTCAGTATGATGAATGATAAAATGAAGCCAATCTAGGATCGTCATATCTCCCAAAATAAAATGTTTATGAATTCGGTTATCAACAATCAGTTTTTCAGATGAAATTGCTTCTACTATTTCATTTCTAAGGGCTAAAAATTCATCTCTAAAAGACTGATAATCCGTAAATTGATTTTTAGGTGACAAGACATCTGGGGCTTGTACTTTTGTTGCTCTTTTATTAACTAAAATATGTTGCAATTTATTCTCTCCTACAATTTCTTTATTGTCTGAAATATTTTCAGAAGGTTGAGAAATCATATGAAAGATAACTTTGTCTGTTAAATAAATATGTTCTAAAATTTGCAACACCGACCAGCTATTATTTTTATTCCAAGTGAATTGTTCAGAGGAAATCTCATCTAATTTACTTATTGTCAGCGTTGTATTTTCATTTATAGATGTCGTATAAAGAGTGTCCATCGGATTTTAATTATAGTATAAGATAATGTTTGGATAAAGATAAATTTATTATTTAAATACATGTAAAAACAAAACTCCCATCAGTTTTTTTACTAATGGGAGTTCATTTTTTATTTTCCTAATGGAAACTGACTTGTGTCAACACTCACTTTATAGGAAGTACTATGTTTGTATTTTTCTCCCGGTTTAAGCACTACACTTGGGAAGTTGGGATGTTTGGGTGCATTTGCAAAAAATTGAGCCTCAAAACAAATGGCTTCTTTTGCTTTAAATGGTTTCCCATCTACTCCAATATCGTTGCCTGTAAGGAAATGAGCCGTAAAAACTTGTGCTCCTGGCAAAGTTGATTTCATTTCCATTTTCAGATGAGAAACTGGATCAATAGCAGTGATAAATGTTTCTGAAGGGCTTGGATTTACAAAATTGTGATCAATACCTTTGGCCACTTTAATTTGTTCATCTGATGTTGCATTAAAAGCTGCTCCAACCGTTTTGAATTTTCTAAAATCTAAAGCGGTATTTTCAACTGCTCTAATTTCTCCAGTTGGTAATCCACCTTCTTTCAGAGGCGTAAATTCATCAGCATTGATTTTTAATTGAAGATCCTCAACAGAACCATTTCCTGCTCCTTTTAAGTTGAAGAAAGCATGGTTTGTCAAATTACAAACAGTGGTCTTATCCGTTGTAGCCGCATAAACTATTTTCAACTCATTGTCATCCGTTAGGGTATATGTTACATACACTTGCAGATTTCCAGGGAAACCAGCTTCTCCATCTTTAGACAAATAAGATAATATCACATGTGATGATGAATATTCTTCTACTTTCCACATTTGATAATGAAAACCAGTTTTTCCACTATGCAATAAATATTCTCCATCTGTTACTTTATAGTCTTTTCCATCGAGCGTAAAGTTTTCAATCCTATTTGCATATCGACCTACAATCGCTCCATAAAAGGGAGCATCCGCTTTAGCATAGGCTTCTTTTGTAGCAAAACCGAGCACAATATTTCTTTCTTGACCTTTGTCATCTTGAACATACCAAGACATTAATCTTGCACCGAAGTTTGTAATTTCAGCTTTGTTACCTTTTTTATTTTGTAAAGTAATAACTGTCTGCTCATTATTGGTCGTTTCCTTTACCTCTTCCTGTTTTTGTGAAGGCATAGTACTACATGCTACTAAAAATAATAGCAGTAAATAATGTATTTTAAACATTGTAAAAGTATATGTTAGATGTTTGTTTTATTGTTCATTGATTTTTCGTAATTACTTGGTGTCTCTCCATAATATTCCTTGAAACATTTACTGAAATATTTCGGATTATTGAAACCGACAATATATGCTACATCCGAGATACGGTATTCACCTTGTAAAATCAGGTAAGCTGCTTTCTTTAATCGTGCTTCCTGTAAAATATCTTTTGCAGATCTACCTGTTACTTTCTTTACTTTACGATAAAAATTAGAGTGGCTCATTCCAATCTCTCTCTCCAATTCTTCAATTGTAAATTCTGAATTAGAAAGTCCATCTGCTATTGCTTGTGTCAGTTTATTCAAGAATTTTTCATCCTGAATTGAAAGACGAGGTTTATCTTCAATTGTCTCTACTTCATCTTTCTTTTCTTCAACCGCTGTTTTAGACTCTGTCCCTACATTGACTTCTTCTTGAACAGGAACTAAAACATCAACAGATGCATTAGCAGAGATTGTTTCATTTGCACTAGTTTCAACCTTTTCTTCTTTCTCAATGACAGCTTTTAAATTGGATTCAATTTGATAATTGGCTTGATCATTAAAGTTTTGTTCTACTTCTTTCTTTAATTTTGAAAGATAAGCGATATAAACAGCGCCTAAGAGAATGACAGCATAAATGACAAATGCATACCACTTTAAATAATAAGGCTTATCGATGATGATGACTAAAGATTTGTATTGATCATCAAAGAAACCATCATCAGATGAGGCTTTGTAAAGTAAAGTATATTCTCCATAGGATAAGTTGGCAAACGATACTTGATGTTTACGGTTCTTCAAGTACTGCCATTTTTCATCATATCCCTTTAATTTATAAGCATAGGATATCCTTCTCGAACGAGAAACACCTTCAATCATAAAATCCACAGAAAATGAATTTTCATTTGGTGCTAGTTTTAAGCGTTCAAGGTTTTGGATTGCACTTGTGAATTTTACCTCTCCATTAAAATCTTGATTAGGATTTACACGCTCTCCTAATACTTTTATGTCTTCAATGCTAACAGTTGAACCGTTTTTCTTAACAATAACATCTTCAGGTTTGAAAGAAAAGAATAAATTATTGGTTCCGAAAAATATTTCACCATTAGTTGTTGTACTAACAGCGTGTTCAGAAAACTCACTGCTTGGTAAACCATTATTTTCATTATAATTGACAATATCATAGGAAGATCCGTGAAAGGTTAATTTGCTCAGTCCATCGTTCGTACCAATCCATACCGTTCCAGTTGAATCCTCTTGTATACTTTGAATCATATTGGAAAGCAACCCTTGTTCTTTTCGAAGGATTGTATTGGTAAATCTTCCATTACCTGTGCGTTTCATTATGTTCAATCCATTGTAAGTACCAATTAGATAATCTCCATTTTTATTTTTAATAATCGAACGAACGTAATCATTAGAGATATCTTTATTTCCTACATTGGAATTAATGATTGTCACATTTTTTACATTTTGAGCACTATCTAATGATAGGATATTGATCCCATTGCCTTCAAAACCTACCCAAATTTCATTGTATTCTCTATCATAATAAGCAATACGGGTATTTCTTCCTGATAAATTAGGAACAGAGTTTTGACTATAGACAGTCTTTTTATACGTATTGTCTTTTTGTTTTTTGAGTTGATAAAGGCCTCTAATTGACGTTAACCAAAGCGTGTTTTTGTCCTTTCCTTCAATTAAGTAAGTACATGCGCCAAAGATTTTTACTACATTAATTAACTTATTATTTTTTTCATCAACCTTGTATAAACCTCCTCTACCAGTTACTAAAATTTCACCGTTAATTTTTTTGATATCAAAGACAATATAATTGTTTAATCCAATTCTAGTCGTTGTGTTTTTTTGAATATCAAAAACAGAGATTCCACCATTTTGCAAACCGAAATAAATTTTCTGTGTTTCTTCATCCTTATAAACAGATCTTACAAAATGAGAGATTAATTTATCATCAACATATTTAGGAATCACATAGTTTTTGAAGGGATTATTACTGACGTCAAGATAATTGACACCATCACCAATTGTGCCTAACCACATTGTTTTATCACGACCTAAATACAGTGCTTTGATCAATGGAGAGGTTGTATTTTTAATCGTTGCAATTTCTTGTTTTTCTTTATTGTATATATGAAGTCCTTTCACTTTTGAAGCAACCCATATATCATCGTTCTCATCAACAAGAAGATCTGTAATAAGCGGTAAATTTGCGATTAGTTCTTTTTTATTGGCTTGAATAGAGTATTTATTCAAGCCTTTATTCGTTGAGTACCAAAGGTTATTGTCCTTGTCAAAATCAATATCTACAATGTATTGTGACTTCAATAATTTTGGAATAAATTCCGTTTGAATTCTTTTATTTTCGGGTTGAAAACTAATCTTAGCCATTCCAACATTGGAAGCTACCCAAAGAAAATGATCATCGTTTGGGTCTTTCTTAAGGCAATTGATTGTTGTTGTAGCATATAATTCAGTGACTCTATATATGTTATTGTTTTTGATGCTTTCTACATCATGATTTAGATCTATAATATAGAATCCTTGTCCTGTACCTACAAAAAGATGCTCTTGTACAATTTCAAGAGTGATAATCTTTTCATTTGATGAAAAGTTCTTATTTAAAGAGACATGTGTAAAGCGATCAAAAGTAGGTTCATATATATTTAAACCATCATTGGTTCCAATCCATATACGACCTTTATGATCTTCATTTAATGCAAAAATAGTATTATTAGATAATGCATTTTCTGATCCATTACCTACATTAAATTGTTTTACTGTATAGCCATCAAATCGATTAAGCCCATCTAATGTACCAATCCAAATAAAACCATTTTTATCTTCTAACAGTGAATAAACCTCACTATTTGATAGTTTATTTTGTATTTTGTTATTAGAATTCAAGGAACAAAAAAAGCGATCAGTTAAAAACGCTACACCTATAAGTACAATATTACTTATAAGAAGTAAAGGACCTTCTTCTTTAAAGTAAAAGGTATCCCAATGCTGAGAAATTGTATAAATTTGATCTAAAATAGCTAAACTAAGTAATATTGCTTCTATAATTCTCGCTTTTTTCAAAAGTTCTTTATCTGATTTTAAATAGGTAACAGGCTTCAAAGTTTGTAAAGTTTAGTATTTCCAAAGTGCAATTTTTGTCATTAATCATGTATACAAATTTAGATCCTAAAAATTTAAATCCTTGAACATATATGTATATATTAAAGATTAGTTTAATATACTTATCAAGCATCTCAAACAATCTAGAAGAAAATAGATGATTATATACAAATCCAACGACAATTGGTTCGGCGATATTACACATTTAGCCAAAAGCTGGACCATGGTAAAAGTCATGAGAACTGTCGTATTTTTTGGCGTATACACGACTATCATTTGGCTGTTACATTTTAAATTTTTCCCAGAAAAAGAGCAAAGTGTTATTGGTTCTGCTTTCTCTCTACTAGGTATTGTTCTTAGTATTTTATTGGTATTCCGTACTAATAGTGCTTATGATCGTTGGTGGGAAGGTAGAAAACAATGGGGAGCCTTGATAAATAATACACGAAATTTAGCCGTATATGCTCATTCGATGTTGCCTCAAGATGATGAAACTTTACGATTTTATTTAGGAGTAAGAATCAGTAATTTCTGTCATGCCATGGCTGAACACCTAAGGAATGGTACTAAATTAGAGAAACTCATCCATCTTTCAGAAGAGGATAAAAATAAATACAGTCAAAGGGCACATGTTCCCAACGCTATCACTCAAGAAATCTATGCTGCCATTATCAAAGAACATCGTAACGGGAGAATTACTGATGCGGATCTGATTAATTATGGGCCTTTGCACAAATCTTTATTAGATATCATTGGAGCTTGTGAAAGAATTAAGAAAACACCTATCCCTTTTTCTTATGCCGTATTTATGAAAATTTTCATCTCGGTGTATGGTTTATTATTGCCTTTTGCACTTGCTCCTCAGATGGAATATTTTGCAATTCCTGTTGTGATGCTTGTCATGTTTGCTTTTGTGGGCATCGAGTTAATGGGAGAAGAAATCGAAGATCCTTTTGGATTAGATTGTAATGATTTACCAACAGGTGATATGGCAAAAACGATACAGAATAACGTTTTCGAAATCTTTGAATTAAGTGAAGAGAAAGCATTGAATGCAAAACGAGAATTGTACGAAAAAGTATTTTAAAATAAAGCCCGATGAGTGTAATTTCATCGGGCTTTATTTAATCAATTTTCAAATGTTGCTCTTTGTATTTTGTTGGAGATACTCCATGAAACTTTGTAAATGTATTGTAGAATTGTTGTTGGTTTAAGAACCCACAATTAAAGGCAACTTCCTTGATTTGTATATCCTCAGACATTAATAATTTTGCTGCGGTAGTCATTCGAGCACTCTTAATAAATTCGGCAATAGAACAGCCTGTCAATACTTTCAACTTATTGTAAAGTAACGTCTTACTCATTCCCATTTTTTCACAAAAAGCACCTGTATTAAATTCCGTATTTTCTAAATGTTGAAAGACTACTTTGTATACTTCATCGAGGAAATCTTGATCAGAATTGGATAGTGCAATTTCCTTAGGAGGTAAAAACGCATCTGTTTTAAATTTAGATCTCAGCTCTTTTCTTAATGTTAAATGATAAGTAATTCTTGATTGTAAGATCTTGATATTAAATGGTTTTGTAAAATACTCATCCGCCCCTTGTGCATAACCTTCCAACTGATAATCTTCAGAATGTTTTGCTGTTAAAAGTAAGAGAGGAATATGACTCGTTTCTATATTTCCTTTTAAAGCTTCACATACTTCTAAACCATTTAATTTAGGCATCATAACATCACTAATAATCAAATCAGGAAGAAGTGATTTCGCTTTTTCTAATCCTTCTTTCCCATCTTTTGCCTGTACAATATGGTATTTTTCTTCTAACTCTAAAGTTAGATAACTCAGTATTTCCACATTGTCATCAATCAACAAAATAGTTGTATTATCTGCATTTTGGGGCAGAGAATTGGTTTCTACAATATCTAAAGTTCTTTCTATGACAACTTCATTGGATACTGATTCTTGTTGTGATTTTGGTTCGCAAATCTCCAACGGTAGTTGTATGATAAAATTGGCCCCTTTTCCTATTTCACTCTCTACATGTATATTCCCGTTCTGAAGGTTAACGAGGTCTTTCGTCAATGTCAAACCAATGCCAGTCCCTTTTCCAGGGTTTTCTTTTACCACATAATAACGGTTGAATATTTCTTTTTGCTCCTTTTCTGCTATGCCTACACCCGTATCTTTCACTTCGATTTGTAAAAGGATATTCTTCTCCATTTTTTCAGCTAAAAATACATGAAGATAAATACCATCCTTTTCTTTGGTGTGTTTGAAAGCATTTGAAAGAACATTATGAATGATTTTTTCGAGTTTGTCTTTATCATATTTTACCCAAAGATTTTCCAGTTGAAGATCAATTTGGAAATCAATTTTCTCTTGCTCTGCTTTATAAGTATAAAGGTGAGCAAGTTCTTGGATATTTTGCATAATATTTCCCTCTTGAACATGTAGTTGTAAAAGCCCACTCTCTGCTTTTCGAAAATCCATTAATTGATTAATTAACCTTAATAGTCTGTGAGCATTATTATGCATTAGACCTAACATTTTACTTTCTTTTTCGCCTTTTTCTTTTGCTAATAAAGTAGAAAGTGGCGTCAGAATTAAAGTCAAAGGTGTTCTCAATTCATGAGAAATATTCGTAAAAAATTGCTCTTTTATTTTAATAATATCCTTTTGTTTTTGTCTATTAAGTTGAGCTATTTCAATTTGCTGTCTTAATTTTTCTCTGTAAATCAAGAAGCGATAGATCAAAAAGATCATCATAGAAAACAGACTTATATAAATCAATTTAGCCCACCAAGTCAACCAAAGAGGAGGCAACTGTTCTATTTTTAATGGCCTAGCCTCTTGCCACTGCCCATTATTAGTGGAACCCTTCACTCTAAATGTATATTTCCCGGGATTAAGATTTGTATACGTTGTGAAATTTTTATCTCCTACATCTTGCCATGTTTTATCAAATCCTTCCAACATGTACATATATTTATTTTGGTTGCTTTGAGCATAATTCAAAGTACTAAATCGTAGTGAAAACACTTCCTGAGTATGATCTAATATTAGTTGATCCGCTATATCAATCACTTTTTCTAAAGGGGAGTTTTCAGAAGTGGGTGTCACTTCTTTATTGTATAACTCTAAATTTACAATCTTCAGTGGTGCCAAATAATTATTGGTTTTTAACGCTTCTGGATGGAATAGTATGATTCCATTTGTACTTCCAAATAGAATTCTTCCATCCGCTAATTGATGAGAAGCGCCAATATTAAACTCACCATCGAAAGCCATATCTTCAGGTGTAAATACAGAAAGGATATCTTTTGTAAGTGCATATTTCACCAATTGATTATTCACTGCCAACCAAAGATTCCCTTCTTTATCTTCTTGTATCGCTTGTACTCTTGGCCCCAATGTCCCAAGGTCACCTCCCTTTTTAAAAAAATGTCCCCCTATGGGATCAAATAAAGCCAATCCATTGTTAGTACCAATCCAAATTCTACCTTTTTTATCTTCATAAGCACAATTGACAGAATACCCGGGTAAGGGATGTTCTTGAGCAATATCTTGATTGTAATATTGTATTTTTCCTGTATTTAGATCTTGTACGACCAATCCTTGGGTAGTACAAAAATACAAACGTCTTTGACTATCTTCAAACATATAAAAAGTACTTAGGAAAAGGGTATTTTGATGTTCAGGTATAAAAAATGAAAGTACTTTACCTGTCTCAGGATTAATCTTACACAATCCTTTTTCATGTACTGAAACCCATAAATCTCCGTTACTATCTTCGAAAGTCAACCAAATATTATTTTCGGGTAAAGTAAAATGTTCCCCTTTTTGTCTCTGGATGGTTGTTATATCTTTGGTTAGTGGATCGATTTTATAAATTCCATTTCCCCAAGTAGTCAGCCATTCGTTACCTTTCTTATCATGTCGGATCGATAAGATCGCTTGTTCTTTAAAACGATCAAGATAGGGTGTTTCAATCATCTCATTCTTCTCAATATCCAATAACGAAATACCACCTCCATCTGTAGCTATCCATAATTTATTCTCTTCTTGATGAATATCCATCACACTATTGTGCCTCAACACTTCTAACCCTCCTTGATCACTTGAAATAAGTTTGAATTTAGAATTATAAACATTATAAAAATAGACTCCTTTTCGAAAACTTCCTACCCATAAATTCCCTTGAAAATCTTTATACAAATAGGTGAAAAAATCATCTGCAATTTCTTTTCCTTCACTGTTTACATTCTCTTTTTTATACAGAAGTTGTGTTTCAAAATCATACACATGAATACCAGTAGTAGTAGCCATCCATAATTCCTCATTTTCTTCATAAAAATCCCACACTTCTAATTGATGTGTTTGGATAGTTTTATCCTTAGGATGAAATGAATATAGCTTCCAGGACGATATCCAAATCATTCCATTATTATCTTTATGTAAATCGATAATTGTCCCAAAGGCCAAATCCTCTGGCAATTGTTTGAAATAGTTGGTACTATTTTCACCTTCTTTGGTTAAGATTTTAAGTCCTTCTTTAGTACCAACAAAAATATGAGTATCAGTTTCAAGAACTTGAGTAATTTCACCATCATGGTATTTTTTAAGGATCTTTTTAGTTTGAGGATTAAAGAGAAATAATCCTTTTCGTGTTGACAACCAAAGATTATTGTTTGAAGATTTCGATACTTCAATTACCTTACATTCTTCATTTTGTAATAACTGAATATATTCGAAAAATCCTTTTTCTCTATTGTAAAGATAAAGACCATCCATTGTACCCACCCAAAGTTGTTGAAGTTCGTCTTCCATGATGGTATTGATATAATCAGATCGAATACCTCTGTTATCTTTTACCTCTAGGAAATAGGGTTTCATGGCATAGCCATCATAACGGAATAAACCTTTCCAAGTACAAAACCACATAAATCCATCTGAATCCATGATGATTTCACTCACGGCTGTTTGGGACAATCCTTCTTTGGTGCCAAAATGTTTAAACTGTAATCCACTACTTTTGTTTTGAGCAAAAGTTTGAATAGAGCAATGAAGTAGATAAAATGCTAGTAATAGTAATTTTTTCATACACTGGTAAAAACGATAATCTGTAGTTTTCTTGTAAAAGTAAGTACTAAGGACACCTTTTAAACGTCCATATTGTGAATTAAAGTCGAATATAATTATTCTTTAAAAATTAATATACCAACTTTAAATAGGAATACAAAATCTCGTTTTCACCTTCGATATTAATCATTTAAAGTCTTTCCCACTCTTCTAAAGTGATTTTATACCAATGCAATGGCATACCTTCATATTCTCCATCACGGACATGTTTCATTCCTACTTTTTTGAGTACGTGATTTGAATTCTCATTTCCAAAATCAGCACACGCTTCTACAGTTTCCCATTTTAAATTTTCAAATGCATACTTTAAAGAAGCCTTAGCTGCTTCTGTTGCATATCCATTTCCCCAAAACTCTTCTCTTAGCCGATATCCAAGGTCAAAATAGGGTCCATTTTCACTTAAAACTGTTTCAATTTTTAGCCCTGCCCAACCAATAAATTCATTCGTTTCTTTAAGAATACAAGCCCATCTACCGATACCATTTTTAGCATATTGTTCTAAGATATTATTGATGTACCCTTCCGATTGCTTTATATCTGTCACAGGTGGGATACCGATAAATTTCACAACATTTGGATTGGAATCTAAAGCAAACATTCCTTCTACATCAGTCATTCGAAGGTCTCTTAGAATTAGTCTTTCGGTTTCAATAAAAAAATTGGCCATTGAATCGGTGGTATTAAAGTTGAGCTAATGTTTCTAGTGTAAACTCCCATTGATTTACTTCTTGTTCAAAAGTGATTGATCCAGGAGTTGTAGTATATTTTTTTACAAATTGGAATCCTACTTTTTCTAGTGTTTTATTAGGCGCCTCATTTAAGGCATAAGGTTCACAGAGTAATCGGTCTAATTCAAATTTTTCGAAGAAAATAGGAATAGCCAATTTGATCATTTCTGTACCAATACCAAGTTTTCTAGTTTCAGCATTCCAAATATGTAAATGCATTTTGGCAACATGTCCAAAATCGATTTCATTAATATTGACATGTCCAACTGCATGGTTATCGACAACAACAATTAATGCATAGTTTCTCTTTTCTGCATTTGGTGTCGTCAATAAAGAATTCAGCATAATGCTAAGATCATCTGCAAGAGGTATTTTTTTAAGATCAACACCCATAGCAATAAGGTGTTTACGATCAGATTTTGTCCAGTAGTCCACAATGTACCGGATATCAATTCCTTGCATTTCTCGTACTTGGATATCCATAGTTATAATTTTTGTTGGTGTTTGAAGTCCTTTAAGTAGGCTCTGATAGTAGTGTTTAATTTATTTCGATAGAGTCCCAAAACCTTTTCTAGAACAATATAAAAATCTTCTTCCGATTTACCTTGATTTAAAAGCAATTTTTATAAATATTTTAGATAATTAAAAATCTAAGACTTTTAACATGAATTATGTAATCAATTCTTAATTTTCAAGACATATTTCAAATAATATTTATTAAAGTATAGTTAGGAATACAGTTACTGTTTTATCATTCGATAACTCTTGATTAATACATCCATATGAAATAAGAGCTTCAATAATTTATCATAATCTGTTATCCATTCTCTTGTTGAAAAAACTAAATAATTCTTGACAGTTTTTGGGTCTACGTAGTCATTAAAAACTAAAGACTTATTTGAATAATTTTTGATAAATTCCAATGAGGGAATGAGTTGCTCGAAATCTTTATTTCCACTCAATTGATATCCCTGCGGGGCTTTAGAATGTGTTAAATCTATATTTCTTTGAAAGATTTTATCCATAAAAAGTTTAATGCCTATGGTCTTATTGAGTTGGAAAGTTTTTTGAGGAGCAGGTATTTCTATCCAAACTTCAAATTTTTGTTCTTTTGTAGCACCTGACCCTTCATATCCATCATAAGACTTATGGTATTTTAGGTCCAATGCTACGATACGATATTTTGTTTCTTTGTAGATAACCTCAAAACCATAACGGCAATCTAGTCTTGATATTCTGTATTGAATAAAATCGTATGTACAGCTTTCATCACTAAAGTTATTAAAAAGTTTTTTCCATGATTTGAAAGGGAAGTCGATTCTAAAAGTAGTTTGCATATAAATTTTATTATAAAATGATACTTGAATATACAGAAAAATTGAAGGTAATACATTAAATATTAGTCATCTTTTAACTATTTTTATATGGCTTAATATAAACTAGCACTTCGTGAGGAGAATATTAATTCTTGTTCTACAACTGATTACACTTTATATCTTGTGAGAAATAATAAAATAAAAACAATAGATTTAGATGATTGCGACGATCAATTTAATCTAAAACAAATACTACGTATATAACAAAAAAGCCTCCTTTCATTATACTAAGAAAGGAGGCTTCATCTATATTATTACAATAATTTACGACATCATTTTAAGATCGTTCAAGATTGTATTGGCTTCTTTTGCTTCACGAATCGAGAAGTAATGTACAGCGATACCTAAATAAGATAGGATGTAGAAAAATGGTGCGGCCAACATTGAGATAAATCCAAACACACCCAAAATAGAGAAGTATAAAATAGAACCTCCACTTGTTGGTAAGAAAGATCAATACCTCCTATAAATACTATAGCTAATGAGATAATATTTACAACAAAATAGATTGCAAAGGTAAAAGTAGAAATAACCAAACCAAGTACGATTAAATACCCAAATGTCTTCCACCAGTTATCCACAATTAGTTGTCTACTTCTAGATAACGCCTCAGAAATAGATAAATCTTCAATTATTAAAGCTGGGGTTACTAAAGTAAAAGCAATAAAAAGATAGATACCAGGAATCATAAAAAACATGTAAGCAAAACCTGATAAAAGACCAACTGCTAAAGAGGATAAGAAAACTCTACCCAAGTTAGAGATACTTTCTTTTCTAATATTCGCACTAGTAAATTTTAAAGCCTCATCTAAGTATACTTTGATCATACTGTTTGCTACCGAATTCATAAAGAAATAAGCAGTTATCACTATTAAATATCCAATAAAAATCAATGTAAGGTTTAATGGTGAACCAAATGTATTAATCATTGCCTCTGGATTCTCTAGCCCTCCATTCATAAAAAGGGTTGAATAAGGATAAGCAATCATACACATACCCAAAATCAATAGTGGTATAAATGTAGATGCAATTACAGGGACAAATGTTTTTTAATTTTTAGCCCAAAACGAGAAGGTGAATTCAATCTTTTTACCAAGAGATCGTACTTAGTAAAAATCAAAAGTTTGCTCTTTCATTTGTCAATAGTTTTACTTTAAAAAATGTATTTCACAAAACATTATGAAATACTTTATTATACAACATAATTTAATAAAAAAATATTTTTTAGAACGATGAGTTTAATTATACTATATACTATTTACTGACTATTATGATATTGTTTCTAAATCTTTCAAAATTGCAATCGCTTCTTTCTCTTCACGTAACGAGAAGTATTGAACATTCATTCCTATAAGATAAATATGATACAATATGAACACTACAATACCTAATATTGACATCATACTCATACCTAATAAAAAAGAATTGCCATCATTGACATCAAAACCTATCAATTGAATAAAACCAACGACTAATGCAAGAATAAAAAATGTACTTAAACCTATCCCTATCATCATACCAATCATTGTTAAAATAAAACTAACGGTATTCCACCACTTATTTTCAATTAACAACCTACTTTTAACTAAAGACTGACCTGATGACAATTTCTCATGAATAAGTGATTCTGTGGAAAGTGCAAGAGTACTGAATAAATAGAAGCCTGGAATAATAAAAAAGGCGAATCCTAAAACCATACCAATACTATTAATAATATCTAGTAACGCTACTTTTCTAAAACTTGAAAATGTTTGCTTCCAAATATTGATCGCATTAAAATCTAATTGATCATCAAGATATACTTTAACAATGCTGATAGCCGAAGCATGCAACATAAAATACCCTGATGTCCAACAAATACTAAATATGATAAAGAGGAAAAAAAACAAAAAACTATCTGGGCTCTCTGATCCAGTAATTCGCATTTCAATGGATGGAATTGTTAATGTAGTGCCGCAAATTAAAAAAAAGGGAAAAACAGAAATAGCTAGAGACTTGAAAATCGTGCGAAAGTTTTTTACCCAAAATGAAAAAGTAAAATCTACCTTTTGGCCTAAACTTCTTTTTTGATAAAAATCAAATGTTGGGTGTTTCATTAATTATTATTATGGTTTGCTTAAAAAATTAGTACTCAAAAATAAGAAGGAGGAAAATAGATTACAATACTACAAACTGTATTTAAGGAAAAGGCATATTTTAATTATAAACCTTAAAAAATATTAATTAATAAAACCTAATAAATGGATAACCGTATCTATAGCACAATAAGTGATTAACTATTCACTTATTGAAAATAATTTCAAAAAGACATTCACGACAAACTATTGTGTCTTTTTTCACTAAAATAAAGTACAATGACTAATGATAATGACAAGATCTTAGAACTTGACAGTAGGCTTAGTTTATTGATCAGCAAACACCAAGAATTTACTAGAGATATTAATCTCTTGAAATCTGAGTTAAGTCAATTAAAATTTGATATAGGAAAAAATACTATTACAAAACGAACTACTGAAACTCCTACATCAGAACCTTTTAAAAATGTAACCGTAGATTTACCCCAAAAAGAATATTCATCTACAAAACCTTCTGATTTAATTCGTAAAGAACAAAAGGAAACGCAAGTTTCATCACCAAAAATCCAGAAGACAAGTAAACCTATCCCATCAGGTCCAACAAACTTTGAGAAGTTTATAGGTGAAAACCTAATAAGTAAAATAGGAATTATCATCTTGGTAATCGGGATTAGTATTGGTGCAAAATATTCCATCGAAAACAATTTAATAAGTCCATTAACGAGAATTGTAATGGGATATATTGCTGGGGTAGCTCTTCTCGTTAAAGGGTTTCAGTTAAAGAAAAAGTATTTAAACTATAGTGCTGTATTGGTCAGTGGCGCCATAGCTACATTGTATATTGTGACCTATTTAGGATTTAATTTATATGGATTATATCCTCAAGCAATAGCTTTTGCACTTATGGTTTGTTTTACCATTTTCACAGTATTTACAGCCATTCAATATGATCGACAAGTAATTGCATTATTTGGTTTAGTTGGTGCATATGCAGTTCCATTTTTAGTTGGAGGTAAATCTGGCAATCATGTTGTTTTCCTTTCTTATATTGCTCTAATCAACATTGGAATGTTAGCCGTTTCTTTTAAGAAATATTGGAAACTCCTTTTAAAAGCATCATTTATTTTAACTTGGGCCATCTTTTTTACTTGGTTTGCCTCAAAATATGATAATCAAATAGTGTGGGTAGGCGTTTCATTCCTCATTTTCTTTTTTGGGACCTTCTATGCAGCTATTCTTTATTACAAATTTGCCAATCAAAAGGAATTTGCAAAAACAGATATTGCATTGATGTTTGCCAATGCTTTTATTTTCTATGGATTAGGTTTTGGTTTGTTAGATCAACTACCCTATGGAGATCAATTCTTAGGATTATATACACTAATAAATGCTATCATTCATTTTGTTGTTGGCTTTATATTGTATCGTAATAAAAAAGTCGATCAAAATATCTTTAGATTGGCGATTGGTTTAGTATTGATATTTATTTCTATTGCTATTCCAGTTCAATTTGAAGCAAAGGTAACTGCTATTTTATGGGCAGGACAAGCAGCAGCATTATTCTGGGTGGGTAGAACAAAAGGCATCTATTTTTATGAAAGATTATCGTATCCATTAATGTTATTATCCTCATCTATTTTAAGTATTAATTACTTAGAAACCTATGGTGATATGTTATGGATCTCTGAACATTCGAATATTACATTTTTATGGAATACTCAATTCCTTATCTCTGTTCTTTTTATTACAACATTTGGGTTTATCAATTACCTCAAAGTAAAGCATCCAAATACACTGCAAGACGAAGAAAATAAAAATGTTTTTTCTTCGATAATGCATTTCGCTATTCCGTTAATTCTAACTGTATTTGCATATCTCTCTATCTATCTTGAGATCAATTATCATTTTGAGAAATTATATGATTTATCCAAAATTAGCTTGCTAGATGGTGTATCACTACACAATGTTGATATTCTATTATTTAAGCAATTATGGTTGATATTTTATAGCCTTACTTTTGGTACAATTGCTATTTTAATCAATCAGAATAAAATAAAAAATGAAAGTGTTTCAATACTACTAACGCTCTTCCTTGTTGTGTCAATGGGTATATTTACAACACTTGGTTTAGAGAACTTAGGCTCACTTAGAGATAATTATTTAGTAAATTTCAATGCGGAATATTATACATTATCTTACTTTCATATTGGTATCCGATACATAGGTATACTATTAATTGGTATAAGTTTATGGGCTTTACAAAAAGTATATAAAGGAAAAGCTCCTCATATTGTGGACATTTTTTCAAGTCTTGTAATCCTTACATTAGTCAGTAATGAATATATCAATTGGATGACGATTTATAACCCAACTGCCTCGTTTAAATTAGGATTAAGTATTCTTTGGGGAGTTATGGCTTTACTATCAGTTATCATTGGAATTAGTAAAAATAAAAAACATCTACGAGTTAGTGCTTTTGTACTGTTTGGTATCACATTATTGAAGTTGTTTTTCTATGACTTAACTTCTTTAGATACTATTTCAAAAACAATCGTATTTGTCGCTCTAGGTATTTTACTATTGATTATATCATTTTTGTATAACAAATTTAAAAATAAAATAGATAATGAAGACCATGAACAAATGGCTTAGTTTCTTACTGATTCTAGTCAGTATATCGTCTTCTTATGGTCAGATTAATTCACTTAAATATAGAAGATCTCTTTCAGCGTCAGATTCAACATGGCAAAAAATCGTGCTTCCAGAAGCTATTTATGCTAAGTTAAATCAAAATTTAGGTGATGTAAGGATTTATGGATTTACAGCAGCAAAGGATACCGTTGAGGCATCCTTTCTGCTTGAATCGAAAGAAGACCAAAAGGTAATTCAACATATACCATTTCAAATTATCAATACTGCCTCTACAAAAGAAGGCTACTATTATACACTAAAAACCAGATCAAAAAACTTGATCAATAAAATCATACTTGACTTTGAAAAGGATAATTTTGAGTGGTATATTAATCTTGAAGGAAGTCATGACCAAAAGCATTGGTTTACTATCATGGAAGACTATCGTGTGCTTTCCATTAAAAATAAAGACACAGACTATACTTATACTGACCTTAATTTCCCAAAGTCTGATTATGAGTATTATCGGATATTCGTTAAAAGTAAAAGTGATCCAAAATTACTAAAAGTAAGTATTTTAGAAAGTCAATGTATTAAAGGCTCTTTCACTTCTGATATTTATGAAAAAAAGAACTTTACGAAAGAGCGAAAGAACGAGAATGACCTAATCTACCTTGATTTAGGGACTGTAAAAAGAATAAATTCTATTGAACTCTCTATCACTAAAGATTTTGATTACTTCAGGCACATCAAGATTGACTATTTAGTGGATAGTATTAAAACAGAAAAAGGATGGAGACATCAGTACAAAACACTCACAAGAGGTATTCTTAACTCTACTAAAAAGAATCGTTTTGAGTGTTTTCCGATTTCTGCTCAAAAGCTTAGGATTACTATTTTTAATGGAAATAACCCAGCATTAGAAGTAGAAAGTATTGAAGTGAAAAAAGTAATTAATGAAATTTGGTGGAGGACAACCGTAAAAGCAGATTATTATCTTTATTATGGAAATAAAAGCGTGATGAAACCAAGGTATGATATTGATTATTTTAAAGACAATATCCCTGATAGCCTTATAACTTCTACGTTAGGCAAAGAAGAAAAAGTAGTTTTAGATTCACAAGAAGTAGAAAAAGATCCACTCTTTGAAAGTGAATATTGGATCTGGACATTAATGTTACTTATTATTGTTCTACTTGGCTTGTTTTCAATGAAAATGCTTTATGAAAAAGACAAAGCATAACATCAAAAAATGCATTTTATTTAAAAATCACCTTTTAGACTTCATTGGAAGGTGATTTTTTTACTTAATCAATTTAATATTGTTTTATTCAATGTTTTGATGACCTAAAAAAGGTCTATTTTTATACAGAATATTATCTTGTATTATACGAACACATTTATATTAGCTACACTATTTCTTCTTCAACATTTATGAGTAAAACAAAAAAAGTTATTGTAGGAATTACAGGTGCAACGGGAGCACCAATAGCTTATAAATTATTACAAATGCTAAATGATTTTGAAGTGGAAATACACCTTATCATTTCTGAATGGGCCAAGGTGACCATTAATTTAGAAACAGACCGTAGTCTTGAGGATTTTCATCAATTAGCCAATGTTAAACATAGTCATAAAGATCAAGCTGCATGTATTTCAAGTGGGTCATTTAGAGCTGATGCTATGATTATTGTACCATGTAGTATGAAAACATTAGCAGCGATCAAATGTGGTTTTGCAGATAATCTCATCTCAAGATCCGCAGATGTTATGTTGAAGGAAAAAAAGACATTAATATTAGCCGTTCGTGAAACGCCACTAAATCCTATTCATCTTGAAAATATGCTTTACCTCTCAAAAATAGGTGTCCAAATTTCCCCCTTAATGCCTGCATTTTATAATAATCCACAAACAATCGATGATATCATTACTCATAATGCGGCTAGGATATTGGACCAAATTGGTTTAGAACATCAAGATGCAAAAAGATGGAAATCTGATCAATAATTGATCTCTTCAAAATTTAAATCTAATATGGAAAAAATCGAACATGAAATTAAAATAAAAGGCTCAAAAGAGAATGTTTATAAAGCTATAAATAGCCTTGAAGGCCTTACTTCTTGGTTTTCAGCCAAAGGTGAACAAGATGGAAAGATATGGAAATTAAAGCCAAATGATAGCTTGGATTATCATTTTAGAGTCATAAAGGATGTCCCCGATAAAGAAATTGTTTGGGATGTGCATGAAGGGCCTTCCAAATCAAGAGAAAGTAATATGATTTTTAAAATAAGTGATGTTGATAATGGAAGGGTGCTTGTAGAATTTGAACACGATAGCTGGCCCGATAAAGAGGGTCATTTCCGTAAATGTAATACCTATTGGGCATTGGCTTTAGGTCAATTGAAAAAGTATGTTGAAAAAGGAATTGTTGATCCTGCATTTTAATAGAAAAGAACCTATTCTGTTAAAAGATAGGCTCTTTCACTATTTTAAATTAATTAGATATTTCTACATTATATTTCCAATAATCTTGTAATGTCACTATTTCATCTCTTTGAAAGGTATAAGGAATATAATAATCATAACCCATTTTTCTTTTCTTGATTATTGGTGTAACCCACTCTTTATTTACCTTAATTTTTTCATATTTATTTTGAGAATAAAAATGCAATCTTGCTGTCTGTAAATATTTGGGTTTCAACTGAGAACCTTGTGTGAAGAAATTATGGAAAAATAGCCATTCTGCTTTTAAATTAATAGGGCTAATTACTTTTATATTATCATGAATAATGACAGGGTCATAAGTAGCATTTTTTGTAGTATTAGCAATTTCTTCTTCAAAATAATCAGCATACACATATGGAGTTTCTAAAAATAATGCTTTAGAAATTGGTGTCACTAATAATTGATGCCATGGATTTTCATTATAATGTGATACCGCAAAATATGACGGTGGTGTAAGGAACCAAAATTCGTTATAATTTTTCACAAACTCTTTTACAATTTTATGATCTCTAGTTGAGATCGAGACTTCTTTATCTTGCACAAACCCAGCTCCCCATGTTGGATCAAGAAGATATGAAAAGCCATATAAATTGATCAAATTCCAAGAGTGGGCATCCGTAACCATCAAATCTGTCTTGGCTAAACCATCTGTTTCTATACATAAATTAGGGTCTGTAACATCTAAGATGGCTTTCAGTAATTTACTATAACCACAGCATATTGTTTTTCTTGTTTTCATTACCTCATTTGGAGAGGTTACAGCTTCATACATAGGGATATTATAAATATCAACATCGTACGCAATGTTATCTGTTATCCAAATCCATGCGGCACGAACTCTTTCATGTGGATGCTCATACTTTGAAACGATTAATCTTGACACATCATATACATTATCACATTTCAAATTTCTTTTACCGCGTACCTCATGATCAATGATACTAAAATCATAGTGATACAAGTCAATGTAGTTTTTACTTGCGAAACAGAATAAAGGTGAAAAACATAAAAGTAATAATAGAAATAAGCTGAAATTTTTCATTGGATAATAATTTTATTATAAGAGTAAGTAGATGTTTAAGTAACAAAGACAATTGATCTTATGAAAAAATTATTCCATTGGATTTTTACAATTAAATGTAAACTTTTTGTGATTAAATACTCAATTTTTGATTTTATAAATCACTTTTTAAATAAAATAAAAAATTCCCTATTGTCAATTTTACAATCAACAATAGGGAATCAAATTTAAAAAAGTGCTTTTCACTTTAATTATCACTTATTCTCCATACAGTCTTTAATTCTTCATCGGCTACATTTTCGCCAATAAGTTCATCAATTGTTTGAATGATGGTATCATAAGGATTTTCATCGTCTTCATAAGGTAATCGGCTACCTTCTTCAGAAGTGATTTCAAGATTGAAATTGATAAAGTTTCTTACAAGTTGCCCATGATCAGTGAGTTCAAAATAATAGATCATAGATGTTTCGTTGGTGGCAAATGAAAGTACTTTTGCATCAGACAAGTCCATACTACCATCAATTACATTTTCATAATCTGTGAAAATGATTGTTCCTTTTTCTCCAAAATATACATCTGAAAATCCTTGTGGAGTATTGCCTAAAAAGGCGTCCTCATAGTCTACTTCTGTTGGGTTGTTGATTTCATAGCCAAGTTCTGCTTCGAACTCCTCTGTTTTTCCTTTATAGCTTTTGTCAATCACAAAGCCTGCAAAATGATGTCCCATAGATCGTTAAGATTTAGTTAGATTAATTTATATTACAATTTAATTTAAATATATCTTTTAATCCAATATTGATAGGAAGTATTTGTATGTAACAGTAGAGTGTCTTTGAATAAAGCCTTATCTTAATCAATTAAGGTGAATTAATCAGTATTTTACAAATCATTTCCTTTCTCGTGTTTTATTATATCACAAATACGACATATATAGGTTTTAATTATATAGATATAAAAACAATCAATTTTACTTATAAAGTTTCATCTAGTATGTTTGTAATGTCATCAAACAAAAGGTGACCAAAACAAGAAACACAAACAACTTAATTGAAAAAAATATGTCACAAATCGGAAAACAAGTAGTAGATTTTAAAGTTCAAGCATTTGCCAACAACGACTTTCATGAAGTATCAAAAAATGATATTTTAGGTAAATGGTCGATCTTCTTTTTCTACCCTGCCGACTTCACTTTTGTTTGTCCAACTGAACTTGAGGACTTAGCAAACTTATATGAAGAATTTAAGGCTACAGGTACAGAAATCTACTCTGTTTCTACAGATACACACTTTGTTCATAAAGCATGGCACGATACTTCAGAAACAATCAAAAAAATCAATTATCCAATGTTAGCAGACCCAACAGGTGTACTTTCAAGAGGATTTGATGTAATGATTGAAGAGGACGGAATGGCCGAAAGAGGAACATTTATCGTCAATCCTGAAGGTGAAATCGTATCATATGAAGTTGTTGCTGGTAATGTAGGAAGAAACGCTGAGGAATTGTTGAGAAAATTAAAAGCTTTACAATTTGTAGCAGCCAATCCATCTGAAGTTTGCCCAGCAAAATGGAAAGAAGGCAATGACACTTTAAAGCCTAGTATTGATCTAGTTGGATTAATCTAAGCAAAAGTGCTAAAGAATAATTTGGACACAATAGTTTGCTTTATAAACTAACCCATTTCAATCAAACTTAAAAATCCCACACGGTACCTTTCGGAAGAGTGTGGGATTTTTTTTATTAATCAAATGTAGCTCCACCAAGACCAACACTCAACGAGAAGGGTTGATACATTGAGGCACCTGCCTTTACGTAAATATAATCAATGATGAAATAAGAAGCATCAACACCAAAATCAAATTTGTACTCATTGTCTCCAAAATAATGAGTTGTTGGTGGCGTATAGTCATTGACAATTGCCGCTTCATAATGAATACCTACTTTAGGGTTTACAAATAGTTTTTCATTCCAAACTGGAAAAGAATAACCAATCATCAAGTTTCCTAATCTTGATTTGTCTGTTACTAATACAGATTGATCAGACTGATAATCTAATTCTTCTCCTTCTCCCTGAGCCATATTCGTAGCAAAATCCAAAGTGAAATTACTAAATGCAAGTCCAAAATTTAAAGACCCAGACGAATAATAATCGCCTCTAATAAAACCACCTCCAAGTGATACACCCCAGTTTTGAGCTGTTGCTTCATTTGTTGTAAGTACTAAGGACATCATCATGATGAACAAGTAGATAGGTAAAAATTTCTTCTTCATAAGTTTAAATAGTTGTCTCAATGTTAATAAGTTAGGTTCATATATTCATCATAATTGGTTGTATTTTATGTAGTTTCAATATAAAAATACCCACTTTTGGGGATGAGTTGGATTATAGGATAACGTTGTTAATTCATTTCAAATACAAACACCCCACTTATAAAATAAATGAGGTGTAACTTCAAAATCCTTAACCCTACTATGGTTAACTATTTCGCTTAATTTTGAAAAGAATATGTTCTACAACTTCTACTGATTGAGCATTAATATCATGGAATAATAGAAAGGTATACCAATCATCACATTTATTGGAAATGTAATACCTAATGCCATTGGAAGATATAAACTTGGATTAGCATCTGGGACAATTTGTTTCATTGCAGCAGGTACCGCTATATATGAAGCACTAGCACCTAATATGGCAAATAACAGTTGATTACCCATTTCAGAAGTGATCTGTAAGCTTATACCTAAGGCAATTAAACCGTTGACAAAAGGCATTAATGTGGAAAAAAGGAAGGGGTGTAGTCCTTTTTTAAACATGAGCGAAAGCTGTTTACCACTTGTAATTCCCATATCTAGAAGAAAAATAGCAAGAAAACCTTTAAAAATATCGGTCGTAAATGGCTTGATTCCTGCCGCATGTTCTGCGGATACAGTATAACCAATAATTAAACTTCCGAGTATCAAAAGTACACTTCCATTGGTGACGGAATGTCTAAGTATACTTCCTATTCCCGACTTTTCGCCTTCATTTTCATCCTTAAAATAATTGATAAGTAAGACACCAATTATTATTGAAGGAGCTTCCATAAATGCCATAACGGCAATCATATGTCCATTAAATGTGATCGATTCGAACTCAAGGAAAGAAGTAGCTGTCACAAAAGTGACTGCACTTACAGACCCATATGATGCTGCAATAGCACCTGCATTGGCTACACTCATTTTCTTCTTTAGAATTAGAAAGGATGACACTGGGATCGAGGTAGCCAAGAAAAGTCCCAACATGATACTGGAAGCTATCTCAATATTAAGCCCACTATGAGATAATTCTTGTCCTCCTTTAAATCCTATCGACAATAAGAGATAAATAGAGATAAATTTGGAACTGTTTTCCGGTATCATCAAATCGCTTTTGATTTGGACAGCAATAACTCCCAAAAGGAAGAATAAGAGTGCTGGATTAGTGACGTTTTCTATTAATACTTGTAAGTCCATGTTTAGTTTTAGTCTGTGATGATGACAGAGTACGTCTTTTCGTATTTAATTTTCTTACCGAGCGCTTCCGCTTTCAAAAGGAATGATTGAAGTGTGATAAATGACAAGTCATTATTTTCAAATTCCATCACATTATCTCCTTTTTTGTTTTCAACTTTTATATCAGGTTCTCCTTTTTCTTTCAGCGTTTCTTCAAACAAGTACAACAAATTAGGTTCAGGATTTTCACCTTCTTTTTGTTGTTGTACCTGAGGACTCTTTACATAAGAAGATCTTATGGAAATTGTCAGGTCGTTTTTTGGAGCAATAAGCTTTGAATACTCTTTTTGCATTTCTGTCGTGTTTCTTGTGCTTTTAGTCATGGTGTTCTTGTTTTTGTTTCCACAAACATAGATATTTACTTTCATAAGTTTTTATTTAATATTTTAATGATATACATAAACATTTGCTTATGGATTTCACTTTACACCAACTCAGAGTATTCCTCAAAGTAACTGAATTACAGAGTATTACTAAGGCTTCTGAAGAACTATTTTTAACTCAACCTGCAGTCTCATTACAGCTCAAAAAACTACAAGATCAGTTTGAATTACCACTTACAGAAGTCATTGGAAGGCAATTATACATCACTGAATTTGGTAAAGAAATCGCTGAAAGAAGTAGAAAAATATTAGCAGAAACAGAAGAAATTAAGTTTACTGTAGATCAATACAAAGGCCTTGTTTCTGGATCAATTAAGATCTCAGTTGTTTCTACTGGTAAGTATGTAATTCCTTTTTTTCTAAAAGATTTTATGGATAAATACCCTGGTATAGATATCAGTATAGATGTTTCAAATAAGGGAAAAGTAATTGAAAATTTCATTAAAAATGAAAGCGATTTTTCATTAGTATCGGTTTTACCTGACGATCTTAAATATGATAAAATTGAGTTGATGCACAACAAGTTATACCTTATTGGAAGTAGTCAATTTAAAGACAAGATTAAAAAACCAAAAGACCTTGAGAAGGTTACTTTACTCTTTAGAGAAGAAGGCTCAGCTACAAAAAATGCAATGCAGAATTACTTAAAAGAAAAAGGAATTAAAGTAAAAAAAGCGATGGAATTGGTCTCTAATGAGGCAATTAAGCAAGCTGTTTTAGCAGGTTTAGGAGTTTCCATTGTACCACTGATTGGTATTCGTTATCTCTTAGAAAATGAAAGTATTCAGTTTTTTGATTTAAAAGGGCTTCCTATAGAAACAAAATGGAATCTTATTTTCAACAAGGGAAAAAAGTTAACCCCAGCGCATGAAGCTTTTGTACAATTTATAGAAGAGCATAAAAATGAGATTACTTTAAAGCACTTTGGATGGGCTGTATAACCGCTTCAGCATTATTTTCAGTAGAATCTTCCTCAATTTCTTCACGCTCTTTCCCTATCAATTCGTTATAAATACTATCAAGATCAGCTATATCTGCAGTATCGTAATCAAAGTAATGTTCATGAATAGCTTCAATCCCTTTATGATCTCCAAAATTTAAAGAATCGATAAATAATTGATTTACATGAGACCTTTTAATATAAGCTACTTCCTCAAATAAGGGGTCTTCAGTAACAGGTACATTAGAAGTTGTCCAAAATTTAGAGTAAGTTGTTTTTTCTTTAGCATTAATAATCAATTCATTATTCTCAAAAGAATATGTTCCATTTACCTTTAGGTATCTTGATGTTGTTGCATTTAATGAATAACCAATATTATAGGTAATGTTTTGCTCATCTAAAATCAAATATTCAGCATTATATACATCATTCCAAAGACGAACTCCATAGTATTTTTGTGTATTTGTAATAAGGTCTCTTAACCCATTATTATTAATAGGTTCAGGATCTTGATTGCAAGAAAATAAAATTAGAATAATCAGAATATAAAATTGATTAGTAATGGTTTTCATCTAGTTGAAAATTGTATTGAAAAAACATCTAAATATACTAAATATTTGACGTTTAACAAATCGTTGAAAGTGTATTATAATTGCATTTTTCGGCTATTCTATTTTATATTATTACTAATTTTTTGAAAGGGTATAAAGGCTTTTCTATCCAATGAAACATAATAGACTCTGTTCTTTCGAGGTACTAAATAGGCCTTTAAAATATCTTTTTCCACAACATGAATACTATCTTTGTTTATTTCCAATTTAGCGTGAACTTGACTTTTCAAATTGGCATATATAAAATATAAATGAATAGAATCTTTGTATATTTCAATGTTTCCAAATGTGCCTTTAGCTAAACTATCTTCCTTCGTAATTTGCAAATACCTTAAAGTATCTAATTGATATGCACCTTCTATTTTTGTTATTTGATTTGTGTGTGGTGTCTCAATTTTATCTCTTCTATGCCCATTACAAGACAATAAAAGAAATGATAAAAGAATCATTAATTTTCTCATACTGTATTAACTCATAAATAGTTATAGTTGTTTTTTGTATCTTCATTTAGATTAAAGAAAATTAATATGCCCCACTTATTTGTCAATCGTCCTCGAATGCATAGTATTCTACAAAAGGATCCTACCTTAAAACATCATATAATTTGGGAAACAATGAATGCGATTGTTTATAAAGTTGGTGGAGTATTATTTACAGTTGGTAGTATTTTTTATTTACCTCAATACAGTGAATATGGGGATTGGGGAGTAATTATGCATATCATAGGCTCAATTTTATACCTTATCGTTGGTGGTCATAACTTATTAGAAGTACTTCAATATCAAAAAAAAATAGGCAAACACATTCGGAAAATCAGATGGGAAGTAATTGCTTCCATAACCTATTTTTTAGGCTCATTACAATTTACTATTGGTGGATTTATGTTTCTTTCTTCATTTAAATGGGTAGTATTAGGAGCTTGGTTTTTTATTTTCGGCAGCTTATTTTTTGTAATTGGAGCAACAATTAATGTCTTGTTGATAGTATATGAAAAAAAAATATTTACACTTCAATTAATGAATCTAACAGCGATTACTTTTGTTTCGGGATCAATTGTTTTTTTGATAGCAACAATCCCTTATCTATGGGATATAGAAAGTAAAAAGGACCTCTTAGTGATGAATACATTTTTAGCTTGGTTATTTATTATTGGGAGTGCATTATTCTTATTGGGAGGAATATTCAATTATTGGAGGGCAAGAATTATTATGAACCATCAGATGGCAGCGATAAAAAAAGCATGAAATGATAAAATAGTTTTCGTTTCAAATCTTCACCTGTTTTCACAAAAATTCTAAACACAACAGATACAAATTGTAGAAGTGCCTTTTTTATGTAGAATAAGTGTTACTATAAAACGATTCTCTATCCGTATTCTGCTTCTCAAAAATCTATATTGTGGTATTAATTGATCATAGTAAAAAACTATGATCTCAACCACAATGAAATGATGAATATGGACTATCGAATTATACTATCCAATTTTTTATTACTCTTCTGCTTTTCAAACCTTCATGCTCAACAACTTAATGAATTGGTTGAAGCAGAAGATCTAATGGTAGCAGGTACCATTGAGCTTGTAGAAAAAGAGTTTGCCTCTGAAGGGACTTATGTCAAAATGAAAAAAAATCCGAACCCTTCTACTATGCAATTGACAGTTTCTGATATTCCTTCCAATGGAATATACACTTTAGCTATTTACTCTTTTAATGGTGGAAGTGCTCAAGAAATTGAATTATCAATCAATGGTACAACGGATTTAGTTGTAATCACAAATCCTTCCAATTGGGCTTATCAAGACTCTGCTAAAGTAACAGAAGTAGATGTTGAATTAGCCGCTGGTAACAATACTTTGGTTCTTAAAACAGGAAATGACAATTTATTTATTGATCGCCTAAAGGTTGCTGAAAAGGTATATCCTCAACCTATGAATGCTGTCTTTATTATCATCGATGATTTGAATGATTATATAGGTGTAATGGGTGGTCATCCACAAACGCAAACGCCTCATATTGATCGACTCGCAGCAGAAGGTGTGTATTATTCCAATGCACATTCAAATGCTCCTATTTGTGCTCCTTCTCGTTCTAGTTTCTTGTCTGGATTATACCCATCAACCACAGGAAATTTTGCATTTGATGATATTTCTGAGAACACAACGCTTTCCAATTCAAAATACTTAATGGAATATGCGGAAGAAAATGGGTTTATGACCTACAGTACGGGCAAAATATTTCATCGATCAAAAGATAATCCTTTAGAAAATGCTGGAATTAAGCCTGATCAAGGTCCACATGCATGGGATGGTACTGCTCCTATTGTTCATCCTTCTATTCCTGAACCTTTCCGAAGTTCTGGAGGCGTTCTTGATGCATCTTTTGCTCCCTTATCGGATGTTCCTGAAGGAGGATGGAGAAACAATTATGACGGAAAAACAGCCTTTCATTATGCCAATGATACAGATCGTGATAAGATGACTGACGAACTGAGTGCTGATTTTATTATCGATATGATCGATCAGCATGAAGCCATGAAGGCGAATGGAAATGAGCAACCTTTCTTTCTCTTTTATGGAGGGATGAAACCACATACTCCACATGTCGCTCCTCAATCATTTTTCGATAAATTTCCCTTAGAAACTTTAATGATACCTGAAATTTTAGAGGAAGATCTGAAAGATACCTATCGTGAACATTATAGTACTGCTTCATTTGATAAATATGATGCCTTGATACAATCTTATGCTACGGAGGAGGAAGGTATTAAACGCTATCTCCAAAGTAAATTGGCGTGTACAGCGTTTGCAGATAGTTTGATTGGTGTAGTCGTTGATAAAATTGAAAATAGCTCATTTGCTGATAACACAATGATTGTATTGGTATCGGATCACGGTTTTCATGTTGGTGAAAAATTTTATTTAACAAAAAATACTCTTTGGGAAGAAAGTACACGAATTCCCATGATTATGAAAGTACCTGGATATGATGCTTCTAAAGGTAAAGAAGTGAAGCACCCAGTGAGCTTGATTGATATTTATCCTACTTTCCAAGACTTATTGGGCATGTCAGGAGATACCAAGAAAAATAGCAGTGGAGCAGATCTTGACGGACACAGTTTAAGGGCATTTTTAGAGAATCCAAATACTACCAATTGGGAAGGGCCGAGTGTTGCATTAGAGTCTGTTCATAACCCTCATTCTAGCGAAGTAGGACTTCAAAATTATGCATTAAGAAGTCACCAATACAGATATATACGATATGGTTCTGGAAAAGAAGAGTTTTATGATCATTCAAAAGATCCAAACGAATGGACAAATCAAGTGAAAAATCCAGAATATGCAGATGAAATCCAAGCATTCAGAACGCAACTTCAAGAAATGATTCCACATGCAAACTTTGTCAATACCAATTATATTCCATTTACTTTCTATGATAATTTTGAAGAGTATAGTCTAACGTATGACCTCACAAAATCGGGCTATTCTCAAAAAGTAACCACGACCACTATGGAAGTAGTACAAGAAGATGGAAATCAATTTGCACGAAGTGTTTCTCAAGGCGATCAAGTGAATTTCAGAACGAAAGTCAAAAATCTCACACCTGGTCAACTGTACTTCTGGGAAGCGACGGTAAGATGTGAAAACAACATTAATTTTGGTGCTTATGATTCAGAAATAAATACAAATACGTCACGAAGCATTGAAGGATGGGAAAGTTTTAGTTTAGCCCTTCGACCTGATATTGAAAAGTGGAATAATGGACTTATACTTACTCCTTATATAAGTACGCAAGGTAATGCGACATTGGATGTAGATGAAATAAAAGTGATCAAAGCTGAAGTAGCTATTCCTTACAATTTTGATATAAATCCTGACTTATTAGTAGTTGGTGAGACGTATACTTTTGAAGCTATTGCCACACCTTCTTATCAAGATCTTGCATGGAGTATTGAAAATATTTCAGGTGAAGCTACCATTGACAATGAGGGAGTTTTGACACCTATCTCAGCCGGTACTTGTTTACTTAAAGCAAGTATGTTAGGGTACGATGATGTCTATGATAGTATTTACGTAGAAATATGGGATGAACAGCCCAACTTTGTTCTTTCAATAGATGCCCCAACAGTACCACTAGAAATTGAACAGGGCTATCAGCTCAATTATTCGATTTCTCCTGATATTCACCAAAGAGTGATTTGGTCAGTGGATGATGAATCAATCGCTGTAATCAATAAAGCAAATGGTTTTATTATTGGAAAAGCTGATGGAAAAGTAAATGTTACTGCTCAACTCTATGATGATAATTCTATCTCTACAACCATAGCAATAAATGTAGGTGAAGGAGAAATTGTAAGTTCAGCAAGAAAAAAAGTAGGCAAACAATTGGAAAACTCTTCTGATGATTATTTTAAAGTTTATCCAAATCCTTCCACTGGAATCTTTATTATTGATGGAGATGGTTTGACGGCAAAATATAACGTCTATAATGCATTAGGTACGTTGATTTTAAGCGATTACAGCAATCAGTTGGATCTATCAAACCAACAGCCTGGGCTTTATTATCTTGTTTTTGAAAATGGAGAAGTAAAGAAAATAATCAAGGAGTAATTCTATATAAATAAGAACTAAAGAAGGTAATAGAAAGGCCCTAAATAAACAGTCCGTATATTTTGAAAGAATTATACGGACTGTTTATGTATATGCAGTATTAATGAAAGGTGGTATTAAAAATTAACGGTATAAATTATTCAGTTACATTCCAAACAGTGGGAGGGAGTGGGGAATATTTACAACTAATAGTCAACTGATGTAAGTAGTCTTAAAAAATCATAATTCCCATCATTAATTTCTTTTCTTAAAAATGTTATATTAAAATATTGTGAAATATAAGGTACAACCTTCGATTTAATATTCTTTACTAGATTATCAATATATTCTTTATTATAATCATCATAATTTATTAACTCGGACATTAACTCTGTTTCACCTATTAATGTTCCATATCGTCCACTATAATGCCAATACTCTTCATGTAATTTACCTAGAGAATTAGAAATCTCTTTTGATTTACCTCCTATATTTATAAAGTATACTCTACTATTGTACTTTGATTTTTGAAGGTTCGTAATAATAAATCCTTTTTCAAGGTTAAGTACCCAATAATTTCCTCTTTTTTTTTCAAATGAGGATTTTATCATTTGTTGATTAAAATAACTTATCGTATCCATATCTTATAAAGTTTCTCAACTTTCAAGTTTAAATATTTGTATGTCCCAAAGGATTATTCAATTGTTTATAAAGACTCATTAATGAATATTTTTCTAGCAACGGATCCACTACAAACCATCTCCCCAAACTAACATTATAATAATAGAAACCGACCTTCTCTTGCTTCTCGATACCTGTCCAATTCATATCAAATGGGGAGATAACACAAAGTATTAATTTATGTAATACAAGTCAATAAGTTAACTAATAAAAAGCTACTAACTTAATGAATTATAGTTAGCTCCAAAGAAACACCTGAGAAGTTTTTGAGCAAGCATCAAGATATTTTACGATTGGTTAAGAAGGGTTATTCTTCTAGGGAGATACAGAAGATTTATAAGTGCTCACCGAATACGGTGATGAAGGTGAAGAGGTTGGGATGAAAAAAAGCTAACCTATTTGGGATAGGTTGGGATGAAAAAAAGCTAACCTATTTGGGATAGGTTGGCTTTTGAAACTTTGTAATAAAAAAAACGTATCCTATAATTTAATTCTTAGTGACGACTGACGCCTTAAGACTAAGATTAATGTGATAGACCTAAATACATTTTAAAATTTTACCAATTTAATGACCAATATATCTACAAATAGTCGGAAAAAGTTCACTATATTCTACTTGAACTTCAGAATTAATGTATAAATCTTTATGAATTTCATATTGAATAGTGCCTTGATATTTATCATTATCGACTTTATATTCAAATTCCCAATATAAAGTTCCTTTTGCTTTTTTTACTTTATCAACTATGATCCCTTCAGTAACTTTACTACCAAATAAATTAAAAATTATTGGTCTGTAGGTCAAAAGAGTTAAAAATACCAAAAATATAAATAATGATATTTTTGTGCGAAAATTTTTACTAATGTCTATCATTCCAATCATCTACTATTCCATTTACTTTTGTTTTCATGTTAGCAGTTGTCCTTCCTGTAATACCGCCAGATACTTTATCTAAACCAAATTGATTTTGATAATTTTTCTTATCTACAATATTAATTATTTCATTAGCTTCTGTAAACTGTTTTATAATTAATGTTTTAACCATTTGCTGCTTTTAATAAATTCTCTGTTGTTAAGTCATTTCTAGTATTATATACATTTGTTGCTACTTGTAAAAAAAGTTCAACTCCTCCAACAATAAATGCACCTAATAGTGGGTTCTCTCCATTTTCATCAATATACTTAATAAGATCGTTAGCAGCATATACATATGGTGATTGTAATAGAAATTCTTCAAATTTTGGATCAATTGTAAATAATGCCTTGCTCCATAATAATAGAAACCGATCTCCTATTGTTTTTAGATACCTGTCCAATTCATCTCAAATGGGGAGACAATTCAAAGTATTAATTTATGTAATACAAGTCAATAAATTTTTAATTTACGATAAGTTCAAAGGAAATTCAGAAGATCTGTAAGTGCTCGCTGAATACTGTGATGAAGTTGAAGAGGTTGGGATGAAAAAAGCCAACCTATTTTGGGAGTAGGTTGGCTTTTGAAATTTTTTAATAAGTTAAAAGCTAATTCAATAACCAAGTTCGGAGTATGTTAATGATTAACTTACGGAAAAGAAGTATTGGAAATAATTTATTTTATTAATACTTTATCAATCTATAAAGCTCATCCCTACTTCTTTTATATAAAAGATCAGTTTTTTTATAACGAATTCCTTGAAAAATAAATACCGTTGTCAAACTATCTACAACAATATTAATCACTTCATTCACTTCTTCGCCTGGAAATTTTTGTCCCACTTTTGGAAACGTAGAATACTTAAGCCTATAAGTTACATTAATATTTTTTCCATTTTTATAAACCCAAGACCCTTTATTTAAAATTATCCCAGGTTCAGACTTAAAAAATATGGAATCATCATCATACTTTGTTTGAGTAGATGTAACAAAAGAAAATAGAGAATCATTATCAAAGACTAATATTGAAAAAGAAGAATAACTTCTAGTGCTTATTTCCTTCATACCTAAACTCCTTTTTTCCCAATTAATCGAATCTGGTATCCAAAATCCTTTTACTTGTGATCTACAAACCATTACTTTAAAAAGCAATAATGTTATAATTATATATTTCATACTATTTCTTTTGTACATTAAACGGAACAATTACTCTAAAACTACTTTGCCAAAAATAATTAAATAGTCTATTTTTTTCTATCTCCTACACATCCATGTGTACACCGCTTTTCAGAACCATTTGCATTAATAGTAGTCTTTCCATGCCCATAATAACCTCTATCAATTTGACCTTTTGAAGGGTTTAACCTAATTCTTCCATTCCCATAAGGACCACCTACATCATTCATTTTTTGTGGCCCATTAGAATCTCTTGCTTCTTCAGTTAAATTCATCCAATAATTCCCAATACGAATTGGTGCGGCTCCATCAGCACCACAAGAAAAAACATCATTAGCAATCAATACTGGATCCTCACCATTACCATAAATTTCAAGGATCCTTGTTGAAGCACCTTGATCATTAGTTCCTGTCATAATATATTTAACGAGCATTTCATACCCATCAGTTTTAGTAACTTCCTCTCCGTCTTTATTCGTATAAGTTACTTCTTTTCCTTCATGCCATTGCCAACTAGCATCTTTTTGTCCTTTTGCCTGATAATAAAACCAATCCATACCATCAGGATCAATATAATTAATTGGATTATTTGCAGTATAATGATATGGAGTAAAAGAAATACTATGCTCTGTTTCAGCCAACGGATCCACCACAAACCATCTCCCCAAACTGGCATCATAATGCCTTGCACCATAATCATAGAAACCAATCTCCTCTTGCTTCTCCTTCCCATTATATTGGAACTTATTGTCAGGTGAGCCTTGCTTCTCGGTACATGTCCAATTCATTCCAAATGGGTAGACAACACAAAGTATTAATTTATGTAATACAAGTCAATAATTTCACTAATAAAAAGCTACTAACTTAATGAATTATAGTTAGATAAAAAGAAAGTCTTAAGAAGTTTCCAAGTAAGCATCAAGATATTTTACGATTGGTAAAGAAGGGCTATTCTTCTAGGGAGATACAGAAGATTTATAAGTGCTCCCCGAATACGGTGATGAAGGTGAAGAGGTTGGCTTTTGAAACTTTGTCATAAGTTAAAACCTTATTCAATTGGTGAGCTCGTAGCGACACTCCAAACAGTGGGAGAAAATCTGAATGGTAAAATTAAAAATACACAAAGAACAAATTATCCTTCCCATCGGATGATGCGGTAAAAAAATCTATCTTCTTGGCCTTGCAAGAAGCTACAAAGAAATGGACAATACCAATCCTAAATTGGGGAGTAATTTTGAATCAATTTCAAGTATTATACAAAGAAAGGATCAAGTTTTAAACCCGATCCCCTCTTGTAGTACTTACACACTTAATGAAAGAGTGTCTTTTATTTAATAGTAAATTCCTCAATTAACTTATATTTTTCTGTGTTAGAATTAAATTCTAAAATTTGGGTAAGCTTTCCGTTATTATATTCATATACTAGATTATATCTTCCACAATTTGATTGTTCCGAAACGATAAGAGAATCATAATTATAAGTTTTATTAAGACCAAAATTGAATAATTCTATAAATTCACTTTTTTGAGCCCCAAAATATATTTGGTAAAATATAGTATCACCTTTTTTTATTATAGTATCTTTAATTAAAATATTCTCAATAAAAGTTCTTTCATAAATGAATTCACCTTTATATATCTTAAATAGAAATACAGAATCATATTCAATCTGATTAATAGAATCATAATCAGATTGAATATAGCATTTCAGTTTATCTATATTATCTGTACTTACATCTTCACCTTCAAAAGTAATAAATATGTATATCACAGATACAAGTAATGCTAATACTATTACTATGTTATAAATTTGATTCACTTGAAACCTCATCATCTTCTGCTTTCATTTTTTCACCCACTTCAACACAAAATTATTTCATATATTCACAAAGAAAATTGTTAAATTCCACATTTTCTCCATTAATTAAATACTCATGATCACTAGTATCACCAAATAATTCAATTATACTATTTTTTAGTCTCCCTGCAGCTTTTCTTAATTCAACTATATCATTCTTAGACCCTTTATATTTTGATAGTAAAGACATATAATCATTCATGTTTTTTTGAACGTGAATTAGTGACTCATGACCCATTACATAAAACTCTTCAGCTATATTTCTTTCTTGAGACAAATTTTATTGAATTGCTCCGCCAACGGATCCACCACAAACCATCTCCCCAAACTGGCATCATAATGCCTAGCACCATAATCATAGAAACCAATTTCCTCTTGCTTCTCCTTCCCATTGTATTGGAACTTATTGTCAGGTGAGCCTTGCTTCTCGGTACATGTCCAATTCATTCCAAATGGGTAGACAATACAAAGTATTAATTTATGTAATACAAGTCAATATTTTTTATATTACGATTAGTAAAGAAGGACTATTCTTTAAGGGAGCTTCAGAAAATTAGTAATGCATAAAATAAAAAAAGCCACTTCAAATTTCTTCAAAGTGGCTTTTCATATTATCGGATAACTAACTTTTTATTCGATTTATTTCCTTCATTATCTGTGATAACAATTATATAAGTTCCCCTTGGAAACGAGGAAGTAGATATTGTTAAATTTGAATGAAATACTTGAGTGGTTATTCTTTTACCCATAATTGTATAGATTTCTATAACTTTTTGAGTACCATCCGCTTTTGCTTTTATATTTACTTGATCTGAGGCTGGATTAGGAAATAAAGTAAATTGAACTTCTTGATTTTGATCTAAGGAAGTCACTAATTCTTCCCTTGTATTACTGCTATCAATTCTCAATTCAATTTCATCTAACCAAGCTGCACCAACTGCATCTTTTGGTCGCCAGAAACCGATTTGACCTACCAAATCTTCTTCTCCAGTCGTAAAACTTATTGAAAAACTATTGTAAGAAGTATTCGAAATCAATTCTTCAAAATATTTGGTTCCATTGGCATCTTTCACATATAAACGTGCTGGTATAGATGGATTTTGAACTTTAGCATTAAAAGTTAAAATATACTTGGTATTGGGTGCAGTTACAAAAAACTGACTTGCTCCACCTTTTTCATCAATTTTTAATGAAGTAGAACCTGCAAATGGATTATTTGTTTCTGTTGTTACTCCTCCATATACTGACCAACCATAAAGTCCATCTTCAAAATCAGGATTAATGATTGCATCTGAAATCGCATTTCCTGTGCTGTTTATTTTACAAGTCGCCGATAGATTGTTTTGACCAATTACAGAAGCAGTTATTGTTGCAACTCCTTCTGCGTGTGTCAATACAAAGCCAGTTTCATCTACAGTACAAACCGCTGTATTGTTGCTTGACCAAGTCACTTCATAATTTGCATTTCCTGCTACATCTGCTGTCAACTGTACAAACTTACCTGTTACCAAATTTGCCGTTGATTGTGATAAAGTAATTCCAGTGGCTGCTGTAGGATTACCAACTTTGACCACACAATTCGTATAAATTTGCCTTAAATCGATCACCCTAGCTGTAATGACCGCATAACCTTCTTCATGAGCAGTCACTATCCCATTTTGATCTACTGTTGCCACAGAAGGGTTACTACTCAGCCATTCAATGACATTATTAAAAGCATCAGCAGGTAAGATAGCCCCAGAAATTGTTTGTGTCGTATTGACTGACATATTCAATGAAGTCGTGGACAAATCTACAGACGTTGCCCAAATTTCTTCATCATGTAAAAGTCCTAAGAAATAAGGGTGCAAGAGTTCTCTTTCCCAACGAACCATCAAAGAATCCAAAGTATCTCTTGTCGCTCTAAAATCAGTATTCCAATATAAGTTTTCTGTATCCTCTTCGCCAACATTAGTACTTAGATCAAATAGCTTTTTATTACTTCTATCTTTGTGATAAATGATTTTATGATCAATATTTCTAACTGCATGACGGTCATTATCAAACTTTTGAATAAAAATAGATTCATGAGGGCGATTCGAATTTTCTCCAATCAAATAAGGAATTAAATTCTCACCATCCAAAGGTTTAGAAGGATCTGTTGGAGAAGATGATAATTCAGATAAAGTGGCAAAAATATCCAACGAAGAAACAGGGTAATCATAATCAACTCCTTCCTCTAAAACACCTCTCCATTGCATAGCAAAAGGTACTCTAAAACCACCTTCAAATACATCACTTTTTCCACCTCTTAGGATCCCATTGTCTGAGGCATTTTTAGGTTCAGGTCCACCATTGTCTGATAAGAAAAAAACAATGGTATTTTCTTCTAAATTAAGAGCATCCAATTGATCCAATACTCTTCCTACACCTCTATCAACGGCATGAACCATTGCTGCATACGTTTGTCTTTTGCTGTCTGAAATATGAGAAAATAAGGCCAAATCTTCCGCTTTCGCTTGAAGTGGTGTATGCGGTGCATTGTAAGACAAGAATAAGAAAAACGGTTCTTCTTGATGTCGTTCAATAAAAGCAACAGCTTCTGAAGAAAACTCATCCGTAAGGTATTCATCCGTTTCCTCTGGTGTATGATTTCTCATGATCCATGTATCATAACTTTCTTCTTCATTTACTGCTTCGTAACTGTCTTCAATCACTAAATCTTCTGGAAAATAATTGTGACCACCTCCTAAATGACCATAGAATTCTGTAAAACCTCTATTCAATGGATGGTTAGAAATATGTGCTCCAAGATGCCACTTTCCAATAATGCCAGAACTATAACCTACTTGACCAACAGACTCTGCGATTGTTTGCTCATCTAACGGAATCCCCTGATTAGGGTCATTAATTCTGTAGAGTGGATTACGTCCAAAACCAAAACGCTGTTGGTATCTTCCTGTGATAAAACCTGCTCTACTTGGACCACAAACTGAGTAAGTTGTATAGCCACTTGTAAAACGCACTCCATGATCTGCTATTCGATCAATATTTGGTGTAGGAATATCTGTTGACCCATTAAATCCAACATCAGCATACCCCAAATCATCCGTCATAATGACAATCACATTGGGCTTACTGTTGTCATACGTTACTTTGGGTTTTAGAATAAATTTATCCAACAAAATAGTTGTTGTATTTGCTGAAAAAAGTAAAGTGTTGTTTCCCGCCAATAGATCCACATTCAACACAGAAACTTTTGCAGAATCTTCGTATGCCCAGTTGGACGGAACAATGTTTAAGGTAGTGTTTTCCCCTCCATTAATAGACAGGTTTACCGTTTGTGAAACACCTCCATTAAAAGCATAAACATGTAATCTGTAAGTTCCTGCTTCAGGAATGTTTTGGAAGGTTAGTTCAAGGGATCCAAGAGGATCTTTATTTAGTTTGACAAAATCACCATTAGAGGCAAACTCTTTGGTGACAATAGTTGCATTTCCGATTAGCGAACCATTTTCTGCTTCCACTACTTGGTGAAGTTCATTACTCCATGCCAATGAACTTGACAAAAGTAGCCCTAGGAATAACATTAAGTAAGGTGTATTCATAGCTTCATTTCATTGTATTTATTTAATTCATTTCAATACACAATTTAGATGAAGGCATAGGAAAAATAGAGAGAGATTCGTATTAAACTAACAGATATTAAACAAATGAAAAAATAGTAGCATAAACTCGACTTTTATTTCCGAATTTGATAATATCAAAAGATATTTTTTACCTTTTTTTAGATTATCTATTTAGAATTTAAATCATACTGGTTCTTTACCTAGTATTATTCACAATAATCTCCAATATATAGAAACATCGTTACTTTTTGATAAATTAAACTACTATTTTTGTTCTATTATTATCACAAGTTGAAAAGCTAAATATTGCTTTCGGCAATACTCTAGCATATACCAATTATTAATAGGTTATATTATCAATGAAAAAATTATTACAAGTAGTTATCACGTTATTATCCCTCTTATCAGCATGTCATAAGTCTGATGAAGTGTATCCATCTGAAAATGAAAGTGGACTTGTTTATTATGAAAATAAGGATTTTAACTTTGAAGAAGGAGATCCAATTCTACGATGGAAATTAAATTTACTAGATAGTACAGTAGAACACCAAGTTATTGTAAAAACAATGCTTAGTAATAAAGTAGAAGATGTTCGCATTTATGGATACAAAGGTACCATGAAATCTTTTGATCATGCTACTGGACAACTAGTTATTTCAAATATAGAAAGTTATGAAAGTTGTAATGAGAGTTCATCAAATCTTAGAAATAGGGATATAGAAATCAACCTACCTTTTTATTGGTTGATAGAAGATTTTAGGTTTGAATGTCCAAGTATGTTTGAATAAAAATAAGGAGAGAAGTTTCAATATTAGGAGCTTCTCTTTTTTTTATATTTTCTACATTACTATTTCTTCTTCTTTTTCAAGTACTAATGGTGCTTTATTTCTTTTGGATAAAAAGTAAATACCAATCATTGGCCCTATAGATAGTACTGTCAAAATATAAGGTAATTCATGGTTTAATTTTAAAAATTGAAGAAGTTGAATACTGATAATTGTAAGCATATAACCTATACAGTTGACGATTGTTAAAGCTGTTCCTTTCAACTCAGAAGGTGCATTCTGAGCAACTAACGTCGATAATAATGGGGAGTCTGCTACAACTGACATTCCCCAAATCAATAAAAAAGATAGGAATAAGAAGGGTACTTCAAATTGAAACATAAAAGGAGCCAAAAGGCAACATAATCCTGATATAAATAATGCCACTTTTGCTACTTTTATTGTTCCAAACCTTTCAGCTATTATACTACCTAATACACAAGCTATACCTCCTGAACTTATGATACAAAATGACCATAAAGTAGTATTGTAATCCTCTTTTTGATAGGAGTCAAAGTAATACTTCAGCATCAAAGGAATAAAAGCCCAAAAAGTATATAATTCCCACATGTGTCCAAAATACCCAAAGGCTGCATGCCTAAATTTAGATTCTTTAAAGATCAATGGAATACTCTTTAAATTCACCTTATTAGTGGATTTTCGAAACGGGCCGTCTGGTACTAAAAAGAACATTAAAAGGCCCCCTACTAAGGCAAGAAAAGAAGTCGAAAATAAAACGGTAGTCCATAGTAAGTCTCCTTTTATATCACTCAATAGATGTGGTAATGCTGTACCAATGACCAAAGCACCTACTAAAAAACCAAGTGATTTTCCTAACCCTTTATCAAAGTAATCTGCCGCTATTTTCATCCCGACAGGGTAAATTCCTGCTAAGAAGAAACCCGTTAAAAACCGAAAAATTAAGAGGCTTGATAAGGTGTTTTCATTCCAAGTAATACAAAAATTGAAAGTAGCTCCCAATAAGGCACAAACAAAAAATACTTTTGACGGGGAAAAGCGATCTGCTATAGAAAGTAGTGCAAAAATGAGTGTTCCTAAAATAAAACCCAATTGGACAGATGAAGTCAAATAAGCAAGAACACTTGTGTTCAAATTAAACGTTGTGATCAATTCTTCTAAAACAGCATTTCCTGCAAACCATAGTGAAGTACAAAATAACTGAGAAAATACGATGATCGATAATGTAGCTTTTGAATTCATCTGTAATTTTGATTATGGTAGTCAGTGTATGATACTCTTAAAACATCTCAAGGCAGAAAGAATTGCGCCTTCCATTTTTCCAGGAAATTGAGCATCCGTTTCAGTCCCTGCAAACCATAGTTTTTGATTGAAATAAGACTGTAATAAAAGAGGATGTCCATTATTTTGATGCGGATTTGGCACTATTGGATTTGCTCCTAATACGTGTTCGTCAGTCCATATTTTGTCTTTGTAGAGCACAGGTGTAGCTCCCTCTTTGCCTAAAAATTGAGAGACTTGTTCTATCACCATTTTTTCTCTTTCTTTCGCTGTATAATGAACTGCTCCTCCGTTTAGGAAGCCTGTAAAACCAAATTTATCTTCTTCAAAATTCGTATGATCATACATTTCAGCAATAATACCACCTTGTGTATAAATCATTCCTGAATATCCTTTTGGTCTCCAAAAATTACTAGCATATTCTACAACGAACTTTATCGACCCTGCCATCCAAGTATGTACAGTTGGTAACAATGATGTCAGGTGTTCTGGCAGCTTGGGTGAAAATTGAATGTCAGAACCAATAAGTTGTGGTGGCATACAAATGATCACTTTATCTCCTTCAAAAGTAGTTCCTGCTTCTGTTGTAATATTTACCTTATCCCCCAATTCGCGCACTAATTTTACTTTAGCATTCAATTCAATCTGTACATTTTTTAGTTGTTTGCTTAAAGCATCCGTCAAATGTTGTGTTCCACCTTTAATCCTGTAAGAAGGTGTATCCGCTTCTCCAACATAATACTCTTCTGGAGCTTGGTAACTACCCGATTGCAATAAATATTTCCCGGTATAGTATTGAGGAAATTTTTTGATTCCCAGAAAATCAAGTATTGAAATTAAATTTTGGTGTACATCAAAAAACCATGTTGCTCCCAACTCCAAAGGAGTATCCAATTTTCCTTTTAATGTTTCTATTCTACCTCCTAACCTTGAAGAGGCTTCCAAAATAGTTACAGGAATATTCTCTTTTGATAGAAGATATGCTAATGTCAAACCACTTAAGCCTCCTCCTACGATAATGATTTTTTGTTTAGTATTCATTGTTAGCTTCACTAATAACAATAAAGTTATTATTCCTTTTTTAAGTTGAGTGAAAAATACTTGTTTAAACAAGTATTTACAAAGAAATAGCTTTTGGTAATAACTTGCAAATAGAATTTTTATAAAAAAAGCCTATTAATTGAATTAATAAGCTTCTTTCGGATAACTCTATTGTTATATCCTTTAGTACACGAACTAGTATAAGTATAGATTGTTTCCGTCTCTTTCGAAAATATTATGCCTTATGTAGTCTTACAGATTAAAACATTTCACTATATATTTCCCTATCTTCATCAGTGATAATGAAATCAACTACATCTGGTTTATCCTCTGAATAGATGATAAAAATACTATCACCTTGACTCACACTTCTGTATTCTTCTTCTGAGACAATATCATATACAGAAATAGTATTTTGCTCTTGATTGCTATAAGTAATATATATTTCAAACCCTTCAGAATCTCTTTTTTTGGTATTAAGTGCTAAATGCTTTTTGTTTGATACAAGTGCTTTGCCGACAGTTCCGTTTTCAAGTAAATAATTACTTTTCGCATTCTCAAAGTGTATTCCCGTAAAAATTGTACCTGGAATCATTCCAGCACCTCCACCTAAGAATACGAAAAGGAGTACATTCTTTAGTGCCGGCGACATTTCCTCTCCTTTTGTATTAAACGTTACGAGAAATGAAATTAAAGAGACAATAACTCCTAAAAGACAAAGAAATGCGAAAAGCATTGGAGATCCGCCTACAATTGACATAGGGCTGTAATAAATTACTCCAATTGAGAAGAAAAACAAGATAGCAAAGATGCTTCTTTTCAGAATTGTGTTCATAGTATAAACTTTAAGTTTGTTGAATTATATAGTTTATTTAAAATTAAGTATTTCAAATATTAATACAAAAGATGTGCTTTTAAATTACTTTTTTATCAATACGTTGAGCACATTTTGTTTTTGTCTTGCTTTTACTTTTTTATACTCTAGTATTCGATTTTGTAATTGATGGAATTCATCTTTTATTTGCTCAGCTTGCACTTCTGTAATTTCCATATTATTGAAATCCACTAAGCCGTATTTATCTTTAATTAATATAGAGTTTTCCTTTATAGTAACTTCTTTTAATTCTTTATTCAAAGTATAAGTCCTCTCTGCATTTATCTCAAATTCTAAGTCATGGAAACTTATTACAGTCGTTAATGCTCCACTTTTTCCTAATATCCCTAGCATCAGTACATCAACTCCTAAAGCAATCATTCCTCCTAAAACAGGGAAAGTTTTTAATTCCTTCAAATCATATAACGAACCATAAGTCAATAGTAAACTTGTAACAAATATTACACTACCAACTACAAGATGAAGGTGTATTTTCGTAGGAGATAGTTTCCGAGTTAATACAAAACAATTCTTCTTTTTAAAGCGTCTTTTGAAAAAATTGAATCTGCTCAATGAAGTAAATAAAGTAGTTAATCCGATACCACTAACTGTATACGCTAAAGGTATAATTCTAAGACATGAAAATAACTATCTAATGATAATGTGACAAAGCTTATAAAAAGGAGTTTATATTCTTTGGCCATAAACGATTGTTTGCTTAGATACTTTTTAATTGATTTTATGTCGTTTAAATCTATAAAAAAAACTTGAGGTATCCTTTTCTACTAATTTATCAATACTACTTCCTTCATATCTATAAAGCGTATATAAATTCCATGCCTCTGATCGATATGCTATTAAACGCTCATTCATAAAGTAAAAAGTACTTTCTTCATCCATTCCATCAGAATTGTAATAATATTTTTTTATTGTAAAACTTTGGTCTTCATTAAAATATTCTTTTTGTGCTACAAAAGTTGCAGTATCAAAATCAATAACAATTTCTTTATTATCTGTAATGCTTATTATATAACCCTTTGCTATTTCCTTTCCTTTCTCATCATAACTCAAGCCGTATAATAGTTTTTTAGAAGATGCTTCATTTACTATCGTTAATGTTGTTGTATCTGATTTTTCTAATTTAGAATAGGCATATCGATCAATCACAACTTGAATTTCTTCTTTGTTTGTTGTGTTTTGACAGGAAATTAAAATGTGTATCGATATTAAGAAAAACACATAATAAAAAGTTGTCATCTTAATTTTCTTTGAAGATTTGTTTCAAAATTTTAATAAAAAATGAAAAAGTAAAACCTATTGAAATAAGGATAAGATGGATCCCAATAAAGATATATTTTGATTGTAAATCACCTTCCGAAAAGTTAAGCTGGGGAAAAACTAGCCAAATGTAACTGACGATTAAGATGATAAAAAGTAAGCCTCCAAACTCTGTTCTTCCAAAATGTTCTTCGTTTTGTCCTTTGCTATTCATATTTGATATTATTTAAATTCTTATTAGTTGGATAAATAACCGAAACCTTACTGCATGTAGTTAAGATATCATTTTTTTAAGGAAGCTCCATTACTACATCGTTATTGTAATGGAGCTTTTGTGTAATTTATTTTTTAGTGAACATGAATTATTTAATAATAATCTTTTTCACAATTTGTTCTTGCTGATGTATGATTTTAAGGAAATAAACACCATTAGGGAGATCTGAAACATCATAATCAAAAGTGCTTTCCTCTTCTGTAGATGACTTAATGATTACCCCTAAATGATTATAGATTCCTATTTGTACTTTTTCTTGATCAAAACCAATCAGTTCAATATTCAAATTAGTTCCCGTTACTGGATTTGGATAGATCAATACTTCTTTCGCTTGGTTGCCATTTCTATTTAAATTCACTTGAACTGCTTCAAAAACTTCGTATTGACCATCAAAATCATATTGTACTAATCTATAGTAAGAAATACCGTTGTATGGTTCATGATCTGTCGTCTTATACGTTAACTGAACATTTGAATTTCCTGCTCCTTCTATTTCCTCTACAACAAACCATCGTTTACCATCCTTCGATTTTTCTACTGTGAAGTAATCATTATTTGTTTCGGAAGCTGTAGCCCAGTTTAATCGAACTGTATTCAAAGAAGTTACATGAGCTGTAAATGAGATTAACTCTACAGGTAACTCTGGTGTTTCTACAATTTCCTCGTCAACATAAGCCCATTGGAAACCATCATTGGCGAACTCAACTTCACCTGCATTTATTCTTCCTCCTGCTAATCCACCACCGTGATTGGGATCAAAAGCAGCAATGTAGAAATTAGCCGGTGCTGCACCTTTTCCATAGAACATAAAGTTGTCTCCTGACTTAATTACAGTCACACCATTATGCGTTAAGACAGATGTTGCTCCACCTAAAATTCTGTGCTGATAATTTTCGTCTGAATTATTGAAACCTGTTGATTTTAAAGTTGTTCTATATTTATCTACTTCACTCAAACCAGTATAATCTTTCTGTGCTTTTGTGATAAATTTTAATACATTAGCGACCACAACCTCATCTTCTGTAAAGTAGGGTTCAAGAATCCATCGTCCATCATTTTGAATCGCTTTGACTTCCCTGCCGTCCGCATCTCTTAATGTTTCAGGTCCACTTCCACTATCATATAATGGAATTTTAGTGCTTTCAGTGGGTAAAGTATTATCTTCATGATCTATATAATCTGCCACCCATGTCACATCTACAGGTAAGGTCTCCACAGATAATCCAATAGGATAAAAGTGAGTTGCATTACCGATTGGGAATAGAATATTTCCTTGTGAACCTGCTTTAGTCACAAATTTTGTATGACCAAGAATGTAGCTTTCTTCCGAAAATCCTGTGATGTTTTGAACTTGCTCAATCGTCAAGTTACCCACCACTTTACTTCCTTTTTTAGATCTACTTCCCGATTTTGCTTTACCTCTTATAAAAGTCAGGTAACCTCTAATTTTAGTAGGATCTGTAAAATCAACTATATCATTACTATTCTCTTTGTCAATGATTACATTTCCTAAATTATTACCAGACATTTTCACATTTTGCACTACTTCCCCACCCTGGAAAGAAACTACAGAAGTAATTGTAGGTAAGAATGAAGATGTATTATCTGTGATGGTTAAATCCTTCGAAAGATTGATTTTACCATTGAGGTTTACAGTACTATTATTTTGTACAATAAAATCACCGTTTTGCGTAATTGTTGTGGCATCATCAATAGATAAAATAGCCTCATTTACTAGGAAGTCTTCATTTACGGTAATCGTACTTCCATTGATAGAAAGATTAGCGTTTTCATTTACATCAAATGCACCTAGTGTAATGTTTGTATTATTTAGCGTAAAAGGAATTTTAGTATCATTCCCTGCATCGTCCACAACTTTCAGTGTCAATTTCTTTAAAGATGGACCATCATTTATAATTGAAGAAACGGCAATACCACTCAAGAAATTTGAATTTGTATTCGATAAGTTTAAGATAATCTCTCCTCCTGTAGTCTCATTAAAGAAAGGTAACCAGTTACCATCAGGTTTATTTGTAGTACCCTGCATTTCTAAAATACCAGTACCACTAACCTCACCGAAGTTGCTTAATGCATAATTATTAGCGGCATCTTCTTGGTCAATGATTAATTTACCATCAATGATCAAAGAAGATAATTCTAAGTTATACTCAGTGCCTAAATTAACCTCTACATTTTCTAAAATAGCGACAATAGAACCAGAACTAGGATATTCATCAGCATCTACAGCTACCGGTGTACCTTCTTCATAAATTGGGAATGTAACAGGATTTCCATCAATCATAATCACTTGATCACCGGTTTTATTCAATGGTATTTTATTCCATGAAGCATCACTATTCCAAGCAATTGGATTGGCCAAACCTGTTTTTGTGACATACTTTTGGATACCAGCACTCATATCATCACTTGCTCCTATCGTATAAATTCCCGTTAAGTTTCCATCATTAAGAAGATTCAGAACATTCGTTTTACTTAAGTCAAATGTTACTGTATTCGCCGCTTCATTGATTACTCCTGATTCTCTTTGCCATGCCAGAGACCCTTCATAAAATACTACACTTGAATAAGTAGATTCATCAGCCGTAGTTTGTAAAATATCTTGATCAAAATAAGAGAAAGATACTTTTCCTTCGAAGTTATCAGGAACAGCAGTTTCATTACCATTGACATCCAAAGAATACAATAACCACGTGTAATCTAATACTTTTGGAGTAGCTACATCCGACTTCACCAGACTAGGATAGAAGTAATCTAAAGCCAATACTTTTATAAGATATTGTTCACTATCACCTACACTTGTATTTCCTGATAAATCCAATACAATTGGAGAATATTTTTTTACATCATTAATTTCGGTACCAATTGGAAAAGTAAAACCTGCTAGACCTTTTCCGACAAACTCCTTAATTACACCACCATCTTTTAATTCTCCATTAAGAACTATCATTTTATTTTCATCAAAAGCTCCTGTAGAAGAAAGTGAAGCCTCACTACCTATCATTAAAGTATTGTCTTCGATAAAGAATATACCTTCATCAAATTTTAAATCTTTATTTATTTTTAATGAATAAAAAGCATTTTCTGGAGAGATATCATCTAAGTATAATCCATTTGGAACACTGATTTCCATATTATCAAATTCACCGATATCAGAGGTTAATTGTTGAATAATGCCGCTTTCCGCATCAAAAACAATATAATACCCTCCATCTGAAGTATTTGAAGAAGAAACTCTTCCAAGAATAGATTGGTTAGCACCTTTCAATCTTACATCTACTCCTTTTGCATCACCGTCTCCATCAAGATCAAGTTCCGCTTCAGTGGCCACAAATAATTCCTCATTGATATCAATTGAGGTAGATACAAATGGACCTACAAATTGCAGTTTACCTTGATTCACTGATAAGTTATAGAAATCATGATCAATATCCGACCCTGTGTAGGTAACAGTTCCTTCACTTCCTTCATCAAAGTCAAAATTTAGATGTGCCCCTGCAGTCGCGGTCCATTGTCCATCATTATTAATATTTGTACCATTGAGTAATGTAAATGTATTATTTACTTGATGAATTTCTGCAGCAGTTTCTAGATTTACAGCATTCAGTACCGTTACATCTGTGATAAAAGTGATTGAACCATCCTGAATATCTAAGAAGGGTAAATTGGAAATAAAGACATTAAAATCTGTAGCTTCAGAAGTATCGATAATCCAACGTGCATTTTCACCATATATAAGGTTATTCTGAACATAATTTTCAGTATCTATAAAATAAGCAGCATCGTCTAGACCACTACCACCTTTGACGGTAAAGCTATTTTCATTGACTATATAATTGAAGTTTAATCTAAATTGAGCATTTTCATCTCCAAGCAAATGTAAGACTCCCATATCTTCATATTCAGTAGGAATATCTTGTCCCCCAATTGTCACAATTCCAGAGTTATGTGTAAAACTTAATACTCCTGCATTTGTATTTCTATTTACTCTAATTTGACCGCCAATATCTAAAGTTGAGATAAATTTTGGTGTTACTCCATCTGCCTGATATACATTTTCAATATGAATAGCTGCATCTCCGGAAGATCCATATTCGATGAAGTTATAATCCGATGCATTACCTGTATTTAAATAAGCACTTCCTCCAATTAATTCAAGTACTCCGTTTAGTTGAATACCTGCTTCTTCTCCAGTAACTCTAATAGTTGAACCATTTTGGATTGAAAGTTTTGCTGTAGTGGGGATTATAAAATCATAATCGACCATCGTCCCTGACTTATTCAAATCTAAGGAGATGTTCTCATTATTAAGAATTGCTGTTCCCGTATTTAATACAAAATTTTTATTTTCGTTGGTAAGTGTTGTAGAAGTAGGATCTAGAAATTCAACATAAGAAATAAAAGACACTTCATTCTCTAAGTTCTCTTTATTAATTTTTACTTTACCAAATTTTATTGCAGCATTAGTAAATGCCTGGTAATCTATATCATGATTAATTGTTGAATTAGAATTTCCATTAAAAGATGTTGTTACTTTTGTCTTTTCAGAACTCCAATTAATAAAAGTATTAGATAAATTACCTGCTCCTTTTAAAATAATTAAATCACCTGAAATATTAATAAAGTGTTCAACATCAGGTTTTCCATTATCTGCAAAACAATAAGTACTTGCTCCTGTAGCATCTTGGTAATTGTTTAATACAAAATCCAAACAATTAATTGTTGTTGATGTTGCTACATTATTAGTGAAAATCAACGCTCCTTTCCTCCATGCCCCTAATTGGAAAGTTTCTTCTAAATTGATAGCCTTATTATCTGATGTATACCCTATAAGTAAAGTGGTTAGATTGGAGATTGTCAAAGATTTAGAATTAAAATCTTCAAATCCGATATAACATTGATTATCAATACTAGAACCATTAAACATTACATTAGGAAAAACATCAACACCATCAGGTTTTGTAAATGGTATAATTCCTGACTCTGCCATTCTAGCGTTTAACAATGAATTTTCTTGATCAGCCCAATTTCCATAGTCTCCATAAAGGTTTCCATTTTCACTGGATGTTTGGAAATAATATACCATAAATTCGGCTTGTCCATTGACAACATCAGCTGTTAGGGATGAATTTTTAGTCACAAATATTCTAGATCTTTTTGAATCAGTATTATCAAAATTTAATCGACTACAGGCTACATCATCACCATCTTTTATATGTATACCTGGTATTCCATCCGTTGTAGTACCCACAAGGTCCATTTCATCCACATCAATAAAAACTACATCGTTTTCTAAAGGGTAAGATGCTGCAGGTGTTACGAATGAACCATCAGATAGTAATTCTTTCCAATTTGTATTATCAGTCCATGAATATCCTTCTTCATTACTCTCATCTACTCTCCAATAAAAAATCTTTGGTGAACCAATAAAAGCTTGACTTGCACCTACTGTTAATGACGCATTCTCTATTGAAATAAAATTTTCATTACCTTCCCAATCATTTTCAAAAGGTATTTCATAAAATGAATCTGCAACATATCCTTCACTTCTTCTTGGATTATTTTTAGATAAATTATTTGAACTCACCTGATTCCTTTCATAGATAGATATATTCCTGCCCAAATCAACAGAAAGTCTATTGGCTGTCAACTCATCTCCATTAAGGACTTTACCTGGAAACAATACAGATTCTATTTCTGTTTCTGAAAATCCATAATTAATGAAATCATCAACATCAATATGTCCTACAAATTTGACTTTAGGATAATTTGTAATAGAGGTATCGTCAAAATTTTCTCTTTCAACTTTCCAATAAAAAGGAGTAAGGTCATAGTCATTATCAGCGATAGTTAACTTTGAGGCAACTGCGCTTACTGAAATAAAACCACCCTCTTCTACACTTGGTAACTTAAAACCTCCCATTCCATCAGATTCAAATTCTAAACGAATAGGATCATAAACAGTAGTGCCATCTGCTTTTTGATAGCCAATAGGATAGACCACTTCTAAGTTCCCACTTCCATTAGCAGATCTATTTCTAGCAGTATTTTCATCAATTCTAATGGATACTCCTTTATCAGAGTCACTCCCATCTGTCATGATAAAATTATTATAAGTCTTAGTATCCTCTACAAATGTTCCTAATTTGCCTAGAAGATCTAACTCATCAAATTTTAATTCGTTTCTTCCAATGTAAATTGTTCCATGCCTATAAAACCCTCTTTGGATATGAGTATCCCCTGTAAAAGTTAAGCGATTATCATCTGCATTAATCTTTAAGTTTCCTAATTTACCACCTTCTTCAACATTAATAATTTGATCAGAAGGTCTCAATTTGATCAAAGCCTGTTTTGGAGTTACACCACTTTCATAATAACCTAACTGTCCTGTAGCTCCAATATTTACTTCATTTGTATAAATACGAATTGAATAATCTGATTGATTTATCAGACCATTTTTAACATCCAATTCATTCATGACTCTCATGATATTGCTATCATTTTGATCACCATCTTGCCCTCCAACATAGTTACCCTTATAATCAGTATCGGATGCTTTGGTATGACTCTCATGAGCAATTAATGATAACCTTGCATCACTTGTTTTAGTTCCATCATATGTAACATCTTTATCCAAAATAAGATTATAAAAATAGATTTCATTGTCTTCAGCATCATCATCAGAAACAATGTCATAATTCAAATTAATCTGACTTGGTGTAGAACCGTTAAAAATGATAGTACTTTGATTTCTTTTATAATCAGAATTAGAGCTTTTGTAGGTAAATGCATCCTCTTTATTAATCTTTAAGTCTCTAGAAATTTCTACTGTATGATCACCAGTATAAAATTCTGTTGAAACCTCTAATGTACCTACTATTTTAAGGTCTTCATCAATAGTTATATCACCATCATTTTTTGTTCTAAATTTAATAGGCTGAACACTCACATGACCTTCACCTTCAATAGTCAAGTTGGGTAGAGGTGCTACTGAACCAATTAAAATTTCTTGATTTTCTTTTGTGATAATGGTGATTTTGGCATTATCTGAAACATTATAATTACCATCTCCAGTAGCAATGAGGATCCCTCTTTCTGATAAGGCCGTATTGCCATGTGTACCATCCATTATGATTTCACCTCCTGTCATAATAAAGGAAGTAGTGGAATAAGGAAGTGAAAAAGGTTGTTGATCATCATACCAATTATATAAGCGCAAAACACCCCCTGTTATTTTGAATTCTCCTTGATGATCTGCACCGTTATAGGAAGTACGGAATTGTCTCATTTTAGCCACTCCACCTTCTTCGATTAACATTTTTCCTCTTTCATAAATTACAATACCATAATCTGGCCCTTGACTTTCATCGGGATCAACTAGGCTTCGTAACATATTTAGAGTACCTGATTTTACATGAATTTCACCATACAACAAAAGAGCAAGTGCTTTACTTCCTCCATTATCACTGCTGTTAATACCCATGTAAGCAGATGCAGTTACACTATTTAATTCTAAAATAACATCTTCTGAAAGTGTACAATGATCGTTCGTTTTATTTTTATTTAAATCAACTTCTATTTCATCTCCTAAAATTAGAGTTCCTTTGATTAAGTGTTCTAGTAAATTATCATTTGTTCCTTCATTATGATTAATCACAAAAGTAGATTTCTCTCCACTTTTTAATAGCACAGTTTGTTGTTTTAAATCTTTCTCTAGTTCAATATTATTGACTTCAAATGAACCTTTGACTGTACCTAATTCATTGATTGACCCTTCAATTATTTGATCATTTGCTCCTTTGAAAAAGAGTGTGCTATTCCCAAATTCAACGTCTCCTTTATTTAAAAAATCACCATATAATGTAATATCTCTACTACTTCCATTGTCTGAGATAGAAGTTGATTCTGCTAAAAGTATATCTCCATAAACCACAACAGTTGAGGAGTTTGAAAGTGTTACACTTCCTTCTTCAATTTTAATTTGGTCATTTATCGTAAGATCTTTAACTACTAAATCACCAGCACCTCTTTTTACAAATGATGAAAAAGTATAATGAGCATTAAGCGTTAAATCCGTGTCATTATCAAAGATCAATGTACCTTGCCCTGTATTACTGAATCCTCGATCAATATCCGTAAAAGAACCTGTAGGAATAGAATTTTCATTTTCTACAATAATATCACCTTCACCTCTTACAATATCAAACTCAGCTCCCGTCACTGCTGAAGCTATGGTTAATGAACTACCGTTTGCGATGTCTAGTAAACTGTATTCTGTTATAGCAACCGAAGTGTTGAGATAAAGCTTTACACCATCTTTTACATAAATTTCATCTCCATTAGAAGGGAGTGCGAGAGCATCATTTTCATAAGATCCAGAAGCGCTTAGTGTCCAATTACTTGGTGAATTCCAATCCTTTAATCCATCATTACTGTTATTATAAGTATACCATTTTGTTTGTGTGTATACTGGTAATGAGAGGAGTAAGAATAAAAAAGTAATAACACTTCTCGTTTGAAGTTTTGATTTTAGGCAATGTTGATTCATTAGAAAAGTCAAATTTGTAGGTAATGAAAAAATCATATGATAGTTGCAATATTAATAGTCAAAGAAAGAGTTAAAAACAACTACCTATATCTATAACGATCTTAAATTAATTAAATTATTTCTTTAAATAGATCTAATAAGATTATAAGTCAAAAATAGGTCAATATTTGATAATAATTGGTGAATTTTTCGTCATTTTTCATGACATTAATAAGACTACAAGTCTTATATATACCATTGATTATCTGATTATTAAATTTACATCAAGTACTACTATGATAATAAATTGATTAAAATAGAAAAAAGTATATTTATTTTTTAAAATACATAAAAAAAACCTCTATTCTAATTGCTTCGTCTAGAGGTTTTATTTAAATGATTTGCTTACTTAGTTGGATGGAATAAGATTGGATAGTCCAAGTTCTGTTAGTTTACCTTCAGGTCTTCCTTTGTGTTTTACCTCACGTTTCCATTCTAAACGAGTTGCTCTTTCTTTTGAAATAGCCACTCTTTTTTCCATGAATTCCCCCAATTTTTCCATGTCATCTTTCACTAAAAAGCCTTCTAACGCATAATCATTAGTTTCACGCATCCAATTTTCCATTTGTCCTCTTAACTCTTTTATAACATGAGCATACTTTGGATCATTGATTAAATTGTGTTGAGCGTAAGGATCATTTTTTGTATCATATAATTCTTCAATAGTTCTGTAATTCAAGAAATCAAAACGCTCTTTTACTTCTTCATGTTCTTTTGAAAGCTTAGCGTATGTACCATATGATCTGTACCAACGACACTCCATGATTGCATTGTAATTACCCGTTCCCCATGCATTAAAAATATAAGCAAAGTCTTTGGTATGAACTGCACGCATTGGTCTAGGGTCTGCAGTTGGTCCTTCATTATGCTCTACAAAAACATATTCTCTTTCTTCTTTCCCTCCTTTCAAAATATTTAGAAGTGAATGTCCTGACAACGGACCTGGAATTTCTGTTTGGGTCGCCTCTAAAATTGTGGGCATCATATCGATGGCTGAGATCATATGCTTTTTATCTCTTTTACCCTTCTTTATTTCTCCTGGCCAAACTACTAACCAAGGGGTTTTCACACTTTGAGGATAAAGGTTTGATTTTACAAAAGGAAAAGCCATTCCATGATCTGAAATATAGACGATCAACGTATTTTCTTTCATACCTGCCGCATCTAACACTTCTAAAATGTCACCTATACAATCATCTCCTCTTCGTACTGTATTATAATAATCTGTCATTTCCTCTTTAAAATTGTCATACTGAGGAAGCACTGGGTGAACAGGGATTTCTTCTTGATCAAAAATTAAAGAAGGAGGATTTTTGTCAAAACCTTTCTTTGTTTTTTCGCCTCTATAAAAAGGAAGGTGAGGATCTTGTACATTTACAGAAGCATAAAAAGGTTTGTTTGATGCTTTGGCCTCTTCTAATAATGCTTTAAAAGCCGTCTTGTATTTATTGGCAGTTCTAGAATTTTCAGTATCAAAATCAGCTACAAAATCCCAGTATTTATCTTCATTGTTTGTTGGCGTTGAATCAATTACTTTTTGAATAATACCCGTAAAATATCCATTGTTTCTTAAGGCTTCAGGTAAAGTCGCTTGAGGAAAATTCACACTAAAAAAACCTTCCATACCACTATTATGAGAATAGTTACCTGTATGGAAAACATTTCTGGAAGGACAACAACTTGGTGCTTGTACATAAGCGTGCTCAAACAATACACCTTGTTCAGATAATTTATCAATATTGGGTGTGGCATTTTTCACCTTTGAACCATAGGTACCAACAGAATCAAAATTTAAATCATCTGAGGTAAGAAAAAGTACATTAGGTCTTTGAGCCATTACCGTAAATGGCGTAAATAATACTAAAAATATGCTAAGTGTAATGACTTTATTTCTTTTCAAAAATTTCATACTTTTTTATACGTTGATATTAAGTTCGTCACGTTTATTTCAATAAGATAAACTTACTTTCTTTTCGATAAAAAAGGGTTGAGTATTGATGCATACTCTTTTGAAATATGGTCTAATGATGGTTTTCGTCAGTTTTTTTTATTTTAAATAAGCTATTGGAGTGAACATTTTAAAATTAAAATAGATTACAATTTTCTCGTAGTAAAATGTTGATAAATGATTCATTCATATTCTCAACTTAAAAAAAAATTCCTCATACTCATAACATTATGTATATACTAATAGTATTTTTAAAAGAGTTATTTATTTTTTAATAATTTTTCGAATATTATTGTCCTATAACTCTTTATGACTTTTTATTTTTTTATCTATATATTTTTTTAATATGATTACTATTAAACGAACTCTTCAAGTTCTTTGCCTTACATCGGCTCTTTACTCATGTACCACAGAGGATCCAGGTATAATTCTTCCTGATAATCCTGATACGTCATTGGAAGATGATAATTCTGATAATGGTTCTACAGGAGATGATACTGTAATTACAGCTAATGAACTCTTTGATGCTACTTGGGATGTAACTGATTCTGACATTTTCACTTCCATCACATTTACATCAAATGGTCTTGTTACTGTTAATGGAGAAGATTCAGGAAGTCGTATGAAAAATAACATTTCTGAAGACATTATTTTCTTTGGAGAATATACTGTTGATTCTGATACTGAAATTACTTTAGTAGATTTTGGTACACTTACAATCTCTAAAAATGGTGATTCAATTTCTATTAAGTTTGTTTCAGAAGACAATGGTGAATCTATTACCGTAACAGCATCTATTTCTGATAAAGTTGTTACTGATAGAACAAAGCTTCTTAATAATACTTGGGTAGCTGATGATCTATTAATGTATTTTACGACAGATGGTAAATACATTTCAGATGAAGGAAATGGTACTTGGGAATGGTCTACTGATAATCTAATTATTGCTGATGGAGAGGAAGAGATCACTATTGTCTCTCTCACTGAAACAGAATTGGTTCTTATTTCTGATGGTGAAACAATTACCTTTACAGTCATTTCAAAAGAAGAATTTTTAAGTCATTTATATGATGAAGAAGTTGATAATGATGACGAAGATGTAGCTACCGTTACTTCATTGGGTAAAGTGCAATTAGATGGTGAAGAATTATTTGATATTGCTCAAACTGATTTCTGGCAATACACATATGGAAACGATAACTCAGGTAGACTATATGATGTTTTAATCTCAGATCAACCAATTGAAAATATTGAAGAATGGGATGATGAACAACATGATGGTTATTTCATTATTTTAGATATTGCAACATCTAATGATAATCCAACTAATTTGATTGGAGATTATACTCATGATGCTGCATATCATGATTCCAATGAAAATGTACCTAATTACTCCATCATTAACATTGGAATTTACAATGGAACTAATCAAACAGAAGTTTTATCTACATTTAATGATTACACTGTTAATGTCCAAGACTTTAAGATATCTATCAATGAAGATGGACAGTATTCTATTAGTGGAACTATTTCAGGAAATGGTAAAACTGTAACTATCGATTTCGATGGACCAATCAATATTACTCAAGAGTAATTTGAATTTTTGATATTAATAAATTAACTCAGATTCTATATTAATTTATGGAGTCTGAGTTTTTAGTATTATATAATGCAATACAAAAAAAGCACCGAGAATTCACCCGATGCTATTTTTTTGCCAATGTATAACAACTTTAACGAGAAGGAATACTATCAGGCATGTCTATAATATTTGCACGTAGACAGACATTGATAAAAGAGGCTGCAGTCCATAGTTGGTCGCCTGAACCATAAATTTTACCTGAAGGTAATTTTACAATTTCATGAAACGTACCAAATCCTGTTCCCCAATGATTTTTACCATTACCAATTTCGGTCCCTAAGGTTCTTGCTAATAATGCAGAGTTATAATCTGTATAACTTTGTCCTTCTGCTACTTCTTTTGCCCACAAGAAAAAAAGTACTTGCAAAAGGCCATGAAGCTTGATTATGATTTCCTTTATTTGTAGATAAATAAGGGTGGATATAATGGAATCCCTTTGCTTTTAAGTGGGTAGTTACCTACCATTTTCTTTGCTTCTTCTCCTTCTACAACATTGTGCAATACTGCTAAAGCACTTCCTAGATTGTGTTGATTGTTTTGCACTTTACCTGTGCGATCTTTATAATAAACAAGTGTACCATCCTCATTCATCAATTCTTTTTTAATTGCAATATATAATGCTTTTGCTTTTTGAGACCAATAGTCTTGTTTCTCTTTTGGAAGACCTATATTCTTCGCGGCTTTTGCCATAATGTTTAATGCACCATAGTAGATACAATTGGTAGAGGCTCCTTTCAATAGAACACAATCTTTAATAGTGTACCCTTTTGGATATCCTGAACTTGTTGGGTCTTGGAACGTTGGTTGTGCTCTATATAATCCATCTGTAGCATCTAACCAAGGCTCATAGTAGGTATTGAAAAAATGTTCTCCCGTTTCGTACAACCATTTTGTAGTCTTTTCATAATGTCTGTATTTTTAATTTCATTTCTGTATACTATTACTCATTCTTAAAAAATGCATCCCAAAGGATTGAAGTGCTAGTAAAATCATAGTTCAAATTTCTAAAATCAACACATAAACATAGGGGTACAAATGTTTCATTATCCATCGAATTTGTAACTACAGGCCTATTTTGAGGGATATTCTATGATTTTGAGTTTCCTAAATCAATAAAGGAACTTTGCGTTATGTGATAGTATAAAATGTTGTGAGAGTGGTTAAAAATCGGAAGATAAAGTGGTGAAAATGTTTCAAAGTAGACTATGAATAAGTTTTTGACATCATTTAATGCAAATGCAAATGATGCTCAGTCGGAACATGAAAATGTCCCACCTTTATTAAAGTATTAAAAGAGAAAAATTACGTAACACAAAAACCCGGATTAAGTTTTTACTCGATCCGGGTTTTATTTTGTCTATATTTCCGATTGATTATTTTACAATCTCATTATTCAGATCATTGATAATTAAATCGATGAGTTCATCCGCATCATCTGATTTAATTTCTCTAAAATCACTTATTTTAATACCATTATAGATGACAACATATGTCAAGGTAATGGTCTTTCCTTCTACACTGTAGCGTCCTGCTATTTGATAAGCATTTTGCATTAACGATGTATTGATAAAAGTAAATTTACTATCTGTATCTCTTGTCGTGTGTAATGATAGTTTTTCATTGAATAAATTAGAAAGACTTAAATTATCGATAAATAAACTATTGTTCTGGAAATTCGCTGGTAAAATCACTGGCTTTGGCGTAGCAATTTGTATTGCATTTTTATTTCCTTTGGTTAATTCACCGATATAAATTGGGCTACCACCTTTTGGAAAACGCATTTCAGGCCTTTGTATTCCACCAATTGTTCCAGCAAGTTCAGGAACTTTTTCACTGGCATAACCAAATAATTTCATGACATCTACTTGATTAAGTTCGTTTAGACCCGGTCCAATCATACCTTGCAAAAGGCTATACGTTAGCAATCCCTGATTAAAAGCATTGGATTCATAACTTACCGCATCTGCAGCTGACCCTGCCAAAATATAAAGACCCGTTCTATCTTTCATTCTTTCAAATGCTCTAATTGATTTTGAAGACTGATCTCTACTTGCTAAAAACGATTCTGCAAATTGTCCAGAGTGACAAGCATCCAAAATCAAAACTTGTTTTAAAGCTGGAATTGATTTTAAGTAATCGGTAATTTCGGATGTCGATAAAGTAGACCTTTTAAGCATCTCAGGGTCTCTAAAATTACTTTGGTGTGCATCACTCGTCAGATAGTAGAAATCATCTTTCCCTCCTACTTTATTCGTACCGTGTCCTGCAAAATAAAGAAGAATTATATCCTCAGGGTTTGCTTTCTGAGCTATTTCATTAAATACAGAATCGATATTATGTTTTGTAGGCCACTTCCCAAAATCTTTGCTGTCTGTAGTCAATAAATGATTTTCAACTTGATCATCTCCAAATAATGTTTTACCTAAATCATGGATTGCATTTGAAAAATCTTTGGCATCTTTTGCAGCAAATTGAAGGTCAAGATTTGTACCTGCATAATTACTTGTTCCTACTACTAAAGAATAGAACTTTGGAGGCTTTACATTTTCCTTTTTTAGATCAAAAGTTAGTTCAAGACCTCTACTTTTTAGATACCCTTCTTTGTTATAACTCTTAATTTCAACCTTGTTTTCTCCATCAATTAAATAAGGATGATTTTTAAGATTGAATTCCACATAAGCACTATCTGCATCAGCATCCACTTTATCTCCTCTTGCATCTAGAATTGCTTCTTTTCCGTTGATCCATATAGATATTTTACCAATTCCTCCTCCTCTATTGATTACATCTATTGCGAGACGGTCTTTATTGATTTCTGGTTGAAGGTCAGGATATAAATCCAATACTCCTAGGTTTCCTACTTTACGGAGTGGTTCATTTGAAAACCCTAAAACTTTAGCTAATAAGTTAGGTTCATAGTAACGGTCTTTCAACTGATCTAATTCAATAATTTCCTTTCCTTGTGTAAAATATAAATCAGACATCGCATCTTGAGTAGCATCAAAAAGTCCAGAAGGGTCTGTTACCGCAAGGCCATTTTCTGTCACATATATACTTGCTAACTTTTCAAAAGAAGTATTATTTCTGAAGATATTTACTTCTGATTCGGTTAGAACAACCACAAAGCGTTCATCCAAATAATAATGTAATTCTAAAATATTTGGGTAATTACCTAATTGTTCTGAACCTTTATCTGTGTATCTATATAGATAATCTTCTTCCACATAAAACACTTGTGTCTTATCCTTATTCAAAGATTCAGTAAATACATTGCCTTCAAAACTATTGATGTAAATAAATTTATCAGCGTTTTTATCTTCTTTTAATGTATTCGTCAAATTTGTGAATAATACCCACTTCCCATTATGCCAAGGAATAATACTAGAAGACTCCGCACTGCTTCCTCTCTTAAAGTTATCCACTTTAAGTTTCATATGAAGTTTTTTATCTTTCAGATCTTTATCTATCGTTTCAATGTAAAACTTCTTAGCCTTTCCTTCACGGTAATAAAAACCTAACCAATTGATTAGAGGTTCTGCTCTTTTGGTACTTACGATATGGTATGTAGAGTCAACAAAAGTTATATTTTCCGTGTATTTCTTCTTATTTAAATGAACATTATCACCAAAAATACTCATCTTCTTCCTCTTGTGTAAAACATATGGTTTTGCGTCAAAACTTGGATAGAAGTAATCTACATTCGGTGTAAAACGATAGGATAAACCATACCAGTCAATATTCTGATCGGTATAGAAAAATTGATTCTCTGTTATTCTCTCTAAATTGCTAGGATAGTCACGTGAGAAAAAATACCTTTTTGTCTTTTGCAAATGTTTTTCTGTATCATCATTATACGAATAATATTTCCCAAGATTAGAAGGGTCCACTCCTATATATTTATCTTTAGAAAGTACTACTTTACTATCTTCAATTGAATCAATGAAAATAGTTGAAAGTTGTTCTTTTAGGTCTACTTGATAGATCCCATTATGTGTTGCAATTTTAAAGTTATTTTCATCAAGGTAGACACTTGCTAGAGGTTTATTAAAGTTGGTCAGTGGCTTCTCATAAAGAACATTATTATTACTTAAATAGCCCTGTGCTAAGTTTAGAATATCTTTATTAAAAGAAATCACCATTTTCTCATTAAAAGCAATTTCTTGTGGTTTTAAATAAATGTTTTCTTTTTCAGAATAGTAATTATTAATAGAAATTGGATAGTACTTAATGGAATCAGAACTAATAAACTTTTTATTTTTTAAATGATAAAACTGTATACCTCCTGCAGGTAAAATTTCTTCATTATTATACATTTTTTGGAATGTATAATTATTATTTAAACCCGCAGCTATAAATTCTTTTTGCTCACCATTTAAAGCAAATAAGCTATCACCAATCAGTTCATAATCTTCGAAATAAGAGTATTGTATTTTTTTAGAACTATAATCTTCTACTTCTAATGTAGCTTTATTTATCTTTTTATAAGTATCGTTCTCTTTTAAGATCCAACTGTATAAGGTGTTAGAGTCAACCAACCCTTGATAGGTAGTATTTGTTTTTGTAATAATACCGTTCAAGCTATAAATATAGATCCCTTGAATATCATTTCTTTGTGACGTAGATAACTGTACAACTATTTCATCATATATATTGAAAGAAGCATTTACGATTTGTAGACGTTTATCTGTTTCATTCTCAGACTGCTCTTTTTTAGAACCATTTTTATTTGATGTTTCTTCTTCCTTATCATCTTCCTCTTCAACACCAGGATTGAAGCGATAAATCTCTGAAAATGTTTCTGTATCTAAGACTAAAATTTCGTACTTTCCAACTAAAGAAATCAAAGAACTATCTTTATTTACCATCAAAAACTGAGGTTCTCCTTCTTTTAGACCCATAGGAATTTTTACAGCCGAGATTTTAGAAAAAATATGCTGCTGACGGTTGATGTACTCTACTTTAATAGGTTCTTGCAATAATTGTCCTTGATCATTATAGCATAATAAGACCAATGAATTAATACCAATTTTTATGTTAGGGTATTCATATAATTTTTTGACTTGTAGAGTACTATCTAATGAGATCTCTTTTTTGTTATTAATTAACAATTTTAAGTGAGTATGTGCTTGATCGCCTTCAATCATCAATTGTTCATCTTCAATTTTGACTGTCAGATTTTTCTTAACTGACGTTGTATAAAACTGATAATTCTCTTCTTCAACAATTTCATAATTATTTAAAAACTTATTGTATAAACCTTTGATAAAAAAAGGGTTCATACTAGGATCAATTTGTACTTTCCCAAGCTGATCTACACTATAATACCCTTTGTATAATAATTGATTATCTCCATCAAAATATTTGTTATTATAATAATGAACTACCCCTTCTGGACTAAAAACTGAAAGTAATTTGTCAAAAGTTGTATTGTTAAATGTATAAACCAAGTTGCCTTCATTGATCACAAAAAAATCTTTATTCTTTAAGTAGGAGAAATTCTTGATTTCTTTATCAAATTGAGCAATATCTTTTACATTATATTCAGTACCTGTTAAAGTATATTTTAAAAGGTGAAAGCGTCCCGTTTTGTCATTCTTTTCTAGCGTGAAAAATTGTTGACCTTCTACATTGACAGAAGATTGGATGACTGTCCCTCTCAGATGATTGAATTGTTCAATAGTCGTTGGAAGATTTTTCACAACATCACCTTCCTTCGTCAATAATAAGATTTTATTATCTACCCAAGGAATAATACTTAGATATTTATCAAATTTCTGAACAGCTCTAGTAGTATAGATTGTTTTAAATTTTCCATTCTTATCCACTTCATGAATCCTTAATACTTTTGGATCATTATAGCTGTAGTACCAGAATAAAATTTCAAACATTGGGTTTTTATAACGGTAATCTAGAATGTATCTTTTATCACCTAATTTTATAGCTTCAAAATGATATCCTTTTGACCAAGTCATAAAGTATTTAGAAAAGCTTCCGTATGCATCATATAAATGTATATTAGGGTTTCCTTTGACTACAATATCTTGATTTATATTATTTGTGTTACCCCAATAGCGTGCTAAATAAGGTTTATCTCTTACTTCAGGTTCGTTTGATAATGTTTCTAAGTTAAACTTTGAAAAGTTATAAGAATTAAAATTGTAATTGATAATATTTTCATCAGTTTGAACAGTAGCAATATTTTTAGGTAAATTCTTTTGATTAAAATGCGTTCTTTCTCCGCTATGAATATTCTGTCTAATAAAAGTATTCTTATTTAGTCCCTTATTTTTCTCTTTCCAAAGAAAATAATCTTTAGTAATGACAATATCATTGACCAATTGATCCCATGTATTGACTAAAAATAAACCTTGACTATTTTTAATATACTTCTGAATTACCTCTGAGTAATCCTTTTTAATGTAATAGAAATTCCCTCTCTTAATTACATACTTATATTTATTGTAATACGTATAATATGAATCATATTTGCTATTTAAGCTTTTTACTTCTTCTATATTTTTTTGATTTAATTCCTTTCGAGCTATCAACGTTTCAGCAATACTTATTGAATTTTTTTCTCCAATTGAGTCTCCTGAAACAGCGTATTGCAACATATTATTGTCAATACCAATATTGATCAATCCTGTAGAATCAAAATATACAACTTGGATTATATTTTTACTTTCAGAGTTTTGATCTGAGTCGTCCTTTATTTCCTCAGGCGGTAAACTTACTCTACCAATTTCTGTAAAATCTTCCGTAGAATAAATGACAATGTCATTCTTTCCTCTCACTAGCATCATTTTATTATCGACACTGACATCAAATGATGCAATAGAGGTTGCATTTAAACCTTTCGGGAAGGTGATTTTTTGTTTTGATAGATCTAGGCTTTGTGCTATTAGTTGAAAAGCACATAAAAAGAGTAAAGTCGTAAATATTAAGTGTTTCATGTGGAAGTTAGATGCTAAAAAGTATTGTTGTTGTATAGAAATTCAAAGATACGGTAATTTTTAAGAGTATTTCACATTATAAGTACTTTTATTTAAGGCTAGATTGGGTATAAGCTCACTTTAAAACGATTGTAATTTGTTACAAAAGGCCTCTAAAAAATCGTTCAATAAAAAAAGGAACAGCTAATGCTGCTCCTCTTCTTAAGTTAGATAAACTTGTGGGTAAAGTCTAGATTACGTCAAAATAGTATAAAAACTATATTTCTTATTTCGCTTTTTGACTAGTGACAAACGCTTTGTTGATTTTATTAAGTTCTTTCCATTTGATCCCTAAAAGGCTCATGATTTTTTGATTAGATTCTTTTTGAACTGCATTTACCTTTTCTTGTGTTTCTTCAGCTGTTAATTCACCATTCTTTTTTTGTTTCCAGTAATAAGAAGAGTGAGAAACAAATTTTAAACGTGCTTCGTAAACTTGTTGCTCTAACTCATCTGTCAACTCTAATTGTTGATCAGCGATTTCAGCAAATTCTGTAGCTTGTTCTTTTGCCCATTTTCCTGGAGCTGGTACATCTTGTGCATTTGCCATTAAAAAAGAACCTGCAACAAGTAGCGAAGTAATGATAATTTTCTTCATTTCTAATTTCAATTTAATCGCAAAAAAATATAATTAGATTTGTTGATTCTTCGATGCTGTATTCACATGAAGAATTGCTGAACTTACATGTCCTCCTTCATCAGAGAATGTTACTTCAACCTTATTTGTCCCTTCCGTTAAGTATTTAACGGGGACTGGAATTTCTAAAACCCCAAAAAATTGCTTTCTATTATGTTGGTCATCCCCTCTGATAATATCTTCTGGTAATTCCACTTTTTGGTCATTAACAATGATCGTAGGTACCAAACTCTTTCCGTGCGAGCGACCTACTCCAACTCTTAAAGTAGCCGACACTTTATCTTTTGCATATACATTTTCAAATTCAAATGTATTGGCTTGATCTGCTTCAATTGGCTTTAAATATTTTGTAGCATAATACTTCGTTCTGTATTCCTGCTGCTTTGTTTTGATATCTTTTGTGTAATTGTAAGTCAAAACTATTGTTTCTCCGTAGTCAATATCTATTTGAGCTGGCGCCTCTTTTTGTTTTTCTTCTGATAGTTCAGGAATCTTATCGATGAAAGTTTTTAAGCGTTTTATTTCAACATTCTTTAGACCTATTGTATCTAAAATATCTAGGTCAATTGTTTGTGTATTATCATTAAGATTGTTTAATACAACATACATTTGCTTCCCATCAATAAAAGCCTGTGATTGAATATCAACATTTCCAGAATGAATAGCGACACGTTGTCCTTTGATTTCATTTAGAATTTCGAAGAAATATTTACGAGGTGTTAATTCCCAAGTATCATTTTCATTCTTTGTCCAAAGACTCGCTTTTGAAAACTTCTGTTTAGGATCTTGCTTACCTGTTGAGAATACCACTGCACACACAAGGTTATCTTCTCTTTCCATAAATGCCAACGCCATATGCAATTGAGACCTTACTGCTTGAGCGTTTTCAACAGCTTCATAGTTTGATAGTCCATTTTTCGGTTTCCAATCCGGTTGATCTACCACTAAACGACCATACTCTGTAATCGCAAAAGGTTTCACCTCACCCATACTTAAAAAACTGTAAGCTTCAATCATATCCAAAATGGCTTCTGCATTTGCCCCTGATCTTCTACCACCTGAATTGTTCAGTCCTTTTCCATCATAAAGGTGCACAGAAAAGATATCCATGTCTCTTCCTGCAATATCAATAAAAGTCCTAAAACGCGTATCCCAAACAGTAAAATCATTTAATTCAAACTCAGGCCAAGCGGATGCAAATCCAGCCACTTTCATATTTTGAAGTTCAGGAATTGCATGAACAGCTTTTCCTATGTCTCTTAAAGCTTCAGAAATCTTGATGATACCAAGATTGTTTTTTTCTTTGTTAAACTTCCCAGGATATAAATCTTGAACATGCACCATTGGTTCATTGAATGGCTCATAAATAGAAGGAACTTCATCCCATCCTTGACGGTAATCTGCCGCAATAAAAGCAGCAGTCTGTTTTGAATATTGAGCTACATCAGCCTCCGTATAATCCACGCTTCTATCATAGAAAAACTTAGTTGCTCTTCCTGTCGCGATTGTAAAAGGAACTGTTTCTCTAACACCCTTATATTTATTTTTTAATTTTGGAGGTACTCCTTTTTTCACAGTGGATAACGGACTCCAAAATCTTCTTGAACCAAAATATTCAGGGTTGATCTTATAATCGGCTTTAAAAGCTAAAAATTCTGCATCATCCTTTTTATTAAAAAACATATGAGATTGTAAGAATTTATCACGGTCTAACTGTGATGTATTCTCTCCCAAAAATTTTTGAGTATGTGGATTAACTGTTACTTTATTTTGAGCAAAAGTAGAAACTGCTAGGCTCGAAATTAGAGCCATTGCACCTGCCCACTTTGAAAAATTCATCTTCATTTCTTTCTATTTCGTTTTATGGTAACAATTATAAGTACGAATCTTTAATTTTAGCGTCAAGATAACTGTTTAAAAAATTCTCCCCCTCTAATTCATAGTATTTATGCCCATTAATTATTCAAAAAAGTATTCCTACCAATCTTATAGGAATTATTGACTAATCAGTCATAAATGTATTTATTTACATTTGTATTGTTCAATAATTAAAACATAAAACAAAAATACAATGAGCACTTTACAACAAATCGCAGTACCTACAAGAGATTAAGTGAATGAGCAAAGCCAAGTAATCTTTGATAACTTAAAACAACAATTAGGAATGGTTCCCAACCTTTATGCAACTATCGGTTATTCGAGTAATGCATTAGCCAATTTCTTAGATTTCTCTGGAAAAGCGAGTAATGGAACATTCAATAATAAAGAAATTGAAGCAATAAAATTAGCTGTTTCTCAAGCCAATGATTGTACATATTGTAAATCGGCACATACGGCAATTGCAAAAATGAATGGATTTACAGAAGAAGAAACAACACAATTAAGGAATGCAACTATAGAAGATGAAAGACTAAATGTGCTAACTTCTCTTGCTAAAGAAGTGGCAGTAGATGCGGGTAGAGCATCAGATGAAACTAAACAACGTTTCTTTGCTTTGGGTTATGATGAAAAAGCTTTGATTGACTTTGTTTCAGTGGTTATCTCTGTCACTTTTACAAATTATGTATATGGACTTACAGGTGTACCGGTAGACTTTCCTGTAGTCGATTAATTGACTTTTATAATTGAAGATTTGAAGTCATCCTACTTTGATTATGTATCAAATGGGATGGCTTTTTTATTTCGTGAAGAAGAAACCATAATGTTGACTACCTACAAATTCTAACAAAATCGGTATTTTTGTTAGAATGAGACCCTATCTTTTCTTTGTTTTTAGATTTTTTAATATCATATTTACTCCCATATTAACACTGTTTGCCCACTTTACCTTACTTAATAATGAAACAAATTATAGTTTTTGCATTATTGATTTTCATTTCAATCACTGACACTTTTTGTCAAAAAACACATTCCATTTCAGAAGGAATTTCAGATATCACGACTCTTTTAGATCCTTATCTGGAACAATACTCATTTTCGGGAAAAGCTTCAAAAGCTTTTTTGGCCCAAAGAGCACATTTTACAGATGAAAACAATCTTTTGGCTGTTTTTAATGTTCAAAATGCCTACGAAAACTTAGAAGATGTAGATGAATTGCATGAATTTCATGCAGATTGGTGGATTGGAGGAAGAGCATTTCTATCAACATGGTATAACGAGTCACAAAAAAAACAAGTGATTGGATTATATGTCATGGGCTACTCTGATGGTCATGCAATATACAATGTCTACGTTGAAGGGGATGCAGATAAAAACCTTGCTCTTTTAAATACCTCTTCAATTACCTCTGAAGTCAAAGAAATCAAATTTGAGAATGCAAAATTTCTTGTAAGCAGAGGAAATTATAAAGACCTTCGTCAAGGGGAGGATATGAAAACCGTTCTTAATCTTCAGCCTCACAAATTAAAAATTAGTTCAGACAAAATCTCACTCTTCTTCAATAACAATGATGAAATAAATACAGGATTTTTCCGTCTAGAGAAGTTATTTCCTGTAACTTCGCGTTCTGAAGGATAATCATGGCTACACTACTATCTACGACTAAACATTTTTTATGATGAAAAAAACATTTCTACTACTATTTACTTTATTCTCTTTATCTGTTAGTGCGAATGATTCAAGAGAATATGTAGAAGTAAAGAAAACGTTCTCTTTTGAAAAGAATCCTCACATGGCTACAATGATGGATAAGTATGACTTTTTTATTAAAAACGTGCTTCTTCCACAAGTGACATTAAAGGTCAATGAACAATATTACCTTCCAAAAACCTCCTTTGAAAATGAAGTTTGGTATCAATTTCTAAATAGTAGAAATCAAGAACAACTACTTGAATATGTCTCTACCCTACCTATAAAGGGTAGAATTAATCGAACATCTTCATGGGGAAATGACGATTCTTGGGGGTCGACGAATAGCAATTCGAATACTTCTACTTCCTCCTCTAAAAAGTATAGTCAATTTGGATACAGTACTTTTTTACATATTGAGGACTCGATCTTATCTACTTCTCTTTTTAGTCATTTAAAAGACATCGAAGCTACGATTACTTATCATATTCCAAAAAAGTTATATAAGAAGCTCGTTAGCTCAGATAGTCCTCTAGAGGATTGGGCATATAGTATTTATTCTCCATTAGAAGACGATTATTACGGAGATATTTCTATCCTTAAATCTCTAGAATTGACAAATAAATTAAATGGAGGTCAGTTGTTTTTTGATTTTGAAGACATTCCTAAATCAACCTTTAAAAATACTAATTTCACTCCATTTAGTGGTGCTTTCTATGGCAGTAATTACAATGATTATAAATGGGAAACAACTTTTATCAAACGAAATGGAATGCTTTTATCATTCATCGATTTTGTATTACTTTTCCAGTATGAAGATAATCATCAATTAAGTCCTGACTTTCCTATTCCAACAGATGGAGTGGTTGATTTGGAACTTCTTAAAGTGGTCAATAATTTTAAGTACTCCAAAGAGTTGGTCAAAAGTAATGAAAGCGCCAAAAAGTACTTGCTTTCGCATAGTGAAAATAGATCTGTAGAATTAGAACCCGTCATTTACAAGGCTATTTATGATATTAATGAGGATTATGGTCAACCAATTATTTCCTTCTTAAAGGAAAGTTTAGACAAATCACTGATCCGCCCATATAGTGAATTGGTTGACAAAAAAGTAAGAGCAATATACCCTGATCATGTCATTTTTCGTGATGACAACATGTATTCTCTTAAACTAATTCAAACGATTGTGACAAAAGATAAAAATTCATTTTATCCCAAAAGAAAAGAAACTGATGAGGTGGATTTCATGATTTATAATAATACCACAGATCAATTTATTATTCTTAGTTTTAATGAAATAAGACATAATTTATTAGCCGAAAATCAAGATCTCTTCACAACTGACATCATTAATCAATTTGTAGATATTCTGACTTTTAAACCTGGAGTACTTACACACGATCTGACATTGATTAAAACTAAAAATATGCCTTCTTACGCTAGAGTTGATAAAGCTCAACACTATTTAAAAAATCAAATGGATTTTCAATTGGTTCAAGATAAATTTCATGTCGAATATCTAGAAAATGCATTATTGGAAGACAAGACACGTAAAAATCTAGAGGGTATTTCTAAATTCAAAAAACGAAAAGGGAATTGGATCATTACAGATTGTCAAAACAACTTTCTCATGGAAATAGATTACGATAAAGAATTGATAAAAATTGATGTAATAAATTAATATCAATACATCTATCTATTTAGAAGCTATTCTTTTTTTATTAGAAAAAGGAATAGCTTTTTTATTTATGTATTAAAATGAAAAAGACATACAACTCTATTAATCAATGTTTTAACCATAAAAAGGAAATTAAAACAACTATAAAGGAATTTTTGACTAATCGGTCATATATTATTTAATATACATTTGTATTGTTCAATAATTAAAAACACAAAACATATAACAACCCATGAAAGTCTTAACAAATATCGCAGTACCTACAAGAGAGCAAGTCAACGAACAAAGCCAAGCTATCTTTGATAACTTGCAACAACAATTGGGTATGGTACCTAATTTATATGCTACAATCGGCTATTCGAGTAGTGCACTAGGTAGTTTTCTTGATTTTTCAGGAAAAGCCAGCGATGGGACATTTTCTAACAAAGAAGTTGAGGCTATTAAATTAGCTGTTTCTCAAGCGAACGATTGTACTTACTGTAAATCTGCCCATACGGCTATTGCTAAAATGAATGGCTTTTCTGAAGCAGAAACGATTGAACTACGAAATGCTACAATCGAAGATGAAAAACTCAATACACTTACTTCCCTAGCTAAAGAAGTTGCTCAAAATGCAGGAAGAGCTTCTGATGAAACAAAACAACGTTTCTTTGCTTTAGGCTATAGTGAAAAAGCATTGATTGATTTCGTTTCAGTGGTAATCTCAGTCACATTTACCAATTATGTGTATGGTTTAACAGGTGTAGAAGTGGATTTCCCAGTTGTAGATTAATAGCTTTTGATCTCATAAATTAAAGTCACCTTAGATTGGTTATTAAATCAGTTTAGGGCGACTTATTTTTTTATATTAATTTTGAGAAGTGGGAAATTGAATATTTTTTTATATATTGTAATACTTATTTAAAACTAACTATAAATTTCAACTATTATAATGGAAAATTTCATTGGTGATACTATTGGCCTTATACATGTCATAGCTTCAGTTTTTGCTCTAATTTTAGGAACAATTACATTGGTATTAAAAAAAGGAAGCCCTCTGCATATAAAAATTGGTTATGGGTACGTATCTTCCATGGTTCTATTACTGTCTACAGCTTTTATGATTTATCGACTATTTAATGGTTTTGGAATATTTCATATCACAGCAATAATTAGTTTAACTACCTTGATTTTAGGCATAATCCCCGTTTATTATAGAAAATCAAGTAAATGGTTATATCTACATTTTACATTTATGTATTGGTCTGTTATGGGACTTTATGCGGCCTTTGCAGCTGAATTATTAGTACGAATTCCAAATGTACCTTTTTATGGTATGATCGGGGTTGCAACTGCAATAATAATGTTGCTAGGTGGATTAATTTTTGGCTTTAAAAAGAAGAAGTGGAAAAAAGAATTTGCTATTGTTACTGAGAAATCAAATACATTGAACCCAGCATAATTAGCGTAATGAATAAAGAAAATCTTAAATTTAGAAACAACTACAGTAACATCATTTAATGTTTTGAAGAATTAATGCAAATTATATCGAATACCCACTTTGTATTCATTCCCGTACATACCTCTTTTTTGAACATACAAAGACATGTTTTTATGTTCAAAACTACTTAATTTAAAATTGTATTTATATTTTTCTCTTTGACAATTAAAGTCAAAATACTTTGTATGTTGCCCTTCATATTTCATGATATTGGAAAATGAAGGTGTTGTCTGTTTTTCTAGAATACTATTGATCGTATTGTTACAGACATAGTTTTGAATAGCTTGAATTGTAATCTTATTTTCCTGACCATAAGATTGTAAACTCAATATTAGAAAAACGATTGATAAAGCTAGTAAGAAGAATAATCTTTTCATAGATGAATAGAGCTGATGTTCTTCTACTTACGGAACATCAACTCTATCAACTAGGTATATTAACGTACATTAATAATGTTAAAAGGCGTTAACTTTATAAGGTTTTTCATCTATAAATACACTCCTTAATACTTTAAAAACTAAATTCTAGAATATATTACAAAGTACTTTATATAGAAATTCACACTAACAAATAATGCTTAAATACTTTTCGATACTCCTGACATTTGTTACGATACAGTTGCATGCACAATCTGTTGATGATTATGTTAAAGATCACTTCCCATATAGTTTACCTGTTTATTCAGAAAGTAAAATGATTGATAGTACTTTTATTTTCTCCTTAACAAAGGAACTCTTACAAATCAATCAAAAAAGTAACGCTGAGTATGGTGTTTATTTCGTTGAAGATTTTCATGGTTTTAATAGAAAAGATTTAGCACAATCACTTCGTGAATATTTGATCTTAGGATATGGATACAATGATCAAGGAGTCTTATTTCTAATTGCCACAAATGAAAGAAGATTGTATGTCTCAACAAGTCATCAATTTATATCGAATGATAACTTACAGGAGATTGTGGATAATAGTCTTATTCCATTTCTAAAAGAAGATAAATATAAAGAAGGAATTCTTAAAAGCATTCATTCTATTGAGTCTCAAATTGATGATCAAAATAATTTTAATAATACAGTCTATTTTATCATCGCTTTAATATTCTTAATAATAATTATAGATATCATTATGAATAGATATAAATCCAATAAATCCAAACCAAGAATTCGATTTGACTCTTCCACTCAAAATAGTAATTCTTCATTTGATAGTAGCTCATTCGGTGGAAGCGACAGCGGAGGCGGTGGTGCAGGAGGTGATTTTTAGCCAATAGGGTATATAAATAGAGCAAGTTTAAAAATTTTGAATTTCATTAAAATTGAAGTAAATTATAATGAGTAACTACCAAAAACTATTTTATATTTCTCTGCTATGGAAATCTATTTAAACTTTTTATATGAATATCATTTGATTGAAGGTATACCCAATTATTTCCTTCTGACTTTCCTCGTTATCGTTTTTATATTCGTTTTTAAATTCAAGTTAGCTGATATATGGTTAGACAATGAAAAAAAATACCCTATCACTGACACTCGAGCGAAAGTCTTTTCAAAAAAAATAAAGAAAAGATTACGTTCAAAAGGGAAAAAGCAAATCCAGAATTTCAAGGAACATTATCGCTACTACATTACTTTTGAAAAATTAAATGGTGAACAAATTATGTTCAGAGTCAATGAACATGAATTCAAACTTCACAACGAAAATCAAAGTGGAATATTGACACACCAAGGTGGTCGATTTTATGGTTTTCAAGATGGAACCGTTTAACTTATTACTCTATTGTACTATTTCAATACTATATTAAATCTCACTATAAAGACCTGGTAATCAGTATTTTAATATTTATATTATTTAATTGTATGAGGGTAAAAATACCTAAAAATGGTTATTTATATGTCGCATAAAAACCTTTAATTTTGGTGCTTAATTATTATGTAACTTTACCTTTACCCATTAACTATGAAATCAAAAGTAATTTATTTACTCTCATTGATTTGTGTACTATTTTCATGTTCATCAAAAGAAAATGAACAGGTGGTGATTCCTTCAGAAAAGTATCAAATCACATTAACTGGTCTAAATAATGTAGAAGTACTTTCTAATTCGAGGATCAAGAATGAGGATATCTATGCTTTAGAAATTTCGCTTTATAATAAAAATGATAATAACTGTCATTCTGTTTTCTATGAGTATCATGAAAACTGGTATGAAGAGGAGTGAGAATCAGAAATACCTTCCTCTTTTCAATTGCCACTCCTTGAAGAAGGAGAATATTTATTACTCATCTTTGCCTATGGGCATGATAATATGAAATGGAGTTTTACAGAAAGTATCACCCTTACTGAAAATATAGCAGGTGAAGCTTACCTTGAAAATCATCAATCGAGAGTAAAAATAGAAGATATTTCCGATATCAATGCCCACGGGTATAATGTAAATATCCTTATTAACGGTAAAAGTGAACAAATAGAATATGATTGTACAACAGCGGAATTTTATACATATTCCTATTATAATGAGCATTATACCTCTCTAAATGACGTCACATATGACAGATGGACAGAAATCAACAGTTTGACGATTAAATATTATAGTAATGAAACTGGAAATAAATATGCTGAGACTACAGTTAATTTATCCACGATAACGCCTAATGCTGGAGATAGCTATACGATTCAGCTAGACTTGGTTCAAATTCTTACTGATTATGAATCTGGAGAAGGAATCACCTCAAATACTATCAATATTACTTACGAAGAAATTGATTGGAATGAGATCTTAATCACCCCATAATCATAAAAATACTTTCATGTAGTTTTATATATCGTCCGTTACAAAAAGGTAGAGTTTTACAGCTCTACCTTTTCTTTTTAGCTTGAATAGAGTATCATTTTTTAAAGTACAATGATGCACTATAGTTTATTGATATTGCAACAAACTTTGCTTGTATAAAGTAGACTCTCTTCTTTTATTTTTTATCTCATGAATATCCATTGTTACAGTATATCCACTCTCACCAAATTTCTTGTTATTTCTAATGTAAACGATATATGTGATTTTACTATCCACATCAGAGAACCTATATCTATTTTTAGATTTTTGTTTTAGATCCACACCATATTCGGCCTTAATTTCAGCTACAAAGTCTTCCATCTTAATTTTAGCTTCTTTTTTAGAATCTACAATTGCATACTTTTGATATGGATATCCATTTCCAACTTCACCCGCAAAAAGTGAAGTATTAAATAAAGCTAGAATGACATGGCATAAAGTAACCATGATAAATAGTTTGTTAGTAATTTTCATCTTTGTGAATCGTTTTACATATGATAAAATAATAAAGCTTTTTATTCAAAATACGATCATGGAATAGGAGATAAATACTTCTATTTTCATTTCAAGTATTTGAAGTTTATTTAATACCAGTATTGTAAGAGATTTTGTTTATAGAATGCGATAGTATGATAAACGTTCTCTGTTTGCTACAATATTTACTGATAGAATTTTTACTTTCACATTGAGAGTATGAGAAAGTATAGCGTGTTTTGTGTTTAGAAAAAGATATCCTTTTTCATATTGTAAATATGGCTAACGTAATTAATATACACCATCTAATTAACAATTTTAAGATTGTATTTTAAATACTAGCTAACATGCATAAATATTACACAATGATTCATTTTGTTTTATAAGCAAATTGTTGTTTCCAATAGAGCAAACTTTAAATTCAGATAAGAACATGAGAATTCATTTTACGGTTAAGATGGTATATTTAATAATTAAGATCCTAGAAACTCCTTAATTTCTCTTGAAAAAGACCTCTAATGTGAATATTTGACTCAATTTTTAAATCAAAGACTTTTAAAATACCAATACTCCGTAGTTTTTATTTCAAGTAGTATATTTTTCAATATTACTCAAGGTATAACTTTAAATACCATAACTCCTCAATTTAACGTGAAACTGATTGAAATGGTAATTCTTCTTTTATTTTATGCCTATACTACTCATCCATTTCTTTATTTCAGCTTGTATAAGCTCTCGTAAGCGTTTTATTATTATTCATTGATAAAATCCCTAATAAATAAAGAAATGGCTTTCTCGCTAATTATATGGCTGTTATATGATTTAATTAATCTTTACATGAATTGAATCAAGTTGTTAATCAAAAAGCGTAAAGTAAATTGCGGAGTTTTGGTATAATAAGATAAAATCCGCAATAGGAATTGATCTTACCAAAGCAGAATCGAATAAAAATAGTTCTTTCTATGATTGAAAAGGAGTGTTATCCTTTAATATACTAAATCTCCTTAGAAAATACGGAGTTGTGGTATATTTAGGTTGGAATTGTGTTTTATCACTTCATTTTACGGAGTAATCTAATTTCAAGTGCGGAGTTTTGGTATAATTAAGATCTCATTACGTTTTTTTCATGTCTACACGTAGTTGTGGTATATTTACGTGTGATTTAAAGTTGAGGTATAAAAAAACCACACAGTAATTAGTGTGGCATTTTTTCATAATAGAAATTGTTGTAGCTCTGATATTAGCGATTTAATATCTTGCTGGGGTAATATATCATAGATTTCCTATTCAATAATAACTTGTTTAAAAACGTGCTGATGAGCTGAAGTCAATTTTAGAAAGTGTGGCCCTTCAGAAACTTCAATTTCTTCACCGTCTTTAATATATCCTTTGAATTCCTCATGGCCATCAGCATCCATTAAGATGACATTGACCTTTCCATCATTTGTGGAGAAGAGGACTTTCTGATTTTCTATTTCATATTTAATAAAAGGTTGCTCAGCCATGACTTCGTATTTGATTACTTTATCATACACACTGATATTCCCTTCAAGATCTTCACGTTTCAATCGATAATACGTTGTTTGAACTGGTCGTTCAATACTGTATTTATAAATTCTATCGATATCAGAATAGGATTCTCCTTCAAGATGATCTACTTCTGTCCAATGTTGTCCATCAACAGAAGCCTCTATAATAAACTCCTTATTATCTATTTCTTTTTCTGTCGTCCATACAATCATACTTTTTTCAATTTTGAAATCAGTGATGGTGATGTTGTCATCAAAAGTATTAGCAATCGCTGGAAGTGTCACTAATAGTAAGCATAGTATATTATATAGCGTTTTCATAGCGTCAGACTATCTTTAGTTGAAGATCTATTTACATAAACGAGATAAAGTATGTTTATGTGCTAACTATTTTACATTATTAACGATAAAGAGAAAAAGTACGGAGATTTGGTATATTTAGAAATAATCAACGGAATTACGGAGATTTGGTATATTAAAAAAGACAGCATTTCCTAAGAAATAACTGTCTTCAATAGTTGATCATATACAGAATTTATCTTTTTTAGTTTACCATTATATCAAGTATCGTTTTATCTGTTTCTTTCATTCCTTTTTGAGCTAATGTTCCTACATTACAAATTGTTTCTTCAACTGAGTGATTGCAAATTCCATCATTCTCTGTTAATACATTGCCAACTTGGGCCAACATTGCTCCATCAAAAGCAGCATAAATACCAGAAGCTATTTTAGAAGCACATGAGGCATTTGCTCCATCGCAAATTACACCTGATATATTTCCTAATGTATTAATGATTGCATTTTGTATTTGTTGTGTTGTACCGTTTTCTAAATATACCAAAGCTCCGCTCACAGCAGCAGATGCTGTAATGACTCCACAGTAAGCGGATAATCTTCCCACATTTGTTTTGATATGTACTGTTGATAAATGTGAAACCAATAATGCTCTGTACATTTCTTCTTTGGATTTCTTTTGATCCATACAATAACGAATTATTGGGAGAGAAGCGGTCATTCCTTGATTACCGCTGCCACTCGTCGTCATTACTGCCAATGCACTTCCACCCATTCTAGCGTCACTCCCTGCTGCTGCATAACTTGCGGAACGGTTACGTTGATCATTACCATAAATTCCTTTATTGATATTATCTTGAATACAAGCACCAATACTTACACCATATCTTTTACTTAATCCATGTTCTGCTATAGTCGCATTCAATTGAAATACTTTTTCAAATAAAGGAGCTATTTTTTCTAATGCTACATGATTTGCCATTTCAACAATTTTCTCAATGGACAAAATACTTCTATCTGTCAGTGAAGAGTTAAAGTCAAAATCATTACAAGGTTGATCTATCAACACTTTATCATTTTTAGTAACCTTCGTAATATTTGTATGTGTATGTTTTATTTCTACTGAAGCTTCGGCTGTTTTTCCCTTTATTTTAATTTGAATATAGAGCGTAATATTATTGGGTACAACTACTAAGTGAATTGGGTTACGTTGCATAAATGAAACAACTTTTTCCATTTCCTCTTTCTGGATATCACTTATGACTAATAAGTCTTTTGACGGATTACCAAATAATGCACCCATTGCTGCTGCTGCTTCTATACCTGCCAATCCACCACTGCTGGGAACAATAACACTCTTGGCATTTTTTAAAATATTACCTGAAACAAAAACTTCAATTGATTCGGGATGTTCCTCTAATATTTCTCTAGCTTTTGCTGCAGCATACGCAATTGCAATTGGTTCTGTACAACCTTCTGCAGGAACAATTTCTTCCTCCAGAATATTAAGCATTTGTTTTAGTTCTTTATCGGTAAGTCTCATCGTGGTTCAATTCGTAGATAAAAGTGTTTTTTAAAATAGGAAATATGAAAAAGAGGAAACTCTTAAGTAACTGTATATGTAATAGCCAAATTCTACACAGCAACGATTAGTTTCCTCTTCTTAAATTCATTTCCTATAATAATATGGATGCCACAAAAGTAGTCTTACATTTTAGAACACACAGTGATTAAACTCTTTTACTTTATTGAGATTAGTCATCAAGTTCAAAAGCTTTCATTTCTTCTTCTGTCAATTTTTTATAACCTGTTGTATGTTCACAGATCTGTTGAATCACAAATTGTCTTTCTGTTTCTGTCAATTCTGATGGACTCCAAAACAATACTTCACCTGTTTTATCGACTAATAAAATGCCAATACTATTGTTACTATCTCCAGTATTCCATTCTTGTCTTACAGTTCCTTCAGGATCCGTTAAGATGGTAGCACCTGCTTCTCTTTTAGATCTTTTTCGAATCATTCGAATCATAAAACGTACTACACCATTTGGGTATCTAGAGTCATTAAGATTGACAATACCGTACGCTAAAAATTCATCTAAGTTGAATTTCCATTGTTTAATTTCTTCTACAAACTTCTCATTAGAATTTGGAGTGTCTGGATCTGCATAAAAAATCAGCACTACTTTTTCTCCGATCAATGGAGTTATGGTATCGTTATTTTTTAAATCTCTTACAGTAATAGGGGAGATATAGTCACCTCTTTGTAATATTTTTTCATTCTGTTCTTCCTGTCCGTATAAAACTGTCTGTGTAGAAAGTACTAATAGGAAGTAAAGAATTATTTTTTTCAACATGGAATATCTTTATTTATCATCAAATTCGTGTTATCTACTAACGATATTGTACAACTTCTTTAAAACATTTTGGATGTACTAAAATTCTATTATCCCTACAATTTCATTTTAAAATATACTTCAAATTTAAGTCTATATCAATTTATCTAACTCAAAATAAATGTAAGGTTTTGGTCTATGCAATTCTTTTCTCAAATAATCTATTAATAAAATCTGATTCCTTTACATCTTTCAATTTTTGGGTTTGAAAAGAATTCTCGCTTTTCCCGTTAGTGGGAGTGTATCAACTTTTAATTGTCCTATGAAATATATCTATCATTCTCTTTTTTATCTACTATCATTTATATTATTTGGATGTTCAACTAACTATGAAAAATATTCTAAAGTAGGTGATGTTACTATTAAAATAGATATTCAAAAAGAAAATTTATATACTTCTTCTTTGAGTATTGTCAATACAGATCAGTTTAATGTCCGTATAGAAAATATTCATAATCGTCAGGAAACTATTCTTTTTAAAAGAGTTCAAGATATTCCTTCTCGTTTAAGATTAAAACAAGGACAATATGAAGTCATTGCTTCATCGGTAAATTATAGAGGAGATTTGGTATTTTTAGGTAAGCAACAATTGACGGTGATTGATGGAAACGCCACTATGGTGGAAGTCAATTGTAAAATGATTAGCAAAGATAAAAATCAGATACTTTCAGCAGTGGAACATGAAGATGTTTACCCTGTGGTCTATAAGTAAATAAAAAAGGTCCCAAATTGGGACCTTTTCTTTTTTGTGTTTTGGGACCTGATGTTAGATCTCTAAACCATATTTTTTTATTAATTCTTTCACAGATTCCTCCATCGCAATCTTCTCAACTTTCCCTAATTCTTTTTCTAATGGAGCATCTATTAATGTTTGTATTGTTTTATTTACTTTGTTAAAAGTAAAAGGTTTTGGTGCATTTGTCGCTGCTCTAGATGTAGTCGAAGGTTTTGCAACTTCTTTTATAAATTTGTTTTGAAGGTATATTTCTAATTCATCTTCATCAATAACCTCCTCTTTTAATGCCTTTAATGCTTCTTCAAATTTTGCTTGAGATACATTAATCTCACCATCAAAATATTCGTGCTTAAAAGTATCCGAAACTAAATCTAAAACTTCAGCAATTTTAGCATCACGAAGTATTGTGTTTTTTCCGACATTATACTCTTCAGCCAAAACATTATAGAGCTTTCCATCACCTGTTTTTTCTCCTTGTTTTCCTTTATGTGTCAGGTAATGATGACCACGGTAAAACGACATTTCTCTTTTCGATAAGTTACGTTTACCTACTTGGTTTTTAATCATCCAAAGTTTTGCATCATCAATATTATCAATGTCTACAATGACTTCTTCAAAATCATAACCATTGTCTGCACCTCCTAAAGATACACAGATTTCATATCTGTTGTGACCATCTAAAAGTACTTTTTGTCCATTTTCTAAATAGAAAAAAGTCAACGGATCACGAACACCTTCGTTCTTAATACTTTCTTCAAGAGTGTTTCTTTCAGATTCTGTAAGCGGTCGAATCCACTTCTTTAGTTCATCAAGGATATGTATTTTTCCTGATGACATTTCTTCTTTTTTGGAGTCAATTAACTTAGAGGATTTCTGATCATTTCCTGGTAAAAAATCTCCAATATTTATTTCGTTAGGCATATTCTATAATTTCTTCTGCTAATTCTGTGTGTTCATCCATCGCTTTTTTGATTCCCTCTTTCTCTTGTTTTTTTAAAGATTCATCATCAAAAAGAGAGAAAATATCTTTACCAATAAGTGGTCCTTTGTTATACGCCATATCTCTAACAGCGATTTCTGTTTCAAAAACTCTGTAATGTGTAGAACGTAATGCCTCTTTATACTTGTGCATATCTTTTGTTCTACCGGTCTTTGTAAATAAGAAACCTAATACTTCAAGATTTGGATTTTCTTCTCTATAGTCATTGATGTGACTCAACACATTGTTTATTCCACGAAAAGCAAATTCTGATGCATCTACTGGAATCAACGCTCTATTTGAAGCAATCAAACAAGAATCGTTTGTAATCAACGCAAAAGAAGGAGACAAATCGAAGAATATATAATCGTAATCTTCTTCAATTTTATCGATAACAAGTCGCTTTACCAATTTGTAAGAAGAAGGACCAGAATTTCTGTTTAATGTCTTATTCGTAAAATCAAGGTTAGTTGTCGATGGAATCAAATGCAAGTTTTCTTGATATTGAATGATGGCTTGATTTACATCACACTTCGCTTCAATGATATCTGACAACTCTTTTCCTTCGTAAAATTGAGGATCTTTATATCCCAAATGCTGTGTAAGATTACCTTGAGGATCTGCATCAATCAACAATACTTTCTTTCCAATTCTAGATAATGCCGCTCCTAAGTTACAAGCAGTAGTTGTTTTGGCAACTCCACCTTTGTTATTGATGATAGAGATAACTTTAAATTTATCTTTCAATTTTAATCCAAGAGGAGTAAGTACCTGAGTAAGCTTATCAATATATTCTGCTTTTAAGTTTTGTTCTCCATTCAAGGCTTTATGTAATGACCTTGTTGGAATTCCTGCCTTCTTTTCTACGACAGAAACTTTCAGCATATCGTTTTGCTTAATGAAGTCTAGTATATCTTTTTGTGTCATGATGTAGTTATTTCATTATTTGATAACAAAACAACACAAATTTTACGAACTAAAAAACAAAAAAGATATTTTTTTCACTTTAAACTACTATTTAAAGGTTTTAAAGAACTTTTTTTCACTATAAAAGACATAAAAAAGAATTTATCCGTACAAAAATGAACTATTACGTTAAATACAGTACATTTTTTCACTTTTAATGTTAAACTAATATTACGGTGTGTTTGGTATATTTAAATACTAAAAATCCGCTTAGAATACCTTTTCAACCATAAAATACACCTTTAAATACCATCTTAACCGCACTTTAAGTATAAACTAACGCTAATAGAACACTATTCAACCATAATAATACTCTTAATATACCATCTTAACCGTAATATTATTACGCTATATATAAACCTAAGGAGTTTTAGTATATATAAACAAAGTAGAATCAGTACTTTAAGTATATAATTTGTTCAGTTTTAACTACGGAGTATTTATATATATACCATCTTAACCGCATTATTTAACTATAAATACTATTTCAACCGTAAATTTATTAGTCTATATACCACCTTAACCGTAAAAGGTCATCAAAAACCTATTTTCTCCTTATTTTTTTATTATAAATACTGTTTTAACCGTAATTCTAATAACTAAGTCTCATTTGGATATATTCATTCTAAATGAATTGATATATAATTTTAATTTAATCCTTAAAAAGAGAATAGAATATATTATTATTAGTTTTATTAATATATTTATTATTATAGTGGTCATAACTAACTGATATACAGTATGAATGATACCCTTTAAATACTAATTAAACCATAAATCGATATCTATATAACCGTTCATTAAATACTATTTTAACCGTAAGATTATACGCACTTAACCGTAGTACTATTTCTAACAACATTACTTAACCGTAAAATAGGTCTTCAAACACATCTAACACCATAATTTATACGTTCCAGATATTTACTTAACCTTAAAACACTACGGAGTAATCGTATTTATGTATCTATATAGACATATAAGACTGATTTAAAACCCTAAAACTCCAAAAATAGAAATACTTTTATCTTCTTTTTATTACTACTTGTATATTATAGTAAACATAAACAACTAAAAATCAAGTAGTAACATCCTTAAATATACTGATTTAAACGTAATTCGATTAAAAGATCACCATTATACTATACTGGTTTAACCGCAGTATAAACCCTTACTTAACCTTAATACCTTATTATATATACTACCTTAACCGTAAAATGAGGCTATTTATATCAATTCAACCGTAATTGGAGCATTAAATCCTAAATAAAACGTAGTTTAGATACTGATTTAACCGCAATTTGACTTTATATATACTAAATGAACCGTAAATTATTTCTGTATATACCAACTTAACCGCATTAATTACGGAGTTTTCTTGTTTTTAATGATTATCCAATAGTAAAAGTCATTATTAAATCGATTTTGCGTCTTATTTAGTATATATAAAAAGTGAAGACTTAAATTCTCAAAATTGTAACTTTCTAATTTTCATAAATATCAACTTAACCGCGCTATTGGATTTAATATACTGAATTAACCGCAATTGAAAATTAAAAATACTATATACACCGTAAAAAATGTTTGTTTTTCGGATTTTTACTCTAAATTAGACTTTAAAATATACTAAGTCCACCGCAATTTTAAGTAGCGGTACTTTTTGATGTTATATAATTTGACTTATTTATAAATATGGATTTAATAAATAATATAACCACTCGTGCTGAATTGGTAAAGCGTCCTAATCAGATCATCGAAGCGAATACTCAGCTTCCGATACCTGGTTTAGCACAGAAGTTATTTATTTATACCAATACATTCCACAATGAGGATTACTCTAAACCTATTACTTTTAAACTTTCGAGTTTTTACGGTAGATATGTTGGTGGACAAAATCTAAAAGATGTCGATAAAGCATGTCAATTGCTCAAGTCATCCATGATTATGTTCTATACTCCTCTTGATAAAAATTCAGGACTTCCTGTAATCATCGGTAAAGATGGAGACGTTAGTTTATTGAGTAAAGGATATCGTAAGGAATACGTTTCGATTTTCGATCGTATTGTATTGGATAAAACGAAAGTGACTTTTGAGTATTCGGATAATTTATTACCCTATCTAAATGCTAAAAACAATTATACTACATATATCTACGGAAATATCCGTCAAATGCGTTCAAAGTATGGTCCAAAATTATATGACCTTCTTTCTCGTGGTATTGGCTTTTATGAAAGTAGAAAAATTACTGTAGACGATTTTAGATCTGTTTTCGGTTTAGAAAAACACAAAACATATCAATCTTATGGGCGTTTAAAGCAATCTGTAATTACTCCTTCCATCAAGGATATTAATAAGAACGCAGATATCGAAGTAACGCTTAAGGAATATAAGCAGGGGAGAACAATCAAAGTATTGGAGTTTTATTTCTCAGGAAAAGTGGATCATCCACAAAGAGAAAATGATTTTGCCTCATCAATGGAGTTGTTGAATACTGAATTCAGCCAAGATGCAACATTGAAAAATACATTTGACAATTTTGTCCATTTATACCGCTTAAATAATAACTGTTACAAAGATGTGGATCAAAGAATTGTAGATCCTGTCATGAATGAAAAATTATTAGGAAAGTGGTTGAGTGAGATTATCTCTGAACATGCGGGCGGTTCACGTGAAAAATTCATTATTGGTGTACAAAACAATATGCTTTCGTATATCATGAATGGAGCGGCTGCTTTAAATGTAGAGAAACCGTCAACTCCTGTTCAAGAAAAGCCTGTTGATTCAGTAATCGAAGATGTTCAAATATTAGAAGAAGCTCCTCAACCTGAAGTTGAAAAAGCTCCAGAAAAGAAGAAGCCCTCTGTTTATAAATTTGAGCCAGTTGCCATTCCTTGTCCTGAGTATGGACAGGATAAACAGCTATTCAATGAACTTTCAACAAAATTGGCGAAGAAACTAAATCATTTTGGTACATACGACTTCAAAACAAAGAAGTTTAGTGAGTGGCATCAAGTATACTTGGATGAATTAAATAACCAACTTTTTGTTTTCTACAAAGACATGAAATCATTAGGACTTGGTAATTCTATCATCCGTAAAGCCATTGAAGTTTTTGTCAATGACTTAGAAGAGTATCAAGTGATGAAACCTTTGAAGAAAGAAATCAGAGATTTGCGTAATGCTGTTCAGAGAAACGAAATTTTCCCTAACAAAGGTACTTTCGCAAAAATGATTAATGATTGGTAGTCTATTTTATAGATTTAGGACTTTTTAAGTTAATCATAAACTTAATTGTATTAGTTATTTTGACCTTTATAGTAATTATATTAGGTTTGTAATTATACAATAATATAACTTTACAGACATGATCGGAGAAAACATCGTCAAACTTCGAAAAAAAAATAATATGCAACAGAAAGAATTAGCTCAGCTAATTGATATTTCTGTTCAAGGATTAATTAAATGGGAAAAAGGGAAGGTAGAAATCCCATATTCTGGCTTATCAAAAATAGCAGACATTTTTAAAGTGCCTTTAGATTATATCGTAAAAGGAGCTCCTGCAAAAGTTATTTCCTTAATTAATTCTAAAGGAGGAAACACAAAGTCATCTTTATTAAGACAAATCACGATGGGTATCGTTATTGAAAACCCAGAGTTAAAAGTTTTATGTATTGATACGGATCCTCAACAGACATTAGGAATGTATGCAGAAAATGGCAAGCATGATAACATTGATGTTATTGTTTTTGATTCCAACTCCATCGCAGTTTCTGAAAAGTATAGAAAACTAATTGAAGATAATCAGTACGATTATGATTATATATTAGTAGATACTGCAGGTTATGTAGCAATTACGGATTTATTGACTTCAATTATTGCTAATTCTGATGTAGTAGTTCCTATTACTTTAAATGAAACAGCATTAGGACCAACGATTTCTAGTATCAGTAATATTGCAGATGTTAGAGATTCATTAGATTTACCAACAAAAATTATTGGTATCCGCAACCGTGTCAATAGAACTGTAAAGGAATCTAGAATGCCATTTGAATTAGATGGCTACATGGGATTAAAACTTTTAGATAATTTTATTCCTGATTCAATCCAATACCAAAGAGATACAAACTTCAGTAATACAAACATTACAAAGGAAGTTCGTTCACTTGTCAATGAATTATTACCTGTATTGGACTAATTTTTTGTATACCCTGTACTGAGAGATGAGATATGCTAAATTTAGATAAATTTAAAAAGAAAGAAGAAGAGAAGTTAAAGGAGGGAAAAACAACCCTTCGTGAAAAGGAATCTCAAGAGAAGTTGACACAAGTTGAATATAAATCTCCTGGAGCATTTCATATTGAACCTGAATACAGGGAGCTTATTCGTAAGCAAAATGAAGACGAAGCTAGAAACTTTGAAGAATCAATCAAAGCTGAAGGCGTTCGTGAACCTATTTTATATTGGACGCATACCCTAAGAGATGGTGCAGCCGCACGTGTTGTTCATACAGTAGTTGATGGACATCACCGTTGTGAAGCAGCTATCAAATTAGGTTTAGAATATATTCCGTGTAAAGAATTAAAATTCAACACACACAATGACGTTCGCATTTGGATGTTACGCAATCAACTTGGTCGTCGTAATATTGGTGATGCAGAAAAGATTCGTATTGCATTACAGCTTACTGAATTTTTAGGTATTGAAGCAAAAGAACGTAAGAAAAAACAAGTTCAGGGTTTTAATGCTGCTGCTGAACGTAAAACGAAAGAAGTAGTAGAGGAAGTTTCTGAAGAGCAAAATGACTTAGATGAATTAAGAAAGTCATTAAATATTGATCCTAAAGGAAGAATTAATAGAGCTGAAGAAGCGGCTAAAATTGCAGGTGTTTCTACGAAGAATGTAACGAAGATGAAGAAGGTGATTGAAAAAGGACCTTATGATATGTTGTCTTCCGTTATGAATGGTGAAACATCAATCCACAAAGCTTGGACAGAATTACGTGCTATTGAACTCGAGCAAAAGAAAAATAAAACTAGAAAAACGAAGAAGGCTAGTAAAGAATTGACACCAAAACAAATTCAATCTTTATTAAAAGACACTTCTTTGGTGAATCACATAAGTAGAGTAGGACTAGCTTTTAGAAATCCTTCTATTGCTTTTGATGATCAAAATGTAGACACTTCTTTCCAACATTACAATGATTTTACGATTCGTTTTGTAGAGAATAACAAAGAAATAAAGCAAAGTAAATTCATTGATGTTGTACAAGTGATAAGATTAAATTCTTTAGAATTATCTCCACTTGTAGTCGGTTACCAAATCGTATCTACTTTTGATGATTTACAAAGCTTAAAAAATTTAGTTGATCTTTCTGCTAGCTGTCATAAATTCTATATTGTAGTCAATGAAAGTTTACTTGAGGAAGCAAAAGTACAAGTAGAAAAACAAGACCTGACGGTGGGAATTGTCACTTGTAACTCAACGCCAACAGTAGAAGTGAAACATGAAAGTCACTACACTGAATTAGATGAACATCAAGAATTACAGATTTTAAGAGAAACATTTTATAAATCTCTATCATAAAAATCTACAATTTATAAATATAGTTTTAAGAAAAAAGTGGTCCTCGGATCACTTTTTTCGTTTTTGGCAATTTTACCAAAATGGAACTTTTTTAGTATTTACCATTTTACTCTTCTCTTAGATTTCTCTTTTATTCTTCTCAAAATTCGTTTTTGGCAAATTTGCCAAAACTGTAGTATTCTAAATTTTCACCCATATCATCTTTTGATTTATTATTGTCCAAAATAGCATTTTCCTTTTTTAGAGAAAGCGGTTTTGGTAAATTTGCCAATATCGTTTTTAGTAAATTTATAGTGATGACAAAAGAAGAAATGTGCCCTTGTGGTACTGGAAAGAAATATAAAGATTGTTGTGCCATTGCACATAATGACATCAATAATGTAGTGACTGCAGAACAGCTGATGCGTTCTAGATATTCAGCCTATGTACTTGCAAATTCAGAGTATTTAAATATCAGTCATCACTCTAAAACGAGACCTTCAACGAGAAGTGAAAGGCGTGAAATTATCAAGTGGGCAAAGGCTGTAAAGTGGATTGGCTTAGAAGTTCTTTTCACTAAAGATGGAAAAGAAGGGGATGATTTCGGTGTTGTAGAGTTTAAGGCTATGTTTACTGAAAGAGGAAAACCTTCTATGATTCATGAGAAATCTACCTTTGAAAAAGAGAATGGACATTGGGTTTATAAAGATGCTTTGTAAAGTATCTTTACTTTTCTGATGCTTCATGACTGATGATTATTCAGATGTTATAAAGATTCAGAAATGAAAAAGCCCAAGCAATTTATGCTTAGGCTTCTTTGTTTTATAGTGAAGTGATTTAGTTTTTCACTATTCATTTTTCATTTTTAATTCCAACCTTAAAGTCCTTTGAATACTCTATCAGCATCAAATTCTTTAAGGTTGAAAAGTACAACAACTCCTTTTCCATAGATGTGATCTGAAGGGACAAATCCCCAATATCTTGAGTCAAGAGAGTTATGTCTATTGTCACCCATCATGAAATAGTAGTCTTGTTGGACTGTATATTCTTTGACTTCTTTTCCATCGATTATGATTTTACCATCAACAAATGTCGCTTCATTGTCTTCATATTTTAAAATGATGGGCTTATATAAATTGAAATTTTTCCTATTCAATTTTACAACATCTCCTTTCTTAGGAACTCTTGTCGAAGGGTAGAAGTCAGCATCGTGCATCACCATTTTTTTAGTATTTACGATGTTCGGGTTTTGTTTGATTTCTTCTGCCTTTTTATCAGAAATATTTACAACGAAACTTCTTTTATTTGATGGATAAATTTTATCATTATTAAAGTCATATGTATATAAATCCAGTTCCTCTAAGATGCGCTTTGAAAGACCATTCTTAGTGATGATTTCATATTGATGCTTTGTTTCAAGGTCAGCAAACTCGTGTTTTCCATTGATGTAAATTTCCCCTTTTTTAATACTGATCGTATCTCCTGGAGTAGCAACACATCTCTTTAAGTAGATTGTTTTTAGGTCTACAGGTTTGTCTTCTACTGGATAAAAGAAGCCGACAATATCACCTTTGGTTACTTCTGAAAAACCTGGTAACCTAAAGGTCGGTAATGAAATCCAGTCCAATCCATAGCCATGTAACAACGGGAGTTGTAATGGTGTCGCCGGAGTGATGGCTCCATAATTTAATTTGGAGATGATAATATGATCTCCAGCTTGAATACTTGGTTCTAATGAACTAGTAGGGACAACGCTTCTCCAGCCAATTAACCAAGAGAATAACGAGACTAGAATTAATACTTGAAAGAAATCCTTGACAGAATCTTTACTAAATAATTTACTTTCTTTTTTACTCATTGTGATAGTAATTAATTTGACAATTTGTACTGAACTTTCAGCAGCATATAAAAAGTCTATTTGTTAGAAGAACTATAATTGACTGATCTGGGTGCAATCAAATTTTATCACATTAAAATTAATAAATATAAGACTCTGTTGCTTTTTAAATTGTGTTAATTGATTATTTGAAAAGTTTTCAAATAAGCTTTAAACGATTCAACATTTTCTAGGTAGACTAGGTATAAATTAATCATTGAATACATATAATATTTAAGACCTAGTAAACTTAATAAAAACAATTATGAACAAACTTTTCAATAGTAAAGTACTAGTAGTATTTTCCCTCTTCTTCTTTTTTTCTTTGGATAATTATGCACAGACAATTGGACTTTATTCTATTAAAAATAAAATAGGAAGTTTACCGGATTCAGCTTCTACGTCATTTGATAAAACTCCTGGAATGTTGGAAGCAATGACTTTAGAGAATAAGACAATTTACGCTTTGAAATTCACACCAAGTCATGATGAATTAATAGAGAATTCTCCATTGAAAAAATATATTCAGGATACCTATAATGTCCATCTTACTTTTTCAGAAAAGCAAGTTAGTATGCATGATTATGAAAAAGGGAAGAGATCTATTTTACGTTTCGAAGGAGTGAAAAAAGGTGTCATGTATCAAATCAATATTGATGACGAAGATGATATCATTATTAATATCTTAATGTATAATATTAAGCTAAAAGAAAAGGCAGAAAAAGAACAAAAGAAGAAATAATATGAGAGGGATAGATGATTTGAAATTATCTATCCCTTTTATTTTACTTGTAAATTTTCCTTCTTGTAATCCTCACTACTTTTTATAATTTTGTATAGAATAACTTTTACTTTTTAACCTTGTTATCTCAAGTTATGCAGAATGAATTATTAATTGCTGTTGGAGCATTTTCTACTTTATCATTGATCATCGGCATTCAGTTTCTTATTTTAAAAAAGAGAAATAAAAAGCTGAATGAACAAGCAAGCTTACTTGCCGTTCGTGATAATGCAGCAGAAGAATATGCAAAATTAGAAACTACTTTTCAAGAATATAAAAATGAAGCAAAACTTAAAGAAGAAAATTTAGCTTCTACAATTAGTGGTTTAGAACATAAACTCCAATTGAAAGAACAGCACTTACAACAAGTCGCTCAGCGTTTCATTAATGATCATGTAGATTTTTTAGCCGCTCAAATTACCGCTAGTAATTATGTGGAGTTGAAAAATAAACTGGAGGAAATTTTTGACTTTTGTACTGCTCATGATTACGAAGATCAAGACGGATTAAAAGTAGCTCAAAAAGCATTACGCCAAAAGTTTGAAGGTATTGTAAGAAAAGATTTGGAACGTCAATCTCAGGAAGAATTGAAAGGGCAAATGAGGGAGGAACGTACTTTCCAAGAAAAAGTAAAATCAGAGCTTGAGCGTTTACAACAAGAAAAAATACAACTGCAACGTGACCTTCAAAATGCAATTCATGAAGCCAATGAAAAACAAGCACAACAAGTTCAGTTAAAATTAAATCGAGTAGAGGAACATATAGAAAGAGCTAACAGACAATCGTCTTCTTCTACTACTTCTGGATTTGTATATATTCTTTCAAACTATGGTTCTTTAGGAGAAGGTGTTTTTAAAATTGGAATGACACAATCAGATACGCCAGAAGAAGAAATAAAAAAGTTGAGTAAAGAAGGAGCGACACCTTTCCCTTATGATACACATGCATTGATTAATTCTGCGGACGCACAAAAACTTTTTGATCACTTAAAACAAAGACTTCAAAAGTTTAGTGTAAATAAAGTAAACTTAGAACAAAATTTCTATGCGTTGCCTTTAGATCAAATTATCATGGTTTGTAAAGAGATAGAAGAAAAGGTAAACTTTCAAGAGGAGCCTGAAGCTTTAGAGTATTTCCAATCAATGGAAACTTCTGTAGAAGATTTAGAGTACATTACTTCTTTGAAACGAAATCAATCTGAAGAATAATTAATCGATATATTTCATTATAAAAATAGACTCATGTTTTTCTACCACAAGAATTACATGAGTCTTTTATTTTGATTGAAAAAAATAGGTAGAGTCTTTGTTACGCATTATCGTTTTAATGTCACGATACTGTGTGTCACTTTTCCCCAGACTTTTATTTCTTTTTTTGAAATAGAATGTGGCGACGACCAATAGCCTTCATTCGCCATTCTAAATATTCTGAATTCATTATTTTGATAAGCAATAAAGAAGTCACCTGTTTTTAAATCTTCACCTTTAGCGATCACAAGAAAATCACCGTTCCCCAAACGCCACTCTGGAATATCACGACTCATGCGACAGAAGAAAGTATTAAATCCTCTTTCGATAATATCGTCTGCAGAAATATCATTCTCTGCAAAATCTTTCGCAGGACTCGGGAATCCTGTTGCTTCAAAATATTCTGCTTCAAATCTAGTGACTTCATTCTTGTCCATTTCAAAATTCTCAATTTCTCCCATCTCTTTTATTTTATACAACATTACTGTTGTAGGGTAACACATCTTATTTTACAACTACGAAATAGTACATACTATCATTAAGCCTCACATACAAAGTCGGCTGAATACGATATTTCACGGATATCTAAATTTACTTTTACAAAAATACACAATGTTAAATAAATAAACAATTAAATGTTTAAAAAATAATCTTTATGATTTATAATGACAATGTGGATAGTACTCTACAAACAGGTTGAACCATGATTTGTTCTGAGCGATTTTAAGGCGTATTCAGAGCGTTTTGTAGCGTTAATGATGTGATGAGTCGTTTATATTAATAAAAGCTCTTAGATTGTATTTTAGGAGGGTGTTTTAAAACCTTCTCCTACAAGAACTTTCTCAACAGATAGAATAATTAGCTTTAAAAGACTTTGCTAGCGTTTAATTTGTAATGCCATCAAAATATCACTTTTCCAATCAAAATCGAGCATTATGATATTTGTAATATAACTTATTTAAGATGAGAGAGATAAGTGGATTAGTATAAATAAGAGATGAACCTTTACTGAAACGTTTCACGTGAAACATTTTATTGTATTATTCTAATAAAATTCTTTTACAGAGAAAGTTAAGGGTTTTATGCCGTTGGATGAAAGTCAAAATTCAGAATGAAAACTTGGTATAAATATGGTATATGAAAAGAAAAGGATTTCGTTATCCTTAATTGAAATGAAAGAAAAATAAGTCTTCAATCGCTCACTATAACTACTTACTAAATTGCTAATACGATTGATTTATTTTTTTAAGGAATGTAACTGTACTTTTTAATAGATTTATTCAACAACATGGAAAACCACTTAACAATTGACATCACAAACTATGTGGATGGCATGATCATCGAAACACTTTTAAAAGAACATTATAATTCGGAAAGTGTAGCGCACTTACAAGAAAAGGCAGACAACGCAGACACTTTTTATTATAAAACTTTTCATTTTGAAGATGGGTTTCTGACCAAATTACATTTAGTACTACCAACTTCAGAAGCAGAAGAGTCAAAGAAATTAAACTTCATCAAGTTTTTAGCGGAAAGAACAGGAAGCGAGATCCTTTTTGATGTAGGATATCCTGATGGTAATGTTCTTTTGGTTCAAGAAGATAAATTGTTTCTCGTGAAATGGATCCTTCACAAAGACAAACACAGTATTTCTTATGATAAAGAGAAAATGATGGAGATTAAGGAAAAAGACTTTATCCTTATGCATGAAGCTTAAAAGTGAAAAATGAAGGATGAAAAATGAAATATGTAGAGCCTGTGATAGCATCATGGGCTTTATTTTTTGGTACACCCTTGTAGAGACGCTCTTTATAACGTCTCACGGACCACAGTTTTGTAATGAAAAGTGAAGGATGAAGAATGAAAAATTACTTCACTACTACAAATAATAATGAGTATGTTTGTACAAACACAAACTTTAGCAAACGACATGAGTGATCACTTCAAGAAAAATTTATTAATAGCATATGATATAATAGGCGGAATTATCATCATTTTTTTGATGCTACTGCTTCTTTTCTCCAAGTATGATACGGCGACGAACTTTAATAAAATGACGATCATACTCTTATTTTTTTATGGAGTAGCCTTGGTAGGTTTAGGTGTACAACTGAGGAAGGGTAAATTGAATACAATGCTTCATTATATCCTTTACTTCCCACAAATACTTGTATGGATGTCTGATTCATTTACCTATATCTTAAGCTCTGGCATAAGCTTGTATATTCGTTTTTTTAGCGGGAAAACAGGTTTCTATTTTAATTTAGGTCCTGAATATTCCTTTTCCATAGATACAGTCGTAGAACGAGAAGGTTTTGGAATAAATGTAACTGCAATATTGATTTTAATATTAATAGCGAAAGTAAAAGAAAGCTTTGAAGAGGAGGAAGAAGAAGAATTAGTGGAGTATTAAATTTATTACTATGAAAGACAAAAGGCTAGTCCATCACAGACTAGCCTTTTTTTCATCTAATAGAAATACAAGAGCTTCGAAATTCTTTTAAGTATGAATTATACGATGCATATATTTTAAGCCTCTACTGGAGTAGAAAGCGTCAATTTATTTTTGATTTTGTCCTCAAAAGCAGATAATGCCGCTTTAGAACCTTCACCCATAGCGATTACAATTTGCTTGTAAGGTACGATAGAAACATCACCAGCAGCGTATACACCAGGAACAGACGTACGATTGTGAGCATCTACTTCGATCTCACCCATACGGTTTGTTTTAACGATATCTTTGAAAGTATCACTATTTGCTTTTAGACCGATTTGAATAAATACACCATCCGTAACTACAGATTCTACAGCACCTGTTTCTCTATTGTTGTATTTTAATTCAGTGACCTTGCTACCATCACCTTCGATGCTTAGTGTTTCCGCATTCGTGATGACAGATACATTTGAAAGCTCATTGACTTTATCCTGTAATACCTGATCACCCTTTAAAGTATCCATATATTCTAATACAGTCACCTCAGAAGCGATAGAAGAAAGGTCGATTGCAGCTTCTAAACCAGAGTTACCGCCACCAACTACTACTACTTTCTTACCTTTGAAATAAGGAGCGTCACAGTGTGTACAGAACGCTACACCAGAACCGATATATTCTGTTTCACCAGGAACACCTAATTTTCTCCAGCTAGCACCTGTAGCGATAATTAATGCAGGTGTAGAGAAACGTTCGCCCATTGAAGTTGTCAATTTCTTCACGCCGTCTACGATCTCTACGCTTTCTACCATACGGTTTTCTAAGATATCGATTGGATAATCTTTTAAGTGATTGTAAAGATCTGCTGTTAATTGAGCACCTGTAGTCTTTGTTGTAGAAATCATGTTTTCGATACCAACAGTTTCTTTTACTTGACCACCGATAACGCCAGCAACTACTGCTACTTTGAAACCTTTACGCGCAGAATATACAGCAGAAGATACGCCAGCAGGACCACCACCAACGACTACTACATCATATTCTTGTTCTTCTACAGATGAAGCATCAAAGCTTGTCTCTGCGATATTTTCTATTTTACCTAATAACTCACCAAGAGAAGCTCTACCGACGTGCAATTGCTCGCCATTGGCAGTTACAGTAGGAACTGCTTGAATACCTAAACTTTCTACTTCTTCTTTATTAATACCGCCATCAATGATATGATGCTCAATATTTGGATTGAAAATAGCCATTACGTTTAACGCTTGAACTACTTCAGGGCAGTTTGTACACGTCAATGAGATATAACTATTAACGACTACTTTACTGCTAATGCTTTTAATTTTTGCTGTGATAGCTTCATCAGGAAGGTTTTTACCGATGCCTTCCATATTTAAAACAGCCATTAATAACGTTGTAAATTCGTGTCCCGTTGGTACAGCTCTGAAAACAATATTTTCAATTGTTTGTCCGTCTTTGCTGATTGTAAACGAAAGACCTTCTCCTTCTTTAACGTCTAAAGTCACTTTGTCAGAACATGAAGCAACGTCCTCTAATAAGCTTACTAAAGATTCTTTGCTTGGATGTGAAGCAGCCACTTCAACATTGAATGTATAATTACTTTTTAAGTTTGTGAATAGTCCAGCTACTTGATTTTTTAATGATTGCTCTAACATGAATGAATAAGTTTTATATATATTTTTTGAAAAATCTTTTTTTCTTTATTGATAACGTTACAAAAGTACTACGAGATTCAGTATTAGTAAAATTGATTATTCCTATGATGGTATAGGTTCTCTTTATGCCCCCATTTAATCCCCTTTAATAATAGATAGAGGGACATAAATTGTTAATAGATGGTGTATCCTAATAATTTCTAATACTGATACAAAGGTTTTCCATTATTTTAATTCATGAACACCAAATAGACAGAAGAATTCCAGGGAGTATAGTTTTATTAGAGTTGTCATTCACAAAAAACACATTGTCAACTCAGGGAGTATTTCATAGCATGTACCTATAGCATAAAGACCATCATCCGTTATATAGGCTTAACTAAGCCTTGATTGGATTTATCCTTTCAAGGCTTTTTAGGAACTCTAGAATGAGGATTGAGAATTGAATGTTTTGTAATAAATTAAGCTAATAGTATAGGAATAGGAATTCAAGGTGATGACTTTTTTCATCAAGAATATACTGGAATGGTTCATAGAATAGTTTACTATTTGGTTGAAAATAATGATCCTGACCCTAATAAATTTATTGAATGGCGTTCTAAAATTAGATTAAAACTAAGTAAATCAATGATCCAAATAGGAAAATATTAATTAGTTTTGATACGCAGACTATTGAATATATACATATTTTTTATACTGGATATCCATAATATGACTATTAAAACAACTTACTTAATGAAAGTACTTATTCCATTTTTTTACTTTTTGATTTTCTCTATTCATTCACTTTACGCACAGGAAATACTCGTTGAAAAGGAGATTGATTTATTAAATTATTTTAATACTTCTTATGTTGAGTATGTACCAATTGTTGAGAGTCGAAAAGATAAGGTGGCACTATATATAACGAATAACAATAACATTTATAGCTACCATATTGATAAAGCGGATAACTCTAAAGTAGAAACGTTTTCCGTATCTATACCTGATAAAAAAATCAACAACCTTTTAGGCTGTAATATTGATACACTTGGGCATCATTATTTTTTTACGGATAGAAAGAAGAATCATTTCTTAGCAAAATCATTACTCAATAATAATAGTAAAGAAGTTTCAATTCCTATTAAATTAAAAGGTGAAAGTATTTAGAATCTATTTATTACAATAATAAGTTTCATTTATTGACCTTAAAAAATTCAAGTTCTATTATAAAAATTCATGAGTTTACAGGTAATAAATTAACTAAAACTACAGATATAGATTTATCTTCTTACAACTTCGAAAATAGAGAAAAGAGAACTTTATTTGATGTATTATTAGAGACTGCAAAAGATTATCAAGGGACGTTATTAAATATTCAAAAAATTGAGAATAAACAGTTAACTACTCTTTATCAATCATCACGAAAACACAAACTGTACTGTATCGGTAATAAATTGATTATTACTTTGGATCATGAAAAAGAGGATACGAAGCTCATCACAATCAATCTTGATAATCATAGTTTTAGGATGGAATCTTCTCCACATGAGTTACCTGAAAACTCACTGTATGCCAAGTCTAACTCCTATATTAGAGGAGATCAACTATACCAGTTGGTAGGGAATAGTTCGGAAATTTCTCTTAGTATTAAAGATCTAAAAAAGAATGTACTATTAAATACTTTTGAAGGAAATGAGAAAGGTGATATAAATTGGAAATCAACTCCATTGATGCTAAAAAAATGAGGCAATATTTTTTCAGATACTACTCTAAGAACTTTATCAAAAAGTAAACATTTTTTTAATAAATTATCGAGAACAGATCTGGGAGTAAGTGTATATAATGTTTCTGGAAATAATGGGATAACTTTGGGAGGTATTGAAAATCCGGAACTGAAAATTATTAATCCCTTTACTGATATAGTCTATTTTAAAACAGTACTAAACTCAACAACTTTTACATTTGTAAAAAATGGATTGTCATCAAGTGCATTAAACCAACTTTTAAAAACGAATTCTAAGTTTAGAGATACGATTGTATGTCAGTCTGTTATTATCATAAATAATGATTACTTATTCTGCTATTATCTAAAAGACAAGAAGAAGTTCTATATTCAAAAGTTTTCAGATAAATTAATAGAGCAATAATATTATAGCTATAATGATAACGAACAACTCTTTTCAAGAAAAATTTAAGAAAGAATTATACATTCAGAGATTGACGATTGGTGCCCTCAGTTTTTTATTGCCTTGGCTATTACTCTGGGGTAATCATTTTGTACAACTGAGTTCATTTAGCCAATATTATTATACAAAATCGGTCTTATTTTTCACAGTAATTGTCGCTACTTTTTCCATTTTACTTATTAGTTATAGAGGATACGAAAAAAAGGAAAATGAAAGATGGAGTGATAATTTATTGACCACAATAGCTGGTATTTTAGGATTAATTGTAGTTGGTGTCCCAACGAGTGCAACGGATGAAGTGTCTAAAATCTATGTGGACCTTTTATACGGTCATTCTGATAATGCTTTCAAATTATGGACTCATAATATAGCAGCCATATTTTTTATAATTTGTATGGGAATCATCTCTTTTTTCAAGTTTACATTATCAGAAAATAATAAAAGAAACACATTTTTATACAAAGGAGTCGGAATAATTATTTGGTTATCCGTTTTACTTATCATCATAATGGCTGTAGTATATCAAGGCAAAGAAGCACCTTTTAATTATATTTTTGTTTTTGAATTTATAGCGATTGAGGCTTTTTCGATCTCATGGATTGTAAAATCTCATTTACTCAAGAAAAAGCCATAAAGGCTGACGATAGTGAAGTAATTAATACTGATTCTTTTGGTTTGAGTTAGATATTTTCAGAACTAAAAATGCATCAATTACTAAAACTAAACGTACTACTCTTTTTCATATTATTCATTAGTTTAAGCACTTTTTCTCAGCATAGAATCTCTTCAGGCATTGTAAAGAGTGATACTACTGTGGTCGCTTATTGCAATATTGGCGTTCCCAATTCACCTTACGGAACAGTTTCAAAAGAAGATGGAAGTTTTGCAATAGAGTTACCTGAGGAATTTGCAGATAGTTTAATTGTTTTTTCTTCAGTGGGCTATAAAACAAAGACTTTAAAAAACGAAGTACTTGTCATCGCGGGTGCAAAGGATTTCATCCTTCCTGAACATTCTAAATTAATTATGGAATCAATTCCTAATGCTGAATTACTCATTATTCCGGAAGCTACTCATTATGCACCATGGGAACAGGCATTGATATTTAACAAAAATGTATTGAAATTCTTTAATACAACTGATTTTTGATATAGAAAAAACAGTATTTATACCCACTATACAACCGATTTTAAGTTAAATAGAAAGACAAACTTAAATGAAACTATACATAAACTATACAATTATGTACAAATCTAACTTTAAAATATCGGAAAAATTATTGAGTAATCTAGCTGTTGAAAATAAAGGTGAAATTTCAGATCAATCAGTTATTGTTAATAATGAAAATATAGAAGGTAAAATATTTGCCATTGAAAAGGATAATTTTTATATCATCGGTTATAAACATCTCATCAAACAAGATCATGAAATAGTAATTGAAAATAACTACGATAAAGATTACACAATTATCTATTTTGGTAATAATAATAACATAGATGAAAGTCAATTTAATGCCGTAAAATTATCTAATGGCATAGGTGTGCTGAAAAATGGACAGCAACTAAAATTGAAAAATAAAAAAGGCATCTTAATAGATTAATGATCTTACATGTAAATGCTTCATTTTTTACTGAATCCTTTGAAGCACTTATTGATTATTCAGACAGGATCTCATAAGATAAAGGTTGCAAATGTTTATTTGAATGGAGGATTTCTATCTATGCTGAATCAAAAAATGTCATGGATGATGAATGTAAAGCAAAATGGTTAGATAGCAAATTTAATGAATTTGTAAAGCTCATTCATGAATTATTGGCTGATTTAGAAGACAAACATAATGAACCTTTAAAAAGAAATACCTTGATAGATTTAGTAAGTAAAATAAAGAATTATGCACTTAATCTTTACACTATATCAATGAATCGAAAAACAATAACTAAGCTCTCATTGTCTTCAATAATTTAATGGAATAAGGAGAAGATGAAAATGATGTAATTGAAATCTTTTATGTTTTAACGGTGTATAATATATTGAAATACAATATAATAATGAATTCCCCCTTTATTATGGTGTAAACTCCCCCTATTCATTAACGATGATTCTTATATTTTTGGTTGAATGTTATTTTAAAACTGACTTCCAATAGCAACATGAGGAAATTACTGATCGTTTTTAGTTTATGCCTAGTTTTCATAGAGACACAAGCACAAGAAGAATTTATATGGCTTGATCCGTACAGAGATACTAATGAAAGAATTGATGCCTTACTAAATGCAATGACTTTAGAGGAGAAAGCTTCTCAAATGATAGATGTAAGTACAGGTATTCAAAGATTGCAAATACCTACTTACAATTGGTGGAATGAAAGCCTTCATGGAGTTGCTAGAAATGGTCGTGCGACTGTATTTCCTCAAGCTATTGGTTTAGCGGCAACTTTTGATAAAGCATTAATTAATGATATTGGAACAGCGATTGGAGCTGAAGCAAGAGCAAAATTTATGCTTTCACAAGCATTAGAAAATCGAGGAAGATATGCAGGTCTAACTTTCTGGTCACCTAATGTAAATATTTATAGAGATCCTCGTTGGGGAAGAGGACAAGAAACCTATGGAGAAGATCCTTATTTATCTGGACAGATTGGTTTGAACTATGTACAAGGTTTGCAGGGAAATCATGAAAAATATTTGCAAGCAGCAGCTTGTGCAAAGCATTATGCTGTACATTCAGGACCTGAAGTAGACCGTCATATATTTGATGCGGTTCCAACTTTACAAGATCTAAGAGAAACGTATCTTCCAGCATTTAAAGTTCTTGTAGAAGAAGGAAATGTTGAAGCTGTGATGGGTGCTTACAATCGAGTTTTTGGAGATCCTGCTTGTGGAAGTGAATTATTATTAGATGATATTTTAAGAAATGAATGGAATTTTCAAGGTCACGTTGTATCCGACTGTGGAGCAATTAAAGACTTCTATGAAAACCATAAAGTATATAAAAATGGCGTGGAAGCCACAGCTGCAGCAATTAAGGCTGGTACAGATTTAAATTGTGGAGCTGTTTACAAGAAAAATATAGTGGCTGCGGTCCAACAAGGATTAATTACTGAAAATGAGGTTGATGATCGTTTGAGAAATTTATTGGAGACGCGAATCAAATTAGGTTTGTTGGATCCAGAAGAAATTAATCCATACAACAAAATAAGTCCTGATACTATAGAATGCGAAGCTCACCGAAAAATTGCTTATGAAGCAGCGTTGAAATCAATTGTTTTATTACAAAATAAAAATAATGTATTACCATTAAGTAAAGACATTAAAAACTTATATGTTGTTGGCCCTAGTGCAAATAACAGTGAGGTATTATTGGGGAACTATTATGGAGTGACTAGTCATATGACTAACATTTTAGAAGGGATTGTAGGAAGTGCTGGATTAGGAACAAGTATTAATTATAAACAAGGAATCTTGTTAGACCGAGAAAATAATAATCCAATAGATTGGTCAACAGGAGCGGCTGCAAATGCAAAAGCTTGTATAGCAGTAATGGGTATTTCAGGTTTGATTGAAGGTGAAGAAGGGGAAGCAATTGCGTCTACTATGAAAGGAGATCGCTTGAGTATAGACCTTCCTGAAAATCAAATTAATTACTTGAAGAAAATTAAAAATAAAAATAAAAACAATCCCTTAATCGTCGTATTAACTGGAGGAAGCCCAATGAATCTAACGGAGATTGCAGAAATTGCAGATGCTATTTTATTTGCTTGGTATCCAGGTCAAGAAGGTGGTGAAGCAATTGGTAATATCTTATTTGGTGAAGCGTCTCCTTCAGGAAAATTACCCATCACATTTCCTAAATCTTTGGATCAGCTTCCTGCATATGAAGATTATACAATGAAAGGAAGAACATATCGCTACATGGACAAAGAACCTATGTATCCCTTTGGTTTTGGAATGTCCTATACCCAATTTGATTTTAGTGAAATGAAATTCCAAAAAGATAAAATCAAAAAAGACGATGATTTAAAAGTAAGTATTCAAGTGACTAATAAAGGGTTAGTAGATGCCGAAGAAGTGGTTCAATTGTATTTATCTGAGTATGATGTAAAGTTTGATACACCAAACCATTCTTTAAAAGGATTTGAAAGAGTACAATTAGCTCCAGGAGAGTCAAAAGAAATTGTATTTACAGTTACACAATTAGATAGACAAATTTTCAATACAAAAGGGGAAGCGATTGATCCTAAAGGGGAATTAAAAGTCACAATTGGTAATGCATCACCTATGCAAAGGAGTTATAACCTAGGTGCAAATTTCCAATCTAATACCATTCAAATTCACTAAGATTTTTTGATCATTTATTCGAAATTAAGATGCTCTCTTACTGTAAAAATATAGGTTTAGTAGTAGTAATATTTTATTTGTCACTACAACAAATTCAAGCACAAGAATCATTAATCACCGAAGAGGTAAACATGAAAGTGGAATCCTTGATGGCACAAATGACGCTTGATGAAAAATTAGCCCAGATCCAAGGTACTCGATTACGAGATATCATGGAAGATGGTAAGATTTCTATTGAAAAATGCAGGGAACATATACCCTACGGAATTGGTCATTTTTGTCAATTTTCTACAGGACAAAAATTAGAAGCAGAAGAATTAAGAGATGTAGTTCGAGAAGTTCAGCATTACTTAATGAATGAAACAAGACTAAAGATCCCTGCGATTTTTCATGAAGAAGCTATTACTGGTTTTGCTACTCTAGGTGCCACTACTTATCCTCAACAAATAGGTATAGGATGTACTTGGAACCCTGAATTGGTAGAAAAAATGACGGCATCTACCGCTAAAAGTATGAGAGAAGCGGGTGCAACCTTTGCGCTATCACCTATGTTGGATATCAGTAGAACAGCACATTGGAATAGACATCAAGAAAGTTATGGTGAGGATGCTTACTTAACATCAAAAATGGGTGTAGCTTTTGTAAAGGGTCTTCAAGGAAATGACCTAAAAACAGGAGTGGCTGCTACAGTAAAACATTTTGCTGGGTATGGCACAAAAAATAATGCTGCAAAAGAATTATATGAAGAATATTTAATGCCACATGAGGCGTGCATCAAAGAAGGAGGAGCAAAAAGTGTGATGCCTTCCTATGGAGTGTATAAAGCATTACCAGTAACTGTAAACCCAACAATGTTGGATCAAATGCTTCGTAAAGAAATTGGCTTTGATGGTTTGGTAGTGAGTGATTATGGAGCGATCAATATGGTCTATAAACGTTATAAGCGAGCAGCTGATCCAATGACAGCAGGGGCAATGGCATTAAATGCTGGTGTAGATATAGAATTATCATCACCGATGACATATCCTTTATTAAAAGAAGCTTTAGCAAAAGGATTAGTGACGGAAGCACTAATAGATACTGCTGTAAGACGCTCTTTAGCAATGAAAGCTCGATTAGGTTTATTGGATGAAAAACCAATAATTGGTAAAGATGGACCTCTAGACTTTGATGCTCCTGAAAATAGAAAATTAGCATATAAAGCAGCGACGCAGTCTATCGTTTTGTTAAAGAATAATGGAATCCTTCCTCTAACTAATGAAATTAAAAAAATTGCTTTAGTAGGTCCAAATGCAGCAACAGTTCATGGCTTGTTAGGAGACTATACTTATCAAGCAATGAGAGCTTTTTGGAAAAGTGACATGTTTGATGCATTGAACCCTAAATTAGTGACACTAAAGGAAGGGTTAGAAAATAGGTTAGATCCGAAAGTGAAAATAATGCATGAAAGAGGGTGTGATTGGAGTGCATCATTAGAAGCAAAAGTAGATACGGCAACTTTTGGAGATGATCGTCTTGGTAAATTAAAACTGATTTCTATCCAAGGATTACCACAGCCTAATCTGAAAAATGCAATTCATATCGCGAAAAAAAGTGATGTTATCATAGCTGCTGTTGGTGAAAATATTTACTTAAATGGTGAAGGTAGATGGAGAAAAGGAATTGGCTTACCAGGTGATCAAGAAGCTTTTGTTGAACGATTAATTGCAACCGGAAAACCAGTGGTTCTAGTAATTTTTGGAGGTAGACAACAAGTAATCAGTAAGTTTGAAGATAAATGTGCTGCCATATTAAATGTCTGGTTTCCTGGTGAAGAAGGAGGAAATGCCATTGCTGATATACTTATTGGAAAAGTCAATCCTTCAGGTAAGTTGGCTGTAAGCTATCCGAGTACGCAAGAAAAAAGAGAAATCGATTATAAATTAGGTTACAACAATGATAGTGGGATTCAATATCCTTTTGGTTATGGCCTTTCCTATACCAATTTTCATTACGATAACTTAAAAATGAAAAAGAAAATCTCTCTCCAAGAGGATGATTTCGAAATAAGATGTTCGATTACCAATGTAGGGGATAGATCAGGAGATGAGATTGTCCAACTTTACATTTCTCCAATGGATGCTAATTCAACAATGAAACCTATTCAATTAAAAGGTTTTCAAAGAATTAATCTTGAAAAAGGAGAACGTAAAGAATTGGTATTTCACCTTTCTCCCCAACTTTTAGCACAGTATAAAAACGATAAATGGATTGTAGAAGGTGGAAACTATAAGATTAAAATTGGAGCGTCCTCAACAGATATTCGATTAGAGAAAGAAATAAAATTTGAAGGAAATACTTTAGAACTTATAAAGGGCAGGGAACAATTTTTCTCTACTTGTGAGATAAAAGAGCTAAGTAAAACAGTAAAAATGAAGTAAAATGAAGAATTTGATTTTTAGTATATCATTATTACTAGTTTTCTTTTTTCAGTTGAATTTATGGGGACAATCGAAACCCAATGTTATATTAATTCTAACAGATGATCAAGGGATAGGTGATTTGGGGTGTCATGGCAATCCATGGTTAAAGACGCCTAACATTGATAAATTTTATGAAGAAGCAGTTCGGTTCACAGATTTTCATGTGAGTCCGCTTTGTACACCAACAAGAGCATCAATTATGACAGGACTATACCCTATCAATAATGGTGCATGGGCGACCTACAAAGGGAGAGATATAATTGACGGAAATACTCCCACAATAGCTGATATTTTTAAGGAAAATGGATACAAAACTGCCCTTTTTGGAAAATGGCATCTTGGAGATAATTACCCATCAAGACCTACAGACTCAGGATTTGATTATGCCATTCATCATCTAGCTGGAGGAATAGGAGAGTTATCAGATTATTGGGGAAATAGCTATTTTGATGATGTATATTATGTCAATAATCAACCACAACAATTTGAAGGATATTGTACTGATATTTGGTTTAAGGAAACCATGAAATACATCGATGAAAATAAGGAGGAACCTTTTTTTATTTATTTACCACTAAATGCTCCGCATGATCCATTGATTGTTGATGAAAAATATGCTGCCCCCTACCGAAAGCTTGAAGAGTCTGAAATTGTAGATGCGAACCTATATGGAATGATAGCCAATATCGACGAAAACTTTGGTAAACTAAGACAATTTCTAAAAAAACGGAAGTTAGAGGAGAATACGATTATTATTTACATGAGTGATAATGGTACTCGATTTGGATATTCTCGTGATGGAAAAAGAGGATATAATATGGGTTTGGAAGGTATAAAAGGGGACAAAAAAGAGGGTGGACATCGCGTTCCATTTTTTATCAAATGGCCAAAAGGAAAGATAGAAGGCGGTAAAGACATAACTACTGCGGTTGCTCATGTAGATCTTCTGCCTACATTAACAAACCTATGTAGTATTAATTTACCCAAGGATATTCAATTGGATGGAATTGATATCGCTCCACTTTTTAGGAACAAATCCATAGAAGAAGAGCGTGCTATCTTTATTCATAATCGTCAAGATTGGAGAGTTCCTGAAGAGATTGCGAAAAGTTGTATAATATATAATGAATGGCGATTGATAAATGGAGATCAACTTTATGATATCAATAAGGATAAGAAACAAAGTGAAAATATTGCTTCTGAAAATGAAAGGGTAGTTGAAAAATTAAAACGCATGAACCATTCATTTTGGAAGGATGTGAACCATACTTCAAAAATAAAAGAATTACCTGTTCAAATCATTGGAAACAAATTTCAAGAGAAAATAAAATTGACAATCCAGCATGCTATCGGCGAAGATAAAGGAATTTGGAAATGTCAACAGGTAGCGGATGGAATTAAAAACCAGAATAATACTCATGCGATAGCAGTAGAAAAGAAAGGGTATTATAAAATTTCCTGTAGAAGATGGCCATTAGAATGTACTGGTCCAATAAATGGAATACCTGCAGTAAATCCTAAAAATCTATACACATATCATAAGATAAATCCTCAAAAAGTAAGAATCAGAATTGCCAATCAAATCTTGGAAAAAGAAATTTTAGATGGGCAAGAAGAAGTCAACTTTAAAATTCAATTAGAGAAGGGTAAAACTTTATTGACCAATGATTTTGTCGAAGGTGAAAAATCATATGGAGTGTATTATACATATGTTTCCTTTTTAGGAGAAACAATTTAATAGAAATGAATAATTAAACTTATAAGCAATGAAAACCAATATTAAATACCTATTCGTAGTATTGTGTATTTCCTTTAATGTGAATGCTCAAGTACAACTGGAAAGTGCCGAAGCTAAGGCTGCAGATGCTCCAATTATTGAAGATATACCTATTGCTCCAAATGGTTTTGTGTTTGATAAACCTGAAACAAATAATTCGATTAATTATAATTCGAAAATAAAATTTGACAGAACAATTTATATAGACGCTAAAAAAGGAAATGATAAAAACAAAGGTTTATCAGTAGACAAACCATTAAAAAGTTTAGCTCAATTAGAGAAAATGAAAATCTCTTTTGGAGATCAAATATTACTGAAGGGAAATCAAACCTATGTGGGTACAATTGAGTTGATTAATCTCAATTCAGCGAAAGAAACGACTAAAAAAATTCACATTGGTAGTTATGGAAAGGGAAAAGCAACCATTGATTTTAAAGGGTATCCAGCAGGAATTTGGATACAAAACACATCCAATGTTATCATCACTGACCTTAAAATGACTGGTAATGGTGGTCCTGAAAATGAAACTTTTATGATTCGAAAGAATGACAAAAATAAGGACCAAAGATATGGTATTCGTATCGTTTCAAATGAGGAACATACCCATAGTTTGATGAAAGATTTCACAATATCAAATGTAGATATTTATGATGTATTTTTAATGAATAAAGCTTCTCAATCAAGAGCTTGTCGCCAATGGAATATGAATGACAATGCTGGATGGGGATGGGGAATCTTTGGTCAAGTTTTAAAGAAAGGAAAAGGAATTCAAGAAGTGACTGTCGAACATGTTACTGTTCAAAATGTAAGTCAGATGGGTATTCGTTTCAAAGGTGCTGGAAAAATTGATGGCAGTAAACCAAGAAATGTTAGTGGTGTAAAAATTGAACATTGTACAGTATTTCAATCTGGTGGACCTGGCATGCAATTCAATAGATGTAATGATAGTCACTTAAAATACAGTAGAATTACAGAATCGGGAAATCGTAATGATAAACGTAAGTGGGGTAGAGGTAGCGGTATGTGGACTTGGGGTTTACAAAATTTCCTTTTTGAATACAATACTTTTGAAGGGGCTCAAGGTATTGCAGATTGTTGTGGAGCACACATTGACTTTAACTGTAAAAATGTAGTCATACAAAATAACTTGAGTCGTTATAATGCGGGTGGTTTTATCGAGATTTTAGGATTGAATTATAATTGTTCTTATCGTTTTAATGTAAGTGTAAATGATGGATGGAGAAATCTTAAAGATCCTGCTCAAGATTTTTGGGGTAAGGTAGGTACGCCAGGAGCAATCGTTACTGTAAATGGTCATAATCATGATAAAAAATACATTGGTCCATACAATACGTACATCTACAATAATACAATCATCAATACAATAGAAGGAAATAAGCCTTATAAAAATCCGAATGTATTTAATATCTCTACTTCCAATGAAGGAATTGTTATGATGAATAATATATTCTGGATGGAAGAAAAAGGAAATAGAGGTTGGTCGTTACACCGTTGGAAAGATGGAGAAGCATATGATGCAGCCTTTGATTTTAAAGTATCAGATGCCCCCAAAAAAGGTGCTAAGGTGTTAGGAAAAGAAGGAAAAGGTTTAGCAGGTACAGTAGCAGCTACTACCCGTCCTATGAATGAACAAGAACTAGCAAAAATGGAACTTGTCATGAAAAATAATATCTACTTATTGTATAATCAAAATGGTGTAGATAAGTATACTAAAGTAGCCAATGCTTTGGACGAAGGATATTGGGATGAAAATGCTTTAGGAGGAAACCCTGAATTTGTGAATGAAAGTGGATCCGATGCTGCTGATTTTGTGCCTACTAATACCGCTTTAGTTTCTAATGGACAACCTATCCAAAAATTGAATTCTGATGATACTGAATATGGAATTTATTTTGGAGGACTCGAAGTGAAAAAAGACTTTTTTGGCAACCCAATCAAAGGAAATATTATTGGAGCAATTGTTCCCAATGCAAAGATTAGAGATTGGAAAAAAGTAATGGAGAAAAACTTGAAATCAAAAGAGAGTAAATAAAGAAAGAATACACATTAATCAGAAATGTGAAAGGTTCAATAGTGTTAAAGCTATTGAACCTTTTTTTACGAAGTAATAATGAATTACAAATGCTATAGAATAAAGCCCCGATCAAATTTCACCCCTTTATTTAGCTATATAATTTTTCTTTTTTTTGACTGAATTTAAGTTTTTTGATACTATCTAATTCCCTCTTTGTAAGTAAATAAAGTTACTAACAACCAAAATTAATTTGTCATGAAATTAAAATCATTACTTCTTCTAATAGGTCTTTTTATACTCAATGCATGTCATACACCCAAATCAACAAAAGAAGTAGCAAAACCTTCTTTGTATACTCCAGAATGGGAATCCTTAGGGCAATATGAAGTGCCTGAATGGTGGAAAAATTCAAAATATGGAATTTATTTTCATTGGGGACCATATGCTGTACCAGCATATGAAACCGAGTGGTATTCTCATCATATGTATAAAGAAGGTAGTAAAATTAGAAAGTATCATGAAGAGAAATATGGTACGGTGGACCAGTTTGGATACAAAGACTTTATTCCTATGTTCACAGGCGAGAAATTTGATGCAGAAGAATGGGCTCAACTTTTTAAAAAGGCAGGAGCACAATTTGCAGGTCCTGTAGCAGAACATGCCGATGGATTTGCCATGTGGGATAGTGATTTAACACAATGGGATGCTGTTGACATGGGACCCAAAAGAGATATTGTAGGTGAAATGGCAAAAGCTATTCGTGCACAAGACATGAAGTTCATAGCCACATATCATCGCCATTGGATGTACGCATGGTATCCAACCTGGGATAAAAATACTGATGCAGGTGATTCTAAAAATGAAGGTTTATATGGTCCTTATACGCCAAAAGGAACCTTTCAAATGGCAAAAATTAAAAGTGACCCTTTACCAGATGCTAAGTTTAATCAAGAATGGTTAGCAAGATTAAATGAGTTGATGGAAAAGTATCAACCAGATATTATATGGTTTGATAACCGAATGGATATTATTGGTGAAGAATATAGAAAACAGTTCCTTTCAAATTATTACAATAATGCATTAAAATGGAATAAGGAAGTGGTTTGTACTTACAAATTTGAAGATCTAAAAGAAGGTACAGCCGTTTTGGATTTAGAAAGAGCGAGGATGAGTGAGAAAAAAGACTTTCCTTGGTTAACAGATGATTCTGTAGATTGGAAAGCATGGTGCCATATAGATGACCCTAATTATAAATCTACCAATCGTTTAATTGATTTCTTGGTAGATGTAGTCTCTAAGAATGGAGCAGTGCTACTTAATATCCCTCCAAAAGCAAATGGTGAAATTCCTATTGAAGTAAAAGATCGACTCTTAGAAATGGGGCAATGGTTGAAAACTAATGGAGAAGCAATTTACAATACACGTGCTTGGAAAGTTTATGGTGAGGGACCTCAAAAAATTGTGGAAGGACATCTTAGTGAAAATAAGAACCCAGAAGCTGTTGCTCAAGATATACGATTTACCAAAAATGGAAATAATCTTTATGCAATTGCTTTGGATTGGCCAAAAAATGGAAAATTACTTATCAAAAGTCTAGCGTTAAAAGAAGGATTACTCCAAAAGAAAATTCAAAAAATAAGCCTATTAGGTTCGCATGAAAATGTAAAGTGGGAAATGAAAAATAATGGATTAGAATTGACATTACCTGCACAAAAGAATTTAGAACATGCATTTGCTTTTAAACTTGAATTAGAAGGAAATGTACTATAATGAAATGATAACAAGAATACCAATTAATAAAATGAAGAAGCTATATTATTTTCTAATCACATTTTTATTCTTATCGACAATCTCTTTTGGACAAATTACAAAGTGGAAGTCTTCAGAAGTAAAAAGAGGTGTGACACTAAAGCAATGGGAGGTTAACGATATTTCTTTTAAAGTAAATCCCAAGATAAATAACCCATTTGAGAAAGAAGTTTATGCCCTATTTTCTTCTGATAATCTGGAACAAAAAATCCCTTTGTTTTATAATGGAAATGGCGAATATATATTGAGATATTCAAGTAGTACAATTGGTGAAAAAACATTTGTGCTCACCTCAAATATAAAGCAATTGAAAGGAAAAAAAGGGAAGATCACAGTAACTGAAAATGATAAAGAAAACAGAAAAGGAGGAATAGTATTAAATGAAAATAATAAAGACCGTTTATTCTATGAAGATGGATCACATTACTTTAATCTAGCATTTGAATGCGATTGGCTATTTGCGTTGGATTATGAAAAGGAAGAACTTACAAAGACAAAGCATTTACTTTCTCTTTTAAATAAAAACGGTTTCAATCAGGTAGTAATGAATGTCTATTCTCATGATGTTTCATGGCCTAAGGATTCCTTATTATCAGCATACCCTGAATTTGAATATGGAGGAAAACAAGATATGTTCCCATTTTTAGGTTCAAACGAAAACCCTGATTTTAGTAGTTTAAATATGCACTTTTTCAATCATTTTGATAAAGTAATAGCTGAAATGCATGATCAAGAAATCATTAGCCATCTAATGATTTATGTTTGGAACAAAATGGTTAGTTGGCCTGATATGAATACTGTTGAAGACAATCGATATTATGATTATGTCATCAAACGTTATCAAGCTTTTCCTAATATTGTATGGGATGTTTCTAAGGAGGCTCTTTTTTACGGAAGAGCCACAAAGGAATATATCTCTGAACGAATAGAAAGAACCAGAAAATTAGATGCATTCAACCGCTTGGTGTCAGTACATGATTATGGTTTTTGTAAAAATCACCCTGAAGAAGTTGACTTTATTTCAATGCAAAATTGGCAACATACTTTGTATCAAAATATGATGAATGCTAAAAATGATTTTCCAGATAAACCTATTTTTAACATTGAACATGGAGGTTATGAAGAATCTCCATTCGTTGTTTTTCCTGGGGCTTATGTCAATGCAGAAGCTTGTCTAAGAAGAAATTACATGTGTTTATTTGCAGGTGGTTATACAACATATTATTGGCAGGGTGCTTCTTGGAATGTTGTGATTCACAACCCCTTTGAACAGGCTGATAATTTTATGAAGCCACATTTTGAATACTTCAAATACATGAGAACTCTTTTTGAGTCTGTACATTTTGAAAACATGGAACCTATGACTTGGTTTAATTCTAGTGGTTATAATCTTACTAGTAAGATTGATGGAGAAGTATTAATGTATATTCCTAAGGAAAACAATTGGGTGGGTTCTAATCAAATCCTGAAGAAAGCATTTAGTGCAGACAATGCCACTCAACAGTGGTTCAATACTTTAACAGGAGAAATGACAGAAGAAGTAAAATACGATCGAAAGTCTTTCAATTTTTGGAAAGAAAGACCTTGGGAAGGTGAAGCCGATGTTATATTGATCATAAGAAACTTGAAAGAAAAATCCATATAAAAAATTGTAAACTATATCAAACAATTGAGCTCTATCTAAATTAGGTAGAGTTCTTTTTATTTAAAAGGTGTAGATATATTAAAAAACAATAGGATAAAAAAATGCCCCCCTTTTTGAAAGGTATCACCAAGACATAATTGAAACGAAATTAATAAATTAAAAAAAGATAGATAAAGTAATCTCTCAGCTTCAAAACAGTATAAATAAGTATCGATAATACTCATGGAATTTTTTATAAAAAGATTAATAATCATCTCAGTTTTAATAGCATTTAATACACAAGAAAATTATGCTCAAAATCAACCCAATATACTATGGTTGCTTACAGATGATCAACGTTATGATACAGTTAATGCATTTAATCGAATACTTCATGATAGAGAACATAGTGAATTGGGGTATACAGAATCGCCAAATGTAGATAAATTAGCAAACAGTGGTACAACATTTATCAACACTTATTGTCAGGCAGCAGCATGTGCACCCTCTAGGACATCCATGCATCTTGGTAGATATCCATTTCGATCAGGAGTATATGAGTTTGAATATTATAATAACAAAGCTCCTCATTTTAAAGCAACTTTACCTGAACAGATGCAGGAATTGGGGTATCAAACAGTTCATATTGGAAAGCTGGGTGTGAGAATTAGAACACTAAAAAATGGTGAGGTAAAACAACACAAAATTTATCAAACAGAAATAGATTTTCATGGTTTAAGAAAAGATAATTTAACGGATTGGGGGAAAAGTTGGACAACTAAAATAGATGGAGAGAAATTACCTAAAACTATAAAATCTTTGGAGTTTTTTGTGGATCAAGAGGGAAATCGAAGATATACTTCTCGTGCATTGGAAGAAATGAGACCAGAGTATGCAGGATCTGCAGCTAAAGTATACAAGGAATTTGACCTTTTGAGAATGTATAATGAAAAGAAAGGTCCTGAATCTCCATTTAATCCATTGATTTTAGCAGGAGAAAGTCCTCAACCTGCTGGTAAAACAAGAGACGGAGTATATGCATCAATTTTAGAAGAATATCTTAAAAATGAAGATGATACTTATACTATTGGTAGTAGAACTTTTGAAGGAGTGGATCGAAATAAACCACTTTTTTGTCATATAGGATTTGATTTTCCTCACACCCCAGTCTTACCACCAAAATCTTACAGAGATCGATTTAAAAAATTGAAATATAAAGTGCCTCAATTTGATGAAAAAGAATTGGCGACGATGTCTGAACAAGAGAAAAAGCAAGTCAAGATGAGTTACACCAACCATTTTACAGATGAACAAAAACAAAGTATGATTCAAGATTACTTTGCATTTAGTGCTTATGGAGATGAATTAATTGGACAAGCGGTAGATGCTTTTATAGATTATAGTGAAAAAAATAATCAGGAATGGATCATTGTTTATGTATGTGGCGATCATGGTTGGAAGTTGAATGATCATGGAGCGGTATCAAAGTTTACCTCATGGGATATTGATACGCATAATCCAATCATTGTAGTTTCGTCTGATAAAAAGCAGTTTCCAGCTGGAAAAGTAGTAAAAGAATTCACAGAGTTTGTAGACATTGCACCAACTATATTATCAGCTGGAGGAGCAAAATTAGACAACGAAAAATATAATTACTTAGATGGTTTTGATCTTGCAAAAGTAACAGGAGGTGAAGTTATTTTTAGAGATTATGTCGTTGGTGAAAATCATGCAGTGACGGGGCCAAGAGCATTTATTAGAACAAAGGATTATGTATTTTCCATTAAAACGAGACCTCATAAAAATAGGGGAAAAGATCTAGAATGGGCACTTACTGCAAGCTACGAAGCATTAGACCCAAGTCTTTATCATACTTCAAAAGATCCCAAAGAGAAGATTAATTTAGCCTTTGAGAAAGAATATAGATCTATAGCAATGCTTTTGAAAAAGAAACTCATAGATGTTGTATTAGGTGATGGTAGAGTAGAAGTGAATTGGGGTAAAAAAGCGGATGGTGTAGAAATCTTTGAAAGTAATTTTGCAGAAGGTGCACATGATTATCAATTACAAATTGAACAGTAATTTAAAAGTCGTCAATTTATTAATCATTAAAATAAAATTATAGAGGGTATAAACACTTATTTTATTAGGGGTTGACTTGAATATGGCTATATTTAGACTTTTATGAAATGAGTTTATAAGGTTAATTGCCCTTGAACACTAATAATAGAACTTAATCAATTATAACTATGCGAATGAATAAATGGTATGGATTATTACTCTTCATTTGGGCGATTTCTTCATCTTGCTCTTTACAAAAAGAAGAAGCTAAAAAACCAAATATACTATATATAATGTCCGACGATCATACTACTCAAGCTATTGGAGTATATGGAAGTCGTCTTGCTAAATTAAATCCTACGCCAACAATTGATCAATTGGCAAAGGAAGGGATTATTTTTGATAACGCTTTTTGTACAAATGCAATTTGTACACCTTCTAGAGCAACAATTATCACAGGGCAGTATTCACAAACAAATGGCGTATTGGATCTAAATGGTAGCATCTCACCTGAAAAGCAATACTTACCTCAAGAAATGAAAAAAGCAGGATATGAGACGGCAATGATTGGGAAATGGCACCTCAAAAAAGAACCTGCTGCTTTTGATTATTACAAAGTTTTGCCAGTACAAGGAAAATATTTCGACCCTGTTTTTAGAGAAAGAGGAGAGCAAAATTGGCCTAAGAATACTGTGAAATATGAAGGACATTCTTCGGATATCATTACAGATATTTCATTAGAATGGTTGAACAATAGGAAGGAAAAAGAGAAGCCCTTCTTTTTGATGCATCATTTTAAAGCACCACATGACTTCTTTAAATATGCTCCAAGATATGAAGATTATCTTGCAGATGTCAATATTCCGGAACCTGAAAGCTTATATAATCAAGGGAATCATGGCTCTGTAGCGACAAGGGGAGAAAATGATCAGCTGATTCATAAAATAGGTTCTTCTATCTCAAAACGTAATTACACAAGGGATATGGGGAAAGATTTAGGTGTAGATAAAGAATTAAAAGGAAATGCTTACACACATGCATCGTATCAAGAATACCTAAAAAGATACCTTAGATGTGTAAAAGGAGTAGATGATAATATAAAAAGAATACTTGATCATCTTGAGGCAAGTGGAGAGTTGGACAATACAATTATTATTTATACTGGAGATCAAGGTATGATGCTTGGTGAACATGACTACCAAGATAAAAGGTGGATGTATGAAGAGTCAATGCGAATGCCTTTTATTGTACATTACCCAAAAAAATTCAAAAAAGGGATTAGAACTAATGCTATCATTAATAATACTGATTTTGCCCCTACAATGATTTCATTGGCTGAAGGAGTTGTACCTCAAAAAATGCAAGGAAATTCATTCAAATCTATCTTAGAAACAGGACAAGAACCAGAAGGTTGGAGAAAATCTACCTATTATAGATATTGGATGCATATGGCACATAAACATGCAAATCCTGCTCATTTAGGTGTAAGGACAAAAAAACATAAGCTGATTTTCTTTTATGGAAAACATTATGATCCTGATAATCACCAAAAAGATTGGGGACAAGATTATAATTTTGAGACACCTCCAGGATGGGAACTTTACGATTTAGAAAAAGATCCACAGGAAATGAATAATGTATACGGAAATCCTGAATATGCAGAAGTTGTTGAAGAATTAAAAGCAGAAATTATTCGATTAAGGCAAGAGTATAATGAGGAAGATAAAAATTACCCTGCTTTAGCCGAAGTAATTGAAGAAAATTGGAAGAGCTAACTTCAAACTTACTTTTTTTCAAAACACCTTATTCTTTTACGTTAAAGAATGAGGTGTTTTTTTATCAAAATAATTATACTATTTATAAAATACTCATGAGTTGTATTCCTTCTAAAACATGCTCATTAGTATCAAAAAGGGATGTTTTAATAAGATTTATAATTATCACCCCTTTATTCTTAATCAAAATTCCCTCATGATTCCAGAAGGGTTGATTAACTTAGATTTATCAAAAATAGAAAGAACTCAACACATTGAAATAGCTTTAACTATCGCTCATAAGCATGTTAAAATTTTAAAGAAATTAATATGAAAAGGGTATATATTATCTTAATTGCAGCTTTGTGTGCTGCTTGTTCAATCCAAAGAGAAAATACGAACAAATCAGAAAAGATTTTTGAAGAAAATTGGGAATCTATTCAACAATATGAACCACCAAAATGGTTTCAGGATGCAAAGTTAGGAATCTTTATACATTGGGGAGCCTATGCAGTACCAGAGTATGGTTCTGAATGGTATCCAAGGCTAATGTATATGGACAGTATACAATGGGACCCAAATGGTAATGTCAAAAAAGAGTTTGCTTCTGACATGCATGATTTTCATGTGAAAAACTTCGGAAGCCTAGATAAATTTGGTTATAAAGATTTTATTCCGATGTTTAAGGGGGAGAATTTTAATGCTAAAAATTGGATAGACATATTTGAAAAGTCTGGTGCTAAATATATTGTTCCAGTTGCAGAACACCATGATGGATTTGCGATGTATAAATCAAATCATACACGATGGAATTCAGTTGATATGGGACCAAAGAAAGACATTCTTGGTGAATTGACAACTGAGGCAAGAAAAAGAAATATGAAAATTGGTGCCTCCTCACACTATGCATTCAACTGGAATTATTTCACACATAAAGAAGGTTTTGACACTTCTGATCCACAATATGCTGATTTATATGGAAGAGATCATGAACATTATGCGCCTGCTGATCAAGAATTTTTAAATCATTGGTGGGAAAGAACTGTAGATATCATTGATAACTATCAGCCTGATATTCTTTGGTTTGATTTCTATATAGATAGAGAAGAGTTTATGCCTTATCATCCAAAAATGGCAGCTTATTACTATAATAAAGGCATTGAATGGAACAAAGAAGTTGTGTTACAAACGAAGAATTTCAAAAAAGTAACTTTCCCAGAAGGGGCACATGTTTTAGATATAGAAAGAGGAAAAATGTCTGATATTCGAGAGGATGTTTGGCAAACTGATACTTCTATTGGTAAAAATTCTTGGGGTTATGTAAAAAACTGGGAATCAAAGGATACAAATACGATCATTGATGACTTGGTAGACATTGTTAGTAAAAATGGATGTTTACTCTTGAATGTTGGACCCAAAGCAGATGGTACTATTCCTGAAGATCAAGTTGCGATTTTGATGGAAATTGGGGAATGGCTTAATGTAAATGGTGAAGCAATTTATGGTTCAAGACCATGGAAGATTTATGGGGAAGGACCTACGAGAGTAGCGACAGGACATCATACAGAAGGTGAAAATAAAGACCTTACTGCAGATGACTTTAGATATACTACTAAAGATAATAAGCTATTTGCAATCTCAATGGACTGGGCTTCAAATGGTAAAGTTGTAATACCTTCATTAAAAGAAAATACAAAGTATTTAGGTCAGGAAGTATCAATCAAAAGTGTAAAACTTCTTGGTATTGAAGAGAACTTAAAGTGGAAAAGAGGTAATAAAGGTCTAGAGGTAACACTTCCAAAAGAAAAACCTTGTGAACACGCATTTGTATTTGAAGTAACATTCGAGCAAAATAATTTAGCGATATATTAAATTGGAAATAGTAATATTTTGAAATATAATAGAGGAACTTACAATTTGTAAGCTCCTCTTTTTTTTGTTGTACAATTTTTTTAAATGCATTAATTTTATTGTTTTATTTAAGAACTATGTTATTAAAAATATGGACTGTTTAAGACAAATTAGTTGGTATTTCACAATGCATGAAATAGGCAAATATTTGAAATAAATCACTATGTTATAGGGGGTGTTTTTTTTGTTTTTTTCACACACTCTTAAAATATTTTAAAGCAATCTTATTTTATTTCTCTATATTTATAATTGTATTTTTAACAGCTAATTTTTTAAGCATTTATTATCAATGTATTAGCTATTTTTTTGAAAATAAATTTTTACATAAACAGACTTTTTATTGATGAATAATTACTTTTTATTAAAAAATCACCCTTCTATTTAACGTTATTTCACCTAGTTCTTTCTCTATATTGAGTATTAATGATGAAGAATACACTATATGGGGGACATTTAGTAAACACTTCACTAAATACTTAAGAATATGATGGTGATATAATTTCACCCTCTTTTTCTAAGGTGTTTAACACACACTTATAAAAGAGATCTTATCTACCTTTGGACTACTAACTAGAAAGTGAATTTTTTAAACCTTCTAAGCAAAATGATTGAATTATTAAAAAGAGGCTTACACACTAGTAAGCATCAACGGGTTTTCACCCTAATGCTCTTATTGCTTTCTTTTCAATTACAGGCACAAGATATAACAATAAGTGGTCGTGTAGTTGACGAAAAGGACAGTCCGTTACCTGGAGTAAATGTTGTAATCGAAAATACAACTTCAGGTACTTACACAGATTTTGATGGTAAGTTCAAATTAAACGTTCCGAATAAGAATGTAAAAATTGAATTTTCAGCTATTGGTATCAAAACACAAGTAATAGAACTTGGAGGTCGTTCTACGATCAACATAACTATGAAGGAAGATACAAAAGCTCTTGATGAAATTGTCGTTATCGGATATGGCGAAATTGACAAGAAAGAAGTAATTGGAGCAGTTGGAGTTGTAGATTCAGAAACTTTAACGCAAACACCTACAGCTGATATTGGTACAGCATTGCAAGGCCAAGTAGCAGGTGTAAATGTTCAAGCTAGTTCTGGAGAGCCAGGAGCTGCATCAAACATTCAAATTAGAGGATTAAGTTCTGTAACAGGTTCAAATTCTCCTTTATTTGTGGTAGATGGTATCCCATACAACAATGATCCACAGATTAGTCCTAATGAGATTGAGTCGTTGACGATCTTAAAAGATGCAGCTTCAGCATCAATTTATGGTACAAGGGGTGCAGGTGGTGTAATTTTGATTACAACGAAAACGGGTAAAAAGGGACAAATGAAATTATCATTAGATAGTTACATTGGTTTCCAAAAAATTACGTCTGATATTCCTTTGATGAACTTCGAAGATTACATGTATAATCATTTTATCATGAAAAGTCATCAAAATAATACAGCAATTGATGAGACTTGGTCTCAATTACAACAAAATAGATATGACTTTACTAACGATACAAATATCGAAGATGTCATTCAAAATGATTATGCACCGATTCAAAATCATAGTTTGAGTATTTCTGGTGGTAAAGGTAATCTAACCTACAATGTTGTAGGTACTTTCTTCAAACAAGAAGGTACAATTATTAATTCATCTTACGAGCGAATGAACGTAAGAGCAAATACAACCTTTAAAAAGAAAAGATGGACAATTAATACTGGTTTAGGTTTTAGAATTGAGGAAAGAGAATTCCCACCATATCAACTTTTATTGGAGGCGTTTAAATACAAGCCATTCCAAAGAGAAATTGATCCTGATCAAGATGTGATTGAAAACGGTGGCGGAAAATCAAGCCAAGAAGCGGTAAACCTTGGTAATTTGATGTATAAATTAAAGCAATCAGATGTAAGAAATGGCCATCACTTTAACTACAATTTGAGAGCTCAATATGAAATTACAAAGAGTTTGAAATTTGTATCTAGAATTGGTGGTGGTTTTACAGACAATACTAGAGAAAGAATAAACCCTCTGTTTATTGCTTATGATTTTGATGGTGATGTGATTCCAATGAACCAACGTTCAGGAGTATATAACCAAAGTGAGACAAGTAAAAACTGGATTTGGGAAAACTCATTGAATTTCAATAAGAAATTTAAAGGACATCAGATTAGAGGTTTATTACTAATGTCAATGGAAGAATATAACTACTCTTCTTTCTATGGTAGAATTTACGATTTAATTAGCAATGATATACCTAACTTAGGTGGTGGTACAGCAGACCCTGATGCTGGAATTGGTAAAGGATGGAATCAAAATAGATCAAACAGTTTAATTGGTTTCTTAGGTCGAGTTCAATATGATTACAAAAATAGATACTTATTAAGTGTGAGTGCACGTAGAGATGGTTCATCTCGTTTTGCTGAATCTACAAGATGGGGTCTATTCCCTTCAGTATCTGTAGGATGGAATATTGATCAAGAACCATTCTTTAGTGATTTTACAGATGTTATGAATGGTTTTAAAATCAGAGCTAGTCATGGTACTACCGGTAATCAAAGGTTCTTAGACTATAGTAATGCAGCTACAATTAGTTTAACAAAAGATTATGTATTTGGTAATAATTTACAATATGGAGCTACTCAGACTTCTTTTGCAAACGAAAATGTACAATGGGAAACAACAATTCAAGATAACATTGGTGTAGACTTAGGCTTCTTTAATAACAAATTAACTTTAACAGCTGATTATTATAACACTAGAAAAGAAGATATGTTATTCCCTGTATTGCTTTCACCTTCAACTGGTGCTGGTCAAAATTCGACAGTAGTATTGAATGTAGGTAATATGAAAAACTCAGGAATAGAGTTTACGGCTAATTATCGTCATGTCGGTAAGGATGGTTTTGAATGGTCAGTAGGTGGAGTTTACTCTAAAAATGAAAATGTAGTGACTAAAATGTCAGGATCTAACAAAGTATCATACTTAGATAGAAGTACTGTTGTAGACGGAGTTCCAAATGAAGATAAAGTATCTGTTTTAGCTGAAGGATATGAAGCGGGAGCCTTTTTCTTAATACAAACTGATGGAGTTATATCTACACCAGAAGAATTATCTGCTTATAAAGAATCAATGCCAGTATTTGCTTCAACAGCTAAACTAGGAGATCTTAAATATGTAGATCAAAATGGAGATGGTGATATTACAAATGAAGATAGAGTATATAGTGGTAGTGGTATGCCAGATTTTGAGTTAGGATTAAATTTCTCAGCAAAATATAAAGGATTTGATTTTGCTATGCAATGGTATGCTGCAATTGGAGGTGAAGTTTTAAATGGTAGTAGAGCATTTACTTACAAATATGGAACGCACCAAGACATGGTATACCAATGGTCATCTGCTAATGTGAATTCAGAAATCCCAGCGAATAGAGGTAGAGATCATGAAAACTACAGAGGATATACAGATTTTTGGGTAGAAGATGGCTCTTATGCAAGACTTAGAAACTTGTCAATCGGTTATACTTTCCCTAACAAATGGACAAAACCAATTGGTGTTGACCGTTTCAAAATGTATGTAGCAGGTCAAAATATTTGGACGATAACAAACTATACTGGTTTCGATCCTGAAGTAGGTAATGATGGTCTAAATACAAGAGGTATTGATAAAGGAAACTATCCAATCAGTGCATCATATAGACTTGGTGTTCAACTTGATTTCTAATTGAAAAGTACAACAAAAATGAGAAATAAATTTTCAAAATATATAGCCTTATGGATGGTTGCAGCTCTTCCTTTGGCATCCTGTGAAAACTTTCTAGAGAAAGTCAATCCTAACGAAATGTCTACAGACAGTTTTTGGAAAGACAATAATGATCTGGAAATGGGTTTAGTAGCAGTATATAACTCTTTCAAAAATCAGAATATTACTTCTATTCAAGCAGAGAGTGCTAGATCGGATTTAGCTTACCCTGGATTCGGTAGACCCAATCCTAACAATCCTTTTGCACAATACTATAATCAAGTATTCAATGATGCATCGCAGGTTCCTAATCAAAAATGGGATGCTCTATACAAAGGTATATTTAGAGCAAACCAAGTAATTAAAGCATACGATGAAGTAGCGCCAACGTTAACAACGGAAGAACAACAAGCAACTGCGATGGAAATCTTAGCACAAGCAAGATTTTTGAGAGGTATGTTCTACTTTTATCTTTACAATTCATTCAATAATGGTAGCGTTATTATTTATGAAGAAGTACCTCAAAATGAAGAAGACTTTTATGCTCCTTTGCAAAGTGCTAGTGCCGTAAAAGAGTTTTTTATGGATGATTTAATGTTCGGATATGAAAACTTACCTGTTTCTTGGAGTGAAGATTATAATGGTAAAGTTACAAAAGGAGCTGCAGCTGCTATCTTAGGTAAAGTACATTTATATGCTGAAGAATTTGCTCAAGCGGAAGTATACTTTGAAGATGTAATCAATAATTATGGTTATGCATTAGCTGCACATATCAATGATAATTTTAGTGAGGCTGGAGAATTTAATCCTGAATCTATTCTAGAAGTAAATTACTCACTTGACTACAAATCTGAAGTAACACTGTGGGATGAAGAGCAATCTTCTACCAATCTAAATTTTGCATTTAGCCCTGTAGGTGGTTTTAGAGCTATCATTCCAAGTCTTTGGATTACAAATGCTTATAGAAATGATCCTGTAGATGTAAATGATACTAGGAATTGGATTGAAAATGAAGACGGTAACCTTGTATTAAGAAAATTCTCAATAAGAACTTCTTCTTCAATTGCATTGGCTGATGATGATTACTCTACATATTATGGATATCACCCGGGAGAATCAGCTCGATTTAATAATAAAGAATATGCTTACTATAGAAAGCATACGAACTGGGAAACAGTTACCAATGAGAAAGATATTCAACCAACTCAGCGTTCAGGTATCAATGTAAGATTAATTCGTTTGGCTGATATCTTCTTAATGTATGCAGAATGTAAGATCATGACAGGAGATTTAGATGCCGCAATGAGATATATCAATAAAGTAAGACATCGTTCAGCATTACAACTAATAGGCCGTTCTACTAGTAGTGAATATCCTTCGGCAAGTCATGATGAAGTGGATTATTCTCCACAAATGTTACTGGACCACCTTATGTATATTGAGAGACCTCTTGAATTGTCTGTTGAAGGCCACGCCATTCGTTATTTTGACTTAAGAAGATGGGGTATTACTAAATCACGTTTTGAAGAGTTATCTCAAGAAGTATACACGACATTACCTTACACTTTTATAGATTCTGAAGGTAAAAGTGTGACTAGGTTCTCTGCTCAATTGATGAAAATGGGTGATGGTGAAGTTGTTCCTCCGGGTTCTCCAACATTACAAGATTTCCAAGAGGCAGTATTGAATTACAATGATGCAGTTCATGCTTATTGGCCAATACCTAACTCTGAAATTACAGCCAATCCAAATATTAATTAGGCAAATGAGGGTAATGCTCACATAGTTTTGCCCTCATTTATTGAATAAATTCAGATCCTTTATAAGAAGAAAAAGTATAAAGAAATGAAAAAGAAATTAATCAATTTATTACTTGTAATGTCCTCACTAATGACATTCTCTTGTAATAATGACTATATCGAACCAAATCAGTTTTCGGACATTGCATTTATCAATAGTGATTTCCAAAATAATACCTTTGTGGTTATGGATGGAGATACTGTAGATGCATTATTTATTGGAGTGAATGATTTTATTTCCTTCTCCGACTTATCCCAAAATACTGTAGAGCATAAATGGACAATTCCTTCGAATGCTAAATTTTTAGATGGAAATATCAGTAGAAATGATGATGATTATACAGATTTCATCATGGATACAGAAGATTCTACATCTTCAGAAAAGTCAATTCATGTATATTTTGAGGAAGGAAGTAAAGATGGTCTCTATGAAATCAATCTTAGAAATACCTTTAATGATTCCGTTTCTTTTAAAGGAGTTGATACTGTTGCTTCTGTTTTTGAAGATGGATTTTGGGTATTTGATACCACGTTTATGGTGAAAGTTTTTGATACAATTCAAGTTGCAGTTGAAGTAAAGCAAATGAATGTTGATACTAACATGATGGAGCTTATTGACCTGGAGAATACAGATACAATTTATGTAGAAGCAGGTGATGTTTTAGAGTTTTCAGATGTCAGTGTAATAGGTGAACCAGATACGAGAACATGGACTATTGCAGGTGATAAATACTCTGCTCAAACAATCATGCCTACTTTCAAAAAATTAGGTTTAGCAAGTGTTACTTTATCAGTAAGTAGATCAGGAGAAAATATACCTCCAGATTCGGAATTTTATAAATTTCCAGTGCCAATTAAAGTAATACCATCTTCTAAACCATTCTTACAACAAGGGTTAGTTCAACAAACGCAAGAAAAAACTATCCTGATCCCATTTAATGGAGAATTCACTAATTTAGCTTCAGGTGCAAAAGATTTATTTACAGTAACGATAAATGGAAATAGTGCAAACGTAAGTGATGTAAGTTTAAGTGCTACAGACAAAACAATTATTGAATTGACATTATCTGATGAAACTTTCTCTGATGATGTAATTGTAGTGTCTTATTCTGGTGGATTAGAATCAACAGATTCACGTCAGTCAGAAGCTTTTGACGGTTTGACAGTGAACATGTATGATCCTAATATTCTTCCAAAAATGATTTATGGTTTTGAAGAAAGTCAAGATACTTATTGGGAAGCTCACCCTGATAACTTTGGTGAATTAGATTTTAAATCAACAGAACAAGCAGCTTCAGGAACATATAGTATGAAAATGGTTTCAACTTCTTCTGATTGGACACATGCTCAAAGTAATCCGTTGACTGCTGCTGTAACAGTAGAAGCTGGCAAAACATACATATTTAGTTATAAGGTATATGTAGAACCTGGAAGTTCATTGCCATTTGTAGCACCTTGGATAGCAAAACCAAGTGGTAATAAGCAATTCTGGCAATCAATAGCCTCATTTACTCCTGGCGAATGGACCACTATTGAAAAAGAATGGACAGCTAATGCAGATGAAGCAATTTATATTACTCTTAGAATTAAAAATGAAGGTACAATCTATGTTGATGACTTCTCTTTAATAGCAAAAGAGAACTTCAGACCAACTGAATAGAAAATAGATTAAATTATTACTAAAAAGTCAGTTATCCTTGATGAGGGTAACTGACTTTTTTATTTATGGTAAACATCTTCATTTATGTTTACTAACAAATATACTTAATTGTATTATTTAAAGTACTTTAAATAGCTAATTTTAATAAAAGCACCATTTACTAAAATTATATAAATGGACAGATAGAAATATTTAATTTTAATAAAAAGGTGTTTACTAGTGAGAATTATAGGGGTCAAATTGTTTTATGTCTCCTTGTGCATTGGAAATTGGAGGTGTATTCTTTAATTTACACCCTGTGAAATGAAATAACTAAGAGAACAACAGAATTGAAATGATGACAAAACAATTATCAACTTTACACTACTTGAAATACTTCAAGCTGATTTTTTTACTCTTACTCAATTTATTTACTACTGTAGTAATTGGACAAAACCATGAGATCAATTTTCAGAATTATTCTACAAAAGATGGTTTAGCACAAAATGATATCAATTGTATCTTTCAAGATAGCAAAGGTTTGATATGGATTGGTACGAACAACGGGTTTTCTAGTTTTGATGGATATGAGTTTAAAAACTTTAAAATGGATACCCATAATGTACCATCAAATTTAATCAACAGAATCGTAGAAGATGGTTATGGTAATTTATGGATAGGCACAGCTGATGCAGGATTAATTCGTTATAATCCTTATACTGGAATATTCAAGACTTTCTATAAATGTAAAGACAACCCTGATTTGTTTACCGATAACATTGTATCTAAAATGGTGATTGACCAAAAAGGAAATTTATGGTTCGGTAATACAAAAGGACTCAACGTCATTCGAAAAAAATATTTAGACAAAGAAGAAATTGAAGTCAATAAATTTTATCATAATCCTCACAACAAAAAAAGTCTTCTCTCAAATCATATTACCAATCTGTATGTTGATACAAAAGGAACTTTATGGGTAGCTACAAATAAAGGTTTACAAGAATATATACCATCAAAAAATGAAGTTAATTTTGGAAAATTTAGACCTTATATTAGAAAGAAAAATAATAATGTATTCGGTTTATTAGAGCATAAAGGAGATATATTAGTTTGTTTTTATGATGGAATTTTTCAGTTAAAAATTAACGGGAATGATTATAAATTTACGAAAAAGAATAAGTTAAGATCTACTCTTTTAGTAAAAGATCAATCAGAAAAAATTTGGGCTGGTACAACAAACGGTTTATACAAAATAGAACCTAACATCTACGATAAAACATTAGATGTAGTTCAAAATTACAATAATGATAACATAGATGTATTAAACTTTAATATCATCACTTCTTTATTAGAAGATAATATTGGAGTTCTATGGATTGGTACAAATGGTGGTGGTATTTATAAATACAATCCTCGAGCAAAGAAGTTTAAGCACATTAAGAGAAGTCATAGAGAAGGAAGTTTAAGTTACAATAAAGTACGTTCTATCTATCAGGATAAATTTCAACAGCTTTGGGTAGGAACTGAAGGAGGTGGTATTAATCTATTAAAAGATTGGGGTAAAAAAGATTTCCAAACAGGTTTTGAAGCGATGACAGTTAGTAATACAGACCATGCCCAAAACATTGTTTACAGTATCAATGAATGGAATGATGAAGTAATACTGGGTGTTGGTTATCCTTTTAAATCAGTTGCTTTCAACAATAAAAAGCAAATGAAAAGTGGTTTTCCCAATTTAAACAAAGAATTTCATCCCTCGGACCATAACAATGCCTCATTTTACATTCAACCAGAAAATGACTCATTAATCTGGATGGGATCTTATGGAGGAGGCCTACTAAAAGGTGTAAAAGATAAAAAAGGAAATGTGCAATGGTCAAAATTGGAATTAGTAGATGAAAAAGAGACGGGTGAGGTAATCGAAATTATTCGAAATATTCTTTTGGATTCTAAAGGAAACTTATGGTTGGGTACTCGAAAAGGATTATGCTTTGTTTCTAGTGAAGAAAAATTAAAAGAAAAGCCAGAAATAAAATTATTCCAAAATTCTGAAGAAGAAAGTAGCCTGAGTTATAATTATGTTATTCCAGTGTTCGAAGCTTCAAATGGAGAAATTTGGACTGGAACGATGGGAGGAGGTCTGAATATTATCACTGATCTTAGTAATATAAACAAAGTTAAGTTTGATCATTTTACAACCAATGATGGACTAGCAAGTAATGTTATTAAAGCTATATTAGAAGATAATTATAACAACATATGGGTCTCAACAAATAAAGGACTTTCAAAAATTAATTTGAAAAGTAGAAAGGTGAAAAATTATGATGTGAGTGATGGCTTACAGGATAATGAGTTTAGTGAATTAGCAGCATTCAAAGGTAAAACAGGAGAATTATTTTTTGGTGGTGTAAATGGTATCAATGTTTTCCATCCTCATGAAATTGTAGATGATAATACGATATCTGACCTTGTGTTTACAGAATTAAATGTTCTCAATTCTACAATAGACCCTAATGTTCCACTAGATGATAATGTTATTTTAAAGCGTTCTATTTCAGAGACTGATCAGATTAAGTTACTCTATAATCAAAATAGCTTCTCAGTTAAGTTTGCCTATTTACATTATGGTGCACCATTAAATAATAACTATAAGTATAGATTAATCGGTTTTGATGATCAATGGGTAACTGCAGATGTTTTACAAAGAGAAGCAAAGTATACCAACCTTTCACCAGGGAATTATACCCTGCAAGTAAAAGGTGCTAATGGTGACAATATTTGGAATCCTAATATGCTAACCTTACAAATTCAAGTATTGCCACCTTGGTGGTTGACATGGTGGGCAAAAGGTATTTATTTCATCTTGCTTATTGTATTGTTAGTCTTTTTCTCTAGGTACTCAATCATTACTGCCAGAAAGAAAAGTCAACTTGAAATGGCTAAATTTGAAAGAGAAAAATTGGAAGATTTAAGTCAATTGAAATTGCAATTTTTCACAAATATCTCCCACGAGTTGAGGACTCCATTGACTTTAATTCATACACCAATTGAACAACTAATCAAAAGAGGTAGAAATCTTTCTGAGCATGAAAAAGAAAAATCTTACCAATTAATTTATAGAAATGTTCAGCATCTTATGAGACTTGTCAACCAATTGCTTGATTTCAGAAAAGTTGACCAAGGAAAGATGAAACTAAAACTTGTAAGAGGTAATTGGAATACATTTGTAGAACAAGTTTACCATTCCTTTAAGGAATTTGCAGAGCATGAGAATATTAATTTCACGTTAGATACTGGCGGGCAAGATATTCACGGATTTATGGATAATGATAAGCTAGAGAAAATCTTATACAATCTCTTATCGAATGCTTTCAAATACACTTATGAAGGAGAAATCAATTTGTCTTTGAAAAAAGTTGATGACAAAGTACAGTTTATTCTAAAAGATACAGGAATAGGTATTTCAAAAGAAAAACAACAGAATATCTTTAATCCTTTTTATCAGGTGGATAACATGAAGAAGGCAAAAAATAGAGGGACAGGTATTGGACTAGCCTTTACAAAGAGCCTTGTGGAATTACATAATGGTACTATACGACTGGAAAGTGAAGTAAATCAGGGTACTACATTCTATTTAGAATTTCCATTGACTATAGAAAATTATAATGAGGCTGAAATCTGTGAAGAAGTAGTGGAAACGATAGAAACAATGACTCCAGAAGAGGAATATGTCAATAGTTCTAATAAACCAAAAATTGTGGTAATTGATGATAACCGTTCTATCCGAGAGCTTTTACAATCGTTATTAGAAGAAAATTATGATGTTTATTTGGCTGAAGATGGAGAAAAAGGATTGAGTCTAGCAAAAGAGGTAATGCCAAACCTTGTTTTATCAGATATAATGATGCCTATTTTAGATGGTTATGAATTGACCAAAAAAATACGTGAAGATAGTCAATTGTGCCACTTACCCATTATTTTACTGACTGCAAAAAATTCTGAAGTAAGTAAACTAAAAGGATATGAATACGGGGTTGATGCTTATGTCACTAAACCATTTAATTCAGACGTATTACTTGCAAGAATTCACGCTTTGATTGAGAATAGAAATAATCAACAAAAGCGTTTTAGAACAGGAATTGATGTTCAACCAAGTGAAATTACGTTTACTTCAATTGATGAAAAATTCTTAAATCGATTAGTCAGTATCGTGGAGGATAACATTTCAGATTCTGATTTTACGGTAGAAAAATTAGCTTTAGAATATGGAGCAACTCCATTGAGGTTGAATCAAAAATTAAAAGCATTAACAGGACAAACGGCCAAAGGCTTTATCAGAAATATTAGACTTAAAAGAGCAGCACAGATGCTAAAATTAGGTCGATATAGTGTAAGTGATGTTACTTATGAAGTTGGTTTTAAAGATTTAAAATACTTTAGAAACTGCTTCAAAAAAGAATTTGGTGTTCCACCATCACACTATCTAAAAGATGGTGTTCATGAAGGAGAGGAAGATTTAGAACTTGAAGAAAATCTTTAATCCATCCTATCAACTAAGTTATCAACGGTACTCTTCTTTTTCATCTAGATGAGTACCGTTGGATTTAATCCATCCTACTTCAAACATTTATTAAAAAACTAAAATCTATTACATACAATCTATTCTTAGTAGAAACTAATAACGTTATTTTATAAAATATTGATACTTAGTAACTAGTTAGAGGAGGTGCTTTTCCTTACAAATGAAGAAGGAAACAAAATGAATCAAAAATCCCCCCTTATTTAGTAGTCTTTCCCTACTATATACCCCTCCTAAAGTTGCTACATTAGCTGATGAGAATTGGAATACTTTTCAATTTTTAAATAACAACTAAGATAGACCAACATTAATTTTTTGTGATGAAATATATTATTAAAACAATCCTTCTTCTATCTATTGGATTATCATCCATAGCACAAGATGTAGACTACAAACCTACAGAAGAATCTCTTTCTAATCATGAGACACCTAACTGGTTTTTAGATGCTAAATTTGGAATCTATACTCACTGGGGACCTGTTTCTGAAGCATTAGAAGGTGCTGACCCTACCAAATATTATAGAGGATGGCACGGTATGATCATGTATTATGATGGAGAAATTGTAGAAACTAAAAATGGTAAACCAAGTAACAATTACCTTCATCACAAGCAAAAATATGGTGATCCTAAGAAGTACGGTTATAAACATGTCATTGAGCAGTTTTCACCTGATAAATTTGATGCAGAACAATGGGCTGAACTTTTTAAAAAGTCAGGGGCTCGTTTTGCTGGTCCAGTAGCAATGCATCATGACAATTTTGCAATGTGGGACAGTAAAACGACAAGATGGAACTCTATGAATTATGGAGGAATAGACCCTTCTGCTGAATTGAAAAAAGAAATTGAAGGTAGGGGAATGAAGTATATGGCATCTTTCCACCATGCTTTTACTTGGAAATATTTTGCTCCAGCCCATGCTCATGGAAATATTAAAAAGAAAGATTATGATTTGTATACGAATCCACATGCTTTAGATTCTGATACTCCAGATGATAGATTTCATGAAGAATGGTGGGCAAAATTGAAAGAATATATTGATGTTTATCAGCCAGATCTTTTATGGTTTGATTGGTGGTTAGAAAATCTTTCGGAAGAATATAGATACAAATTTTTATCGTATTACTATAATAAAGGAAAAGAATGGGGTAAAGAAGTGGGTGTTTGTTATAAAGAACAAACATATACAGAAGCCATGGCAATAAAGGATTATGAAAGAGGGAGACCAAATCAACCAAAGAATCCAGCTTGGTTAACAGATACATCTCCCGGTGCTTGGTTTTACAGATCAAATGCTAAATTTAAAAAGCCTAATGAATTGATTGATATTTTAGTAGATATCGTTGCTAAAAATGGCATGATGCTATTAAATGTCCCTCCAAATCCTGATGGAACAATTCCAGAAGATATGCAGTTTTTATTGGTTGAAATGGGAAAATGGTTAGAAATTAATGGAGATGCAATCTATGGAACACGACCTTGGACTGTTTTTGGAGAAGGTCCAACTCGTTTACCCGAGGGAGGACATAAAATTGAAAAATTAAAGATTAGTTATACTTCAAAAGACATTAGATATACAAGAAAATCGGATAAAGAATTTTATGCAATAGTTCTTGATAAACCTGAGGATAATATTGTGTTAAAATCTTTAAGCACAGATATCGGCGTATTAAATTCAAGAATTATGAATATCCATCTATTGGGTAGCGATGAAAAAATTAATTGGGAAAGAACTTCAGAAGGGCTAGTAATTAAAGCTCCAAGTAGTCTTCCATCAGAACATGCTTTTGCTTTTAAAATTGAACTAGAGGGCTATACTGAAAATGATATTGGAGGTAATGCTGCCGCTCATATAGATTAGTTTAGAGCAATACAAAAATAAAAGTAAAAAAGTAGATGTTGTATTTACATTTAGAATACAACAAATTTCATTTCATTAATCATATTAGAGGCTATTTCTATATAGAAGTAGCCTCTTTTTTTGTGTTCAAGGAATTCACTTCATAAAAAAGAAACTTATTTTCAATACTTTATATCAATTGAAATACTAAAACTAACAGAGGTGAAATAATATATAAAAGGGGTGTGATATACTTTTCTTTCAATTTTTGAGAATTCTTTCCCTATCTATCACAGGGGTATTAACTAAGTTTAGGGTATTAATAAAGAATTGAAATGCGATGAAAATAAACTTTACTATTACCTTATTGATCCTTCTTACATTAACAGTCTTTGCAGATCCTCCAACTCCCAAAAAAGGATTTAGATGGGTACTGAATGAAAAATATTCAGATGAATTTAATGGAGAATATTTAAACACAAGTAAGTGGAAAAACTATTTTGATGGTTGGCAAGGTAGACCTCCTGCAAAATTTGTTCCCTCAGCGGTTAGAGTTTCCGATGGTTATATGCAGATTAAAAATGGGGTACTATCTTCTCCTGAAGGAAATTATACAATAGCTGGAGGAGCTGTGCAGTCTCAGGATTCTGAAGCATCCTATGGATATTATGAATGTAGTTTTAAAGCTTCAAAAATTCGAATGTCAACAACATTTTGGTTATCTAATGCCAAAGCATTGTTAGATGAGACAGAATGTACTACTGATCGATACAGTCAAGAATTGGATATATCTGAAACTGTTGGAGGTCATGATGGTGGTTTTAAAGATCAGATGCATTCTAATACACATTATAGACACATTCCATGTGGAGAATCCAAAGAAATTTTTCATTCTAAAGGTGCGAATAAAGCGCTGAGCTCAAAAGTATATGAAGAATTTCATACTTATGCTGCATGGTGGGAAGATGCCGATAAAGTACATTTTTATGCTGATAATGAATATTTTTCAACTGTAGAATTTGATAAATCAATTGACTCAACTTCTCCATTTGATAGACCTATGCGTGTAAACATGGTGACAGAAACGTACAATTGGTTGGAAGCTCCCAGTAAAGAAGATTTATTAAATGATGAAATCAATACTTCTTATTATGATTGGATTAGAGCATATGAACTAGTACCAATTGATGAAGTTGTAAAAAATGAAGAGACAACTAATCAAGTACTAGTAGTAAATCATGGTTTTGAAGATAATCTGGCATCTTGGTTGACATGGGGTAATAATGTAAAGATTACAGACGATAAAGACTTTGTACATTCTGGAAACAATGCTGTTCATGTCATTGGTGCAGGGGCACCTGAACAGGTGATTTCTTTAAAACCAAATACAACTTATACGTTAAGTGCCTATGCTAAAGTGATTTCAGGAAGTATTAATCTGGGTGTAAAAGAAGGGGCTGATGCAGTTGTACAATGTCAGTCTACAGAATATGAAAAGCATACAATTGATTTTACAACCGATCAATCAGGAAAAGTAAAGATTTTCTTTTATGCACAAACTGAAAATGATGAAGGTTATGCAGATGATTTTTCAGTGACTGAAAAAAACAAAAATGACATACCTCAAGAAACAGCTGATATTTATAAAGAAGAAGTTTTATTTCAAAACCCGACATTAGAATGGGAAGTCGAAGCATCTTACCAAATTCCTTTGATTTATAAATCAGATTTTGACGGTTTGATTACATTAAGTTTACGAAACTCGAATGGTGAAACTATTGGCGAAAATCAACACGCAGTACTTGCTGGATTTGGATATGATGATTTTGAATTGAATATTAATTCTTCAATAATAGAAGGAGAAAATTATACAATATCAATAGTATTAACGGACTCAACAGGAAATGATATTTGGCATTCTGAAGTAAAAGAAATTCAAATTGGAGAAAAAGAACAGGAAGAACCTACATCAATTGATATTGGTAAAAAAAAAGTAATTTCCATATTCCCCAATCCTACTGAAAATAAAATCCAACTGACAGCAACAAAAAAAGGAGAAAAATACCTAATCATGGATGTATTAGGAAGAAAAGTACAGACAGGTACTTATGAATTGTCCGGCATAAATGTCAGTTTACTTCAACGAGGGAATTACTTTCTCACCCTTGAAAACAACAGCATAACACGATTTATTAAAAAGTAACTTTTTGCTATTTAGAGATGAAAATTAATATAATTTTTCGCTTACTGATCCTCACTTTTTGTATACAATATTTACCGCTAAAAGTATTGGCTCAACTTGATGATAATTTTTTTAATCAATTAAAGAATAGAAAGGTAGAATCTTCAGATGATATTACTTGGGAACAATATGGACCAGGAAACGCAGGGTATGTCAATTTACTTCGCTATCATCCTACAAATCCAGATCTATTATTAACTTCTCCTGATATGTTCAATACATATCAAACCGAAGACAATGGTAAAACTTGGTATACCGTAAAAGATCACGACGGTACAGGTTTGTTCATGAAAAGATTAGCTGATATTTATTATTCTGCAAAGAAACCTACTTTTGGATTAGCAATAGAAGGATCACGTTTTTTCAAAACGGAAGATACAGGGAAAAGTTGGTCGTACATCACCTTTTGTCCATGGTACCAAAATGATAATCAAGGTTATGATAAAAAAGGATGGTATTCTAAAGTTTCTGCATTAGCTATTGATCCTAATGATGAAAATGTATGGTATGTGGGCGCAGGCGCAATGCCCAGAGGACAAGCCCATTTAGGGTGGAATGCGTTTTCAAATACAACAAGTAAAAATCCAAGAGGTCGAGAAAACATTCATTATAATGTTCCTTTTCAAGGGAAAATATGGAGAACAGATAATGGAGGACAATCATGGGTAGAAATAAATACTGGCTTGAATAATAAGGCACAATTCAGTAGGATAATCGTACACCCTGACAACAGTAATATTGTTTATGCTTCTTCATCACATGGGATTTATAAATCTGAAAATAAAGGTGCCTCATGGGAGGATATCGGAGCAGGGCAACTTGATAATAACACCATCATGGATATGGATTATTACTATAATGCTTCTACGAAGGAATTTGTGCTTTATATTATTGATCAAGTTCGCTATCATCCAGAAGGAAAAACAGTCAGTAATACAGGAGGAGTTTTTAAATCCGAGGATAATGGAGATACATGGATTAAAATCAATGGAAACCTTTCATTAGATATCAATAGACTTACAGGAGGAGTAAGATGGAATTTCTATGACTATTTAAAAAAATGGTTTGGTTTTTCATCAACAAATGAAGCAATTTCAGCCTATCCAGAAACACCAAAAGATGCTATACAGTATTTTAATTCTTTGAATGTAGATCCAAGTGATCCAAATACTCTATATATAGGTTTCTATGATGCACAGACTCAATATTCGTTTACTCCTGGTCGTTTATGGCAAACGAGAAATCGTGGAGAAAGTTGGGTAAATATTGCCAGAGATTATGGACCAGCATGGGAAAATGATAAAGAATATTGGCAAGAAAGAGGCAATCCTTTTAATGATAATATGGAAGAAGGTCATCACTTAACTTCTATGCAATTCAATGATAATTACCCTTGGAGGTCGCTAAGATATTGTGCTGTAAATAGTAGAGGAGATATCATGATTCTATATGCCCATAATACTTTTTTAAGTACAGATAAAGGAGTGACTTGGAAACAGATTGATGAAGATTATACTGCTTCAGGGAACCTTGTAGGGAGAGGAAATAGTAATCATCCTGGCTCTTGTATTTTCCAAGATAAAAGACTTGGTAAAGGGGTAATGTACCTGGGTTCAGGTGAGCATAAACTTTGGAAGAGTACTACTGAAGTGATGGACGGAAAACCTGCAGTTCAATTTTTAGAAAATTCTGAAGAAACTGTTTTTGCCGTTACTACACACCCTTTTGATCCTAATATTGTATACACAACTTCTATGAGACAGCATAACATGGACAAAATAATGCGTTCAAAAGATGCAGGTAAGACATGGGAAACATGGGGTAATGCAACAGATGGAACTTGGTATATGAGAACAAATAGCTTGCTTATAGATCCAATTAATCCAACCTATATGTATTTTGGAGTAAATATTCTACAAGGTGCTGATTTGCAGAATAAAAAAGGTGGTGTATTTGTTTCTTATGATGCTGGTAAAAATTTTCAGAGACAAAATAATGGTCTTCCTAATTTTGCAAAAGTTGTGGATTTAGCTTTTGATCCTAGGGATAAAACATACGCATCACTGTTTGCTGCAGCACAATACAATAAAGAAAAGGGTAAGATCAAGGGAGGACTTTATTTCACATCGAATAGAGGTGCAACATGGACAAAAATTTCAACACCATCAATGATCAATGGAGTGAATAGTGTCACTTTTGATCATACGGGTAGATTGTATATTACTGCAGGACATAAAGATGATACTTTTGAAAATGGAGGTGCATGGTATAGTGATGATTTTGGTCAAAATTGGACAAGAATTTTCAAAGCAGAACACGGGTTTCAGTTCGATGTATCACCTTTTGACCATAATCGATTACTCTTAGTAAACGGTGATGGAGCATTGAATCCGGGTATTTATTTAAGTGAAGATAGAGGATTAACATGGAGGAAAAATAATCAAATCATAGGTCAACCTGATAAAATAACGGACATAGAATTTGACTATCATGAAGAAGATAGAATTACTATGACAATTCTTGGAAGTGGATTTTTAAATGGTAAATATGAAGAGGGTAAATCAGCTAGAAAAATAACGATTCCTGATGGAAGCCAGTATTTAAAAGTTAATGAAAAGAAAGCTGTTAATGCTGTTATAGATCCTTCATTAGTGAGTCAAAGTGTGATTTATAAGTCGGAGGATTCTACTATTGCAAGTATTGATAATAAAGGAGAAATCCAAGCCCATAAACAAGGACTTGTGAAAATTTGGGTGACCAGTGAAGATGGAAGATATAGTGATTTTATACAGATAACAGTAAGTGAAGAGGAAGTCATTGATGTTGAAGAGGATAAGGAAGATATAATTAGTAGCAATGATATATCATTGATGGATAATGAGGTATTTATGGTTTATCCGAATCCTTTTTCAAATGAAATATTTATCTCCAATATCACTTTAGAAGTACAACTTTCACTATATGACCTTATCGGTAATGAAATAGGCAATTTTATTATACAGCCTAAGTATGGAGCTAAAATTCCTTTAAACTTAACGAAAGGATTGTATTTCTATAATTATCAATACAAAGGAAATCTCTATTCAGGAAAATTATTGAAACAATAAATATAGATCAATTACCAACTAAATTTTTTATAACTAGAAATGAAACTATTAAATACGCTTTTAGTGAGCTCTCTTTTATGTTTAACGGCTCTAAACTCTTGGTCTCAAAGTAACATAAGGTACGGAGAAAACTTTATAGTTTTTGAAGCAGAAGACACAGATTCTCCTTTAGGAAAATGGGCTTTAAGAACTCCCGAAGATCCTAAATACTATGGGGGCACTGACATCGCACCCATCAATAATACTTACATAGAGTTTGTAGGTGCTTGGGCGAGTAAAGAATCTCCATTGACTTATAAATTTACTTGTCCTAAAACGGGGGATTACCGTTTAGTGATGCGAATGTACCAACCATTGACGGAGGGTGAAAAAGGAGATCAAAAGAATGATGTTTTTATTCGAATGGAAGGGAATTATACAAGTGCTACTTCAAGACCCAAAAGTGATTTGGAAGATGATCATAAATTCTGGGGTAGAGGAGTAAGACAATGGGGTGCATGTTACAGTCTTGAAATGGGAGGTAATCACCTTCATGCAAGATATGGTCTGGTAGAAGGAGAAGAATATACTTTGGTAATGTCTGGTAGATCTCCTGGTACAAGTTTGGATTATATTGTTTTATTTGAAGACCCAAATTGGAAAAACATTGGAAATTCAGATTTAGCCACTCAATTACCAACTGATCATAGACCTTTTAATTTAAACGATGGATTGCATATTCTTCCAAATGATATTAAAGAAATGAGGCAGGGTGACGGTCTTCAATTTTCTGTTAAAATGCAACCGAGTGTAGAAGATTTATCTGTTTTATGGAAATCATCTAATGATGAAGTACTTACAGTTGATCAAAATGGCTATGTTCAAGCAGTGGGAGCAGTAAATGAAACAGCTGAAATTATTGCCATTGAGAGTGGTGGAGAAAAAGATACGCTTGAAATAAAAATCACAGAATGGGTTCCAATCTTAGTCGATCAAATAGCTACCGACCAAAAGGATGTTGTAATGTATATGGGTGAAAGAAGGACTGTAGATTATAATATTTCACCGATTGATGCTGATGATAAGAGTATAACTTGGAGTGTAGATGACGCTACAGTGGCTACTATTGATGAACAAGGTGAGATAAAAGCTGAAAATACAGGTTTTACTAAAGTACGAATATCCTCTAATGATGGAAATGCTGAAGTGACTTTAAACGTAGTTGTCAAAAGATTTAATTCGCCACAAAATATTACTTGGTCTTCATCAACGTTAGAAAGTGAAGAAGATGTCATTGCAAATGGTGAATTAGTAGAAGCTATCAATTTTTCTGGAAATAGTAATGCAAATGAAGGTACAACTGTAATTAATGGAGTATCCTTTGAAGGATTTGCGAATGGAAATGAAACAAATGTTTGGGCTACTCCAATTACCTCTCATTTTTATTCTTCTTCATCTCAAGTAGTACCAAAGTCTAATGATATTTATGATACTGCTGTTGGTTTAGAAGAGTATGATGTGTTATTATCAAGTTTTCTTTGGGATGGAAAGGAAGACCCTACTTTGATAGGATTGAGAGGTCTTGAGGTAGGTGCAAATTATGCAATCCAATTATTCAGTGCGGATACTAGAGAATCAGAAGTAGGTGCTTATTTGACGATAGATGATAGTTTTGGTTCACTAAATGAGACAGCCTACGGTGGAGGGAATGGTATTTCTATCTTGGGAACTTTTAAAGCAGAGGACTCAGCGGTATTTTTTGAAATAAATAAGATGTTAAATGGAAAAAAGAGTGGTATTAACCTTAATGGTTACCAGTTAAGAAAAGTACCAGATGTTATTGCATCTTTAGAAAGAGATTTATCAAAAAACTACATGAGACTTCTGTCTAACCCTTCTCAAGGTATGGTTGCTATTGCTTTTGATAAAAATGTATTAGGAGGTGCTCTATCGATCTATGATATGAAAGGTATTATTGTTCATCAATCAGAAGTTGAAGGAAGAAATAAAACCATAGATCTAACGCGTTTGCAAAAAGGAATTTATGTAGTGAAACTTGTCTCTGACAATTCATTTATTACTAAAAAACTTATTTTAAACTAATACTTTACAATTGAAAGAGAAAAGGATGTGTTTATTTTTATAAATACATCCTTTTTTTGTCTAGTTATTTACTGAACATGAACATTCTATTATTCATAATTTTAAAATCACCCTTTTTTAATACATATCTTCCCCCAGAGGTGATCAATAAGACCTACTAACTTTAAGAAGAAAATAATTCATATACTTACAATTGGAATTGAAATGAAAATAAAGACATCAAAAGTTGACAAGCAAACTTATAATTGGAGGGGGATGTTATTGTTATTTTTATCTATTTATTTCTCATTAAATAGTTTTGGGCAAGATACAGACCTTTCTTATTACAACACTTCATTATCTATAGAGGAAAGGGCTGATATTTTAGTAAGCCAAATGACAATAGAAGAAAAAATAAGTCAATTAACCAATAATTCTGATGCTATTCCTCGACTAAATATTCCTCAATATGATTGGTGGAATGAAGCACTACATGGAGTAGCAAGAAATGGAAAGGCAACAATTTTTCCTCAAGGGATAGCAATGGGTGCTACATTTGATCCTGTACTTATTCATAAAGTAGCAGATGTAATATCTACCGAAGCGAGAGCAAAATATAAAATCTCTCAGGAAATGGGAAATTTTAGTAAATACGCAGGACTAACTTTCTGGACTCCCAACGTCAATATCTTTAGAGACCCAAGATGGGGAAGAGGACAAGAAACATATGGAGAAGACCCTTACCTAACTTCTCAAATTGGGGTGGCATTTGTACAAGGGCTTCAAGGAAATGATCAGAGATATTTGAAAACAGCTGCCTGTGCAAAACATTTTGCGGTGCATTCAGGACCAGAAGAGTTGAGACATGTATTCAATGCTGAACCATCAAAAAAAGATTTTTATGAAACTTATTTACCAGCTTTTGAAGCGTTAGTAAAACAAGGTAATGTGGAAGGTGTTATGGGAGCTTATAATGCAGTTTATGGAAAACCTTCCGCAGCTAATCCATTGTTACTTCAAGATATTTTGAGAGAGCAATGGGGGTTTGATGGATACATCACTTCTGATTGTGGAGCAGTTGGAGGTATGGCTTGGAAGATGAAACATGTGAAAACGGGAGAAGAGGCAGCTGCTTTAGCACTTAAAAGTGGAACTAATTTAAATTGTGGAGGTACTTACAATAAGCTCTCAGCTGCACTTCAAAAAGGGTTAGTAACAGAAGAACTTATTCATAAGCGAACAGTCCAATTGTATAAAACTAGGTTTAGATTAGGTATGTTTGATAACACTGAAGATAATCCATATACTAATATAGGAGAAGAGAAAATACATGCTGATGAACATGTGAAATTAGCTAGAGAAGTTGCTCAAAAATCTATCGTTTTATTAAAAAATAAAAACAATACACTTCCTCTTTCTAAAGAGATCAAAGTTCCTTATGTCACTGGTCCTTTCGCTAATTCAGCGGATATGTTGATGGGAAGTTATTACGGTATAAGCCCCAATTTAGTGACAATTTTAGAAGGAATTAGTGATGCAGTTTCTTTAGGGACTTCATTAAATTATAGAAGTGGAGCTTTACCATTTCAAAAGAATTTAAACCCCAAAAACTGGGCTCCAAAAGTAGCAGCAGAATCAGATGTGACGATTTGTGTAGTCGGTATTACAGCCGATATGGAAGGAGAAGAAGTGGATGCTATTGCTTCGCAAAATGTTGGAGATCGAAAAGACTTAAAATTACCTCAAAATCAGATCGATTATATTCATGAAATTGTCGAACATAAAAAAGGACCTTTAGTACTTGTTATTGCAAGTGGCAGCCCAGTATCCTTAGAGGGAATTGAGGAATATTGTGATGCTATTTTGCAAATTTGGTATCCTGGAGAACAAGGTGGGAATGCTGTTGCAGATATTTTGTTTGGTGATGTTTCTCCCTCTGGTAAACTACCAATGACTTTTCCTAAAAATATCAAACAATTGCCTGATTATGATAATTATTCTATGAAAGGAAGAACGTATAAGTATATGGATCTTGAACCTTTATTTCCATTTGGATTTGGCTTGTCTTATACAAATTTTGAATACGAAAATATAGAAATTTCAAAAAGTGTAGTGAACAAAAAAGAGGATGTTGAGGTGTCTTGTGTAATAAAGAATACTGGAGAAAAAATGGCAGATGATGTCGCACAACTCTATCTTATTCCTTTGGATAATGATGATGATACCCCAAAATATATCTTACAGCGATTCCAACGAATTACTGTTGCAGCTGGAGAGCATAAAAAGGTTTCTTTTGTTTTATCACCGGACGACCTAAAGTTATATGATCAAGAAGGGAAGAAAATTTGGAAAAAGGGAGAGTACAAATTAGTCATTGCTAATGCGTTACCATCCCATAGAAGTGAAGTTTTAGGAGCTTCAAAACCAGTTGAAACACAACTAAAATTGAAATAATCTAGCATTAATTTTTGATAGGGGGGTAAATGAAAACAAGTAACATGTAGGTTTTCTTTACCCCTTTTTTATTGATTTAAAACTTTCCAAGTATAAGGTGTCAAAAAACTAATTTGGAAATAAATAATGTATCAAAACTTTAATAATCATACTGTTATTAAAAAATAAAATTTGACGAAAAAAGGGATTTGAAATTCTTTTTTCAATCATCAATCCACTCCAACAACAATAATTTTTATAAGAAATGAATTATTTAAGCAACACCTTGAGCGGTATAGTACTTTTGACATTCTTATTATTAACAAATAGAGTGCAATCTCAAAGTCTAGCAGAACTACAAGACGCTCGACTTAAATTAGATATCAATGAAAAATGGGACTTTTATAGAGGTGATCTTCCTATTGAAAAAGTAACTAAAGCAAATTACAACTATAATGAATGGGATAAAGTAAATATCCCTCATAGTATGAAGTTGTCGTCGAATGAATTGGACAACAGCCAAGATTCCTCTTACCAAAAAACATTTCACCGTTACATAGGTTGGTATAGAAAAGAGTTAAAAGTCGAAGCATCATCTTCTCAAAAAGTATATCTGGAATTTGAAGGAGCACATCAACATACAAAATTATGGGTGAATGGAGAATATGTAGGAGAAGACATGGTAAGTGGTTTTACACCTTTTCATTTTGACATTACCGCTTATGTTCATAAAGATGGACAACCTAACAATATTGTCATAAGTGTGGATAATCGTTTGAATCCAAATATTCCACCTGATGGAGATAGAAGAGATTACATACTTTTTAGTGGACTTTATAGAGATGTATACTTAGTAGTAAAAAATCCATTACATCTTACTTTTGATTGGGAAGATCAATATGCGGGAGTATTTGTTACCACGCCTTCAGTATCTCGTACTAATGCAACGGTCAATATTCGATCTACTGTAAAAAATGAAAACCAACAAACTGTAGAATGTAAAGTTGTACAGAGAATTATTGATAAGGATGGATACGTTGTTCGTAAAGTTTCAAAATCAAATACCATAAACCCAGGAAACAGTTTCACTTTTAATCAGACAACCGGTATCACTGAAAATCTACGATTATGGTCTATCGAAGACCCTTATTTATACCGAGTACAAACCCTTATTTATCAAAATGGGAAATTATCTGATATGGTTGAAAATCCATTAGGTATCAGAAAATTTGAATTTATTGATGGTAAGGGATTTTTATTGAATGGTGAAAATGTAGAATTAATAGGAGTAAACAAACATCAGGCATATCCATTTATTGGTGATGCTGTACCGAATAGTTTACATCGTAAAGATGCTTTACAATTTAAAGAAACGGGATATAATGTCGTTAGATTAGCTCACTACCCTCATGACAATTCATTTATTGAAGCTTGTGATGAATTAGGAATTTTATTGATGGAAGAAGCACCTTCTTGGATTCATTTTGTAGAAGGAGAATGGTTTGATAATCTAGAACAAGCAACTAGAGTGATGATTAGAAATCATAGAAATCATCCTTCAATATTAACGTGGAGTGGAGGATTAAATCATAGAGGACCTGTAGAAAGATTACATTTTGCTTGTAAGGAAGAAGATCCCACACGTATGACAGGTTCTAATGGTTCACCTTGGACAGGTCCTGTACATTCAGGTATAGCAGATATTTATACACCAATGGATTATCATAATATGCCTGTAACAGAAAATGATTTTTCATTTTTATGTGAACATGGTTCTTCAGATGATGCTATAAGAAATCAATATGAAGTTTCTAAATCTAGAGCATCTGCTAATCGTTTTGGAGTAGCGTTATGGACTGCACATGATTATTTCTCTTTTCAAAAAGATTGGGGGTTGAGAAAAGATAGACCATTTTCTATTTACCGAGTTCCTAATCCTGTAAATTATTGGTATAAATCTGAAATGACCAAGGTACCAATGGTTTATATCGCCGATGAAAGGGCAAATACAGATCCTTCAAAAGTAGTCATTTTTAGTAATTGTGATGAAGTAGAATTATATAATAATGGGGTATTGGTTAGCAAACAAAAACCAGACAATGACCCCAATAGAATCCATTGTAATCACCCTTCTTATACATTTAACTTAGCTGAAGAAAGAGGTAATCTTTATGCCAAAGGATTAGTTAGAGGTGTAGAAGTAGCACAATATGAGCTAAAAAAATATGGTAAAGCTTATGCATTAAAATTAGTAATAGAAAATCAAGATCAACCTTTCCTTGCTAGTGGTTCTGACATGAGAATGGTTAGAGCTTATATTGTAGACAAAGAAGGGAATCATGTGATTAATAATTCATCTTCCGTAACATTTTTTATAGAAGGAGAAGGACAATTAATTGGAGATGAAAAAATTGGAGCGAATCCAAATGAAGCCTATTGGGGAGTTGCATCTATTATTTTACAATCAACACTTTTGGAAGGTAATTTTAAAATCACAGCAAAAGCAAAGGGTTTGAAATCTGCTTCTATAGAAGGTATAACAGTCAAATACAATCGTAATGTGCGAGAAAATAAAATCCAGGAAGTGTATGATTTTCCAATTGTTCGTGTTGATATGGGAGCGAAAGAGCAACTACTACAATTTGATTGGAAAAGATGGGATGGAGATGTTAACTCGACTTTTGTATTGAATGATTATGAAAATGCATCAGTTTCTATTGCCTCTAAAAAGGGGAAATTAGAATGGACAACGGCTTGGGGACTTCTAGGAAATCAACCTTACATCTCTATGGATGGAGTAAATGTAAAAGGAGATGATGAATTGATAATGACAATAAATGATTTACCAAAAGGTCAATACCGCTTAAAAACTTACCATCACTCTATTAAAGTTTTGGCAAAAGTGAAGGGTACAGCAATACTTGAAAAAAAGCGAAGAACATATCAAATTGATGCTAAAGATGCAAAAGGACAAAGAATAGTTGTCCCATCAATTGAACCTTCAAGCGGTAAAAAAATAGGAGATAGATACCCTTCTAATGTAGAATTTATCATTCATTCAGATGGAAAATCCCCAGTACAGTTAATTCTTAAGAATCATGCTCAAGATGTACCTGTTTATTTAAATGGTTTTGAGTTACGAATGGAAAAACAGCAAAAACAATCCTTATTATAAGAATACATTGGATAGATAACTTTATATGAAGGTCATAAAAAAGCAACTTTCTTTCTAGAAGGTTGCTTTCTTATATGAATATGAATTATACCATGGATCATATTTCATTTACAATGATGTGATATTATATCAAATAGGAGGGTGATTTATTTCACCCCTATTTTAATAAGTATTTCAGAAGTATAATCTGAGAGAAATCAATTTACTTGTGACTGATAATAATAGTTGATTAAAGCTATTAATTACAATTAGATTAAATAATGAAAGCCTTCCAACTTAACCTTATTTGATAATTGTAATTATGACTGATGAGCTAGAATATCTCAGTTTGCATTGAGACTTTTTACAGAGCGAATTGAAATGGATGAGAGAGACTGACAATAAAGTTTCGTGTTAAAAATTCACGAAACTTTATCTTTTTCTTCTAGTGAAAGTACAACGGTGTTTGAATTATTAAATAGGGGAATAAAATTTGACCCCTATGTTTTTGACGATCTCACCCCTATAGCAATCATCTAATATTACAATATTTACAAATATTAATTAATTTTTCATCGATACATAGAGAACATCATCTACCAGCGTTTTTTGGAAATAATAATTCTGACTTTTTTGATGAATCACATAACAACAAACCGAGCTTGTCAGAGTATGTGGTGACAAAGGCTACTTAATCGTTTGGTTGATAATCTCTGTATTATTATTAGAAATGAATTTATGAACAAGAAATTTTTACACATCATTTTATTGCTCCTAATAAGTGTGGGAAGTTATGCTCAAGAGTTTACGGGAGGAGATGGTACAGCAGAAAATCCCTATCAAATTGCATCTGTAGCTGATCTACAACTTTTGGATGGAGATTCTACATTATGGAGAGCAGGAAATAATTTTATTTTAACAGCAAACATTGATATGGATGGAGAGACTTTTCATCCAATAGGTTGGAGAGAAGCTTTAGGTAGTGAACATCATTTTAAAGGATCAATTGATGGAAATTATCATATCATTTCAAATTTAACAGTAACCCCACATCCAGAACAAGATTTCTTATTTGGAGGTTTTATCGGTTCGGGACAAAATGCTGTGATTAAAAATTTAGGTTTTAAAAATATCAATGTTGACTTTTCTAGTATCGGAAACTCACAAAGAGTCGGTGGATTAGTAGGGCAGTTAGAATGGGCTGCATCATCCATTGAAAACTGTTTTCTACTTGGTGGTGAAGTAAAAGCAGCAGGTGGCGTAGGTGGTCTTGTTGGAAAATTTAATGGCAATTCCATCTCAAACTGTTTAGTAGATGTCAAAATAAATGCTTCTTGGTTAAAAAATAATGGAGGATTAACGGGTGATAAACAAAATGCACTTGCTGGAACGACCATTTCTAATTCTGTATTCTATGGAACGGTTGTAAAAGGTGAAGCAGCTATAGGTGTTGGAGGAACTGCAGGAAGTGCTACAGTAGAAGGAGTATATGCTATTTCAACTACTGGTCAACCCAATACAGTATCAGGTGTAACAATTCTTAATTCAGAAGAACTTTTACAATCATCGAATTACCCTAACTTGGATTTTACAGATGAAGGTTACTGGATGATGAGAGAAAATTCTTTTGCTGTTTTAAAGGGCTTTGGAGAAGGTGCATTTGATGGTATCTTAACTTATATTTCTTTCCCAATTACAGTAACTCAATCTGACGGCACAACACCTGTTGAAGGTGCTAATGTTGCAATAGATGGAATGAACTATACAACGGATGCAGAAGGACAAATTGATTATTTGGTGTTACCCGGTACATATACATATGAAGTATCAGCAGATGGGTATAAAACAACCGAAGGTTCAGTTGAGGCAGTTGTAGGTGGAGAGCCAAAAATAGTAGCATTAGTTTCAGATGCTGTAGAAGTTTATAAGACAACTTTTAATCTTGTTGATTCAAAAGATCAAGTACTTATAGGTGCAACAATTCAAGTAACTGATGATAATACATATAATGAAACAATGACATCGGATGAGATGGGTGCGGCTACATTTGAACAAATGCTTCCTGGCACTTACACATATACTATTTCAAAAACTCTTTTTGTTACACAAGAAGGTACTTTTGAAATTACAGATATGGATCAAACTATGAATGTTACGGTGCAAATTGATAATCAAGCACCAACAGCAAATGCTGGAGTAAATGCATTAATTGGTTCAAGAACAGTTTATGAATTAAATGGTAGTGGTTCTTTTGATCCAAATGCTGATGAGTTGACGTATAATTGGTCAGCACCTGAAGGTATCACATTATCAGATGCTACAATTGCAAATCCAACATTTACAGCACCAGATGTAGTCGATCCAACAGATTATATTTTTACATTGGTTGTAAATGATGGAGAATTATCTTCTGAAGAAGCTCAAGTGACTATTTCTGTAAAATCAGCAATTATCTTAGGTAAAGAATTATTAGTAAATGGTGGTTTTGAACAAGGACTAATTGAAGGATGGAAAGGATTGGAGCAAACAGACGGTATTACAATCACATTATCTGATGAAGTACCTACAGAGAATTCAGAAAGTACAAAGAGTTTAAGAATTGAATCATCTGGTCAAATAGGTGGTACACATGATACTCCAAAAGAAATTGCAACTGCTGATGCAGCATTTTTCGATCTTACAGTTGGAAAATCATATATTCTTAAAGGAAAAGTAAAAGCAGATGCGATGACATTTAATGTAATCAATTTGAGACTTATGCCAAACAATGCTTGGTTTGATGGTGCAAAAGTAGCTGTTACAAATCCAAGTTTAGGTTGGGGAGTTCCTGTGGTAATTGGTGAATGGGTTGAATTTGAGAAAGAAATAGAAATTACTGAAAGCTTTAGAGCGGAAGCTATGGTTGGTGATGTGATTTCTTCAAAATTAAACATTTTACCTTCAGCAAATTCTAGTGAAGCTATCCTTTATTTTGATGACTTAAGCTTAATGGAAAATGATATAGAATTAGTAGTTCATGCTGGAGATGATATTACTGTTGAAGAAGGAAATGAAGTAGGTTTAAGTGGACAATATAATTCATCTGAAGATTTATCTGTATTATGGTCTTGTGATGCACTATCTATTACTAATGCTGAAACACTAATGCCTAGTTTTATAGCTCCATTAGTTGATGAAGATACAGAATTTACTGTGACGCTATCTGTCCAAAAAGGAGCATTGACAGTAGAAGATCAGGTTGTGATTACTGTTTTGAATACTCAGGAAAAAGAACTTCCTATTGCTAAAGCAGGAGATGATCAAATGGTGAATGAAGGAGATGAAGTAACATTAGATGGATCATCATCAACACCAGCTGGGGCAGTATTGACATGGACAGCACCAGAAGGCATTACATTATCCGATGTAAATGCATCTATGCCAACGTTTACAGCACCTCAAGTGGATGAAGATATGGAATATACATTTACACTTACAGTTACTTATGGTGAAGAAACATCAACAGATGAAGTGGTTGTGACAGTGAAGAATGTAGCGGAAGTTATTATGCCAATGGCTAAAGCAGGAGATGATCAAATGGTGAATGAAGGAGATGAAGTAACATTAGATGGATCATCATCAATACCAGCTGAGGCAGTATTGACATGGACAGCACCAGAAGGCATTACATTATCCGATGTAAATGCATCTATGCCAACGTTTACAGCACCTCAAGTGGATGAA